>DASTLN010000140.1:0-4446 GCA_035714925.1 Dehalococcoidia bacterium | reverse complement strand
AGGCTGATCTCGAAGGGCGCGGCAAGCTCGTTGACCGACGATTCGCCGTCGGAGAGACGGGCGAGGATGGCGCGGCGGGTGGGGTCGGCCAGCGCGGCGAAGGTGGTGCTCAGGGGGTCGGCGGTCATCGTGGTCATCTGTGTTTCACCTGTCAGTTAAATAACCTACCGGTTAAATACACCCGAAGGAAAGGCGCTGTCAACCCCCTGGGCGGATGTTTTGAGGAAATCAGCCGGACGGCGTCAGGATCGAGTGGACGGGGTACTGGTCGACGCGTGGCATGCTGCGGATGCCGGCCGCCTGGACGGCGGGCAGCAGGCGGTCCTCCATGAAGCGCATGACGTGGTCGGGCGAGCGCCAGACCTGAGTCAGGACAAGGGCCTTGTCGCTGAAGGCGGCGACCTGGTGCTCGAGGCCGTCCGGGATGTCGGTATCCCAGCCGGTGCGCCGTCGCAGGTCTTCGTACTGCTGCGGCGTGATGCCGTCCCACTCGACCAGCCAGACGATCGCCATGACTAGTCGGGAATCTCCGCGGTATCGAGAATGCTGCGTACCATCGGGCGGGAGGACCGGTTCACCGTGAGGTCGAATACGTCGGGTCGAGCGTAGTGGCCGGCGGTGTCCAGCATGCCCTTCGTGATCGAGAGCAGAGACAGGTCGAGGTCCGCGTAGAGGATCTCTTTTCGGTTGGCCACGGGACCGGCCAGCACCTTTCGCGGCGAGGTAATGACACTGTTGCCGGCGTTGAGCCACTCGCCTCGGGCTTCCAGCAGGGTTTGCTTGAAGGCGTACTTATCCGGTACGTCATCGGCATGCACGACCTGGCAGCAGCCGATCACGAAGCAGCCGCCTTCAAACGCGATGTGGTTCATCGATTCCAGCCAGCCCGGGCTGCTATCCCAGGTCGGCGCGGCGTAGATCTGGGTGCCCCAGGCGTACAGAGCGAAGCGAGCGAGCGGCATATAGTTTTCCCAGCAGGTCAGGCCACCCAGCTTGCCGAGGCCGGTTTCGAAGGTCTGCAGCGTGCTGCCATCACCGGGAGACCAAACGAGACGCTCCGACATGGTCGGCACAAGCTTGCGGTGTTTGCCGAGGAGCGTGCCGTGGTCGTCGAAGTAGATGACCGTGTTGTACATGCTCGCGCCGCTGGCGTCCGCGTTGCGTTCGTTCACTCCGATGATGAGATGCGCGCCGGCGTCTCGAGCTGCCTGACCCAGCGCGGTAGTAGTCGGGCCGGGAATATCCACGGCGTTGGCCAGCAACTCCGCGTACAACTGCAGGTGCTCGTTGTGCTGAGGACGAGCGCCGGAGGAACCGCCGGCCACCCAGAGCGGGAAGGACGGCAAGAACGCTTCCGGGAACACGATCAGCTGGGCGCCGTTTCTCGCGGCCTCATCGATCTGGGCGCAGGCGATTTCGAGGCTGGCCTCGAGGTCGAGAAAGACCGGCGTGGCCTGGACTGAAGCGACTCTAACCAAGCGATCTGCCATCGTTTTTCTCCCTGGGGGGCGATTGAGCCCAAGCTTACGCCTTGTGACAGCTCTCAAGGCCAAGAACGTTTGTGCTATTATGCCGGGCATGCAGCCGCAGTATTGCTTTGAAGATGGGGGACACCCCCATGCCCCCGCTAAAGAGACTCACGGAGCCCCACGATGAAGAACGCGCGGGCTTTGAAGATGGGGACACCCCCATGCCCCCGCTAAAGAGACTCACGGAGCCCCACGATGAAGAACGATAACCTCTATCGCGAGGAGCCTTGCAAGACGGCGTTGAATAAGTGCAAGGGCATGCCCTTCCGTTGGACGCTGAACCCCTACATGGGCTGCGTCCACCGTTGCACCTACTGCTACGTCCGTGCCTATGAGAAGCGCGCCGATCGCCCTTTCGACTCGCGCTACGGCACTTCGATCCGGGTGAAGACGAACGTGGCGCAGGTGCTGCGCTGGGAGCTGCACAAGCGGTCGTGGCGGCGGGAGACGGTGGCTATCGGCGCGGCCACGGACCCTTATCAGCCGGCCGAGGGGCAGTACCGGCTGACGCGCGGGTGCCTGGAGGCGCTGACGGCAGTCCACAACCCGTTCGGGCTGATCACGCGCGGGCCAATGATCGTGCGGGACGTCGACGTGCTGCAGGAGGCGTCGCGGCGGGCGGAGGTGGGGATCAACGTCTCGATCCCGACGCTGGACGTGGACGTGTGGCGCAAGACGGAGCCGGGGACGGCGCCACCGCGGCAGCGCCTGCGAGCCGTGCGTGTCCTGGCCGACGCCGGGATCAAGGTGAACATCTCGATGGCGCCGATCCTGCCGGGGATTTCAGATGCGCCGAAGCAGCTGGAAGAGGTGATCAAAGCGGCGCACGACGCGGGAGCGCAGGGCGTTTGGGCGAACCTGCTGCACCTGCGGTCCGGGACGCGAGAGCATTTCTTGAGCCAGGTGGCGCGCGACTGGCCTCACCTGCTGCAGCGGTACCGGGAGCTTTACCGTTACGACGCTTACTTGCCGGAAGACGCGAAGGCGCCAACGCTGCGAAAGGTGTCGGAGATCAAGCAGCAGTACGAGATCGGGGCGGGGCGGGCCCGGCTTATCCAGCCGCCGCCACCGGTCGAGCAGTTGTCGTTGCTGGCGCTGGTGGGCTAGGACAGAATCTAGCGACCGGCAGTTGGCTTGAACTTGAGGATTGTGTCGCCATCCCTTAGCCACTTCGGGTCGGGTAGCCTTCGTCCACTTCCACCTATGGACCCGTCGGGCAGCAGGTACTGATGAACGACCGCGACCAGCACGTCAGCCACCGAGTAGAAGACACGCTGTGACATCGTTCCTGGCGGCTGCCCGGCAGAAGCTGGGGCCGGCCACTCTCGCACAACGACGGCGCGAATTTCCCCACGCTGAAGCTGACCCAGGAAGTCAAGTTCCTCGAATCTTTGGCGAAGGACGGAGGAATCGACGTAGAATGACGGTGTCGGAGACTCACTCATGTCAGACAGTGCTCAACTTCTCGTCAAGACCGGCCGCTTCCTCGACGGTGAACTCGATTTCGCCGTCCTCGTGGAATGGGTGCAGGACAGAGAGGAATACTGGGCGGCGCTACCTTCCCAGACGATAGCACGGGCCCTGGTCGACACCATCATGTTGGCTGCCTACGAGCTCAATGCGGGCGACCGTGATGAGGACTCCGTCCGACAGCTTGTCAGCGATGCAACTCTGCAGCCATCGCGGAACCAGTAATCAGAAGACCATAACAACTCGCTAGCCGCCGCAGAGGAGCTCCTCGCCGGGGCGGGATTGGGCGACGCGCTCCCGGAAGGCGTAGTCGTCCAGCGTTTGGATGTCTTCGAGGCGTTCACGAATCGCGGGGTCTTCGAGGTCGTAATCGCTGGCGGCGTCTTCGAGCCAGGACATGTCTGATTCGAGGGAGCGGCTTCGCCCGGCGTCAAAGGTCGTAGCGACCTCCGTCTGCTCGGCGTCGATCAAGGTATCGCGCAGGCAGGCGTAGCTGCCGAACTGCAGCTTGAACTCTTCACGCAGGGCGCGAAGCCGCTCTTTGACGTCAGGCACCGCTGGCCGCGATTCGACAATGAGCCGCGTATGCAGCATCAGGCTGCCGTATGTTTCAGCGATCTCGAGGCCGAGGCTCTGCGCCGGATTAGGCGTCTCGGTGGGAGACGGCGAGCCATCGAGGGCACCGCAGCCAAGCGTGGCCGTTGCCATGACAGCGGCGGCGAGCAGCGAATAGAGGCGTGGGGGACAGAAGCGGCGCATATCTCTACTATCGGAGTATGGAGCCGAAGCCGTGATCGCTGCCAATCCCGCTATCGAGGTCACCGGCCTGCGCAAGACATATGACACGCTAGAGGCGGTCGCGGGGATCGACCTGCGGGTGGAGCGGGGCGAGGTGTTCGCGCTGCTGGGGCCGAACGGCGCGGGCAAGACGACGGCGGTTGAGATACTCGAGGGGCACCGGACGCGCAGCGCGGGCGAAGTCAGCGTCCTGGGCTTCGACCCGGGGAACAGCGAAACGGCGTTCAAGCAACGGATCGGTATCGTGCTTCAGGAGAGCGGAGTCGACCCATACCTGACGGTAGAAGAAACGCTGGACCTTTTCCGCAGCTATTACCCGCGCCCGCGGCCGCGCGAGGAGCTTCTGCGGCTCGTCGGTCTGGAGGAGCAGCGGGGGATGCGCGTGCTCAAGCTCTCGGGAGGGCAGCAGCGGCGCCTTGACGTGGCGGTGGGCCTAGCCGGCGACCCCGATCTCCTGTTCCTGGACGAACCGACGACCGGCTTCGACCCGGCGGCGCGGCACAGCGCATGGGAGATGGTGCGCGACCTGCAGAAGCTCGGCAAGACGATCTTCCTGACGACGCATTACATGGAAGAGGCGGAGGTGCTGGCGAATCGGGTCGCGATCATCCGCAGGGGCGTCATCGTGGCGGAGGGAACACCGGGGAGC
>DASTLN010000139.1:0-11478 GCA_035714925.1 Dehalococcoidia bacterium | reverse complement strand
GTCGTCGGCGTCCGGTATCCACGCCTTCTCGAGCACGGGACTGTACGGCACGGGGCTGGATGGCGCGCCGATACGCAGCGGCGGCCCGTCCAGGTAGTCGAACGCCTCCTCCGTGATCTGCGCGGCGATCTCGCCGCCGATGCCGCCGAAGCGGACGGCCTCGTGCACGACGACGACGCGGTGCGTCTTCTTCACGGACTCGACGATCGTCTCCATGTCCAAAGGCACGAGCGAGCGCGGGTCGACGATCTCCGCCTCGATACCGCGCTCGGCCAGGCGCTCCGCCGCGGCCTGCGCTTCGTGGACCATCCAGGACGTTGCGACCAGCGTGATGTCCTTGCCCGCGCGCACGATGGCCGCCTTGCCGAGCGGCACCGTGTAATCGCCGTCCGGCACCTCAGCGCGGGTGCGCCCAAGGCGCTTGTGCTGCACGACGAAGACCGGGTTGTCCTCGCGGATCGCCGACTTCATCAGGCCCTTGGCGTCGTAGGCGTTGCTGGGCATGACGACTTTGAGGCCGGGAATGTGGCAGAGCAGCGCCTCCAGGCTCTGCGAGTGCTGCGCCGCCGAGCTGGTGCCGGCGCCGGCGTTGGTCAGGACGGTCAGCGGCAGCGTCACCTTGCCACCGTACATGTACTTCATCTTCGCCATCTGGTTGAGGATCTGGTCGAAGCAGACGCCGATGAAGTCCATGAACATGATCGTGACCACGGGACGCAGCCCGCGCGCCGCCGACCCCAGCGCCAGGCCGATGATGCCGGACTCGGCGATCGGCGTGTCCATGATGCGTTCGCTGCCGTACTTGGTGTAGATGCCCTGCGTCGCGCCGAACACGTCGCCGCGCTCCGCGATATCGATGCCGGCGATGAAGACGTCCGGGTTCGCGGCCATCTCTTCGTGCAGCGCCTGGTTGATCGCTTCCAGGTAGGTGATTTCCGGCATCTGGCAACTCCCCGTATTCGCTCGATGGGGCGTCTCCTGAGACGGAGGCTCGACCCCTCACCCTAACCCTCTCCCCTCCAGGGGAGAGGGGAATTATTAGATCGCGGCTACACGGCCCGGCGCGTAGACCACCTCGAACCGCTCGCAGAGCAGCGGCATCTCTTGCGTTGGCTCCACGCCCATTTCGCGGCACTGGCTGGCGTACCAGGCATAGACGTGCTCTCGCCACCACACCAGCGTCCGCGTGCCTTCACCGTAGTCGTAGGCGAAGGCGGCGTCGACGTCGCAGAAGCGCTTCGTCTCTAGTTGTGTGGTGCGAAAGACGCAGACGGGGCGCCAGCTGCCGTCCAGCAGCACGTGCTCGTCGCCGACGTCCCACATCGGCTTCTGGTTCCACTCCATGTGCCAGATCAGGTCGGACGTCGCGGTCTTGATCCCGTCCAGCACCAGGTGTGCCAGCTGGTCCGCCATCACACGGCCGGCGCCGAATTGGCACGCCTCGAAGTAGGTCCGCTGACGCATGCTGGTCGGCAGCGTCTCGAGGTACGCGTGCCACATCATGTCGGCGGCGGTGGTTACCGGGTCTTTCGCCATCACGCTGCCCTGGTTACCGAGACGTAGCCAGGGCTTTCCAGCCCTGGCGTCGGGAAGGACGCAACGTCGCGGTCGGTCGACGGCGAGGCTAGAAAGCCTCGCCTACGGGATGAATGGCGCGTCGCGTCGAGCATTTCCCTACCTCTAAACCGTGTAGACGTCTGTCAGCAGGTCCGCCGGGTCCGGCTGCGGGCTCGCCTCGGCGAACTCGATCGCCTCTTGAATCTCGCGGCGCACCTCTTCGACGATGCGCTCTGAGCTCTCGCCC
Organism: Dehalococcoidia bacterium; assembly: GCA_035714925.1. Classification (GTDB taxonomy): domain Bacteria; phylum Chloroflexota; class Dehalococcoidia; order DSTF01; family WHTK01; genus WHTK01. The sequence goes on along the minus strand of DASTLN010000139.1, from coordinate 9,674 downwards.
GTCGTGATCGCTCTTTCGATCAGCACGGCGCGCATGATCTCGATCGGGTCGCGCGCCAGCCAGCGGTCGAGCTCTTCCTTGGGGCGGATCTCGCGCTCGGCGCGGCCGATGTGGTCGTGGAAGCGATAAGTGTCAGCCTCGATCAGCGTGGGGCCGCCGCCGTTGCGCGCCCGGTCGACCGCCTCGCGGGCGGCGTCGTTGATCGCGAGGACGTCCTGGCCGTCGATGTGGACGGCCGGCATGCCGTAAGAGGCGCCGCGCACGTAGAGCTCCGTGATCGGCGCCTGGTTCTCCTGGCGCGTCCACTCACCCCAGTGGTTGTTCTCGATGACTGTAATGAGGGGTAGCTGATACAGGCCGGCGAAGTTCATCGACTCGTGCCAGGCGCCCTCGTTGGTGGAGCCGTCGCCGCAGAAGAGGACGCAGACGGTACCGTCCTTGCGGTACTTCGAAGCGAACGCCGCGCCCATCGCCATCGGCGCGCCGCCGGCGACGATGCCGTTGGCGCCGAGGATGCCGAGGTCGAGGTCGGCGATGTGCATCGAGCCGCCCTTGCCGTGGCAGTAGCCCGTGGCGCGGCCGTAGAGCTCGGCGAACATCAGCTTCGGGTCGCCGCCTTTGGCGATGCAGTGGCCGTGGCCACGGTGCGTGCTGGCGATCGCGTCGGCGGACGTCAGCTCGGTGCAGACGCCGACCGCGACGGCCTCTTCACCGACGTAGAGGTGGACGGCGCCGGGGATCTTGGCCTGCTCCGCCATCCGCGCCGCGGCTTCTTCGAACTCGCGGATCTTCACCATCTGGCGGAACATGTGCAGCAGCGTCTCGGAATCCAGCTCGGTCACGTTTTTCTCCCTCGAAGACGGGGACACCCCCGTGCCCCGTAAAGGGGCGCATGCAGCCTGCTTCGCGAACCTGGGGCCGCGTGGCAGGCCCGGTAATCATAGCAAGCGGCCCCTCTTACCGCGCTCGGCTCTGTGTTGGAAGACGGACCGACGAGATTGCTTCGCCTCTCCCTGGCGGTCGATGGCTCGCAATGGGGTCGCGAGGAGCGTCGAGCGACGAAGCAATCTCGTCGCCCCGTAGGCGAAAGGCGGCCCGCCGTTACCGCATCGGCCGCGGCTCGAAGTTGCGGCGGTTGATCACGTTGTCGAAGCGGTAGCGCACGTTGTCGTCCACCGTCTGCAGGTACGGGAAGACGTAGAACTGGTCTTCCAGCACCGCCTGCAGGACGCGCTCGGCTTCCTCCTCGGGCGGCGTGACCTCGCGCATCTGCATCGGGTTCGCGCCCTCGGGCCGTCCTTCGTTGTACAGCTCGGACGGCCGGTTGCGCTCCGCTTCCATGATCTTCGTGTCGACGAAGAGTGGGCAGAGGACGCTGACGCCGATCCTGGCGTTTTGCTGCCCCAGCTGCGAGCTCAACCCCTCGCTGACGGCGACGACGGCGTGCTTGGTCACGGAGTAGATGCTGTTCGACGTCACCAGCCCCGCCTGCGACGCGGTGTTGACGATGTGGCCGGGTTCGTCCTGCGCGAGCATGATCGGCACGAAGGCGCGGACGCCGTTGATCACGCCCCAGAGGTTGACGCCGAGGATCCATTGCCAGTCCTTGAGCGTCGATTCCCACATCGGCTTCATGGGCAGGAAGACGCCGGCGTTGTTGCAGACGATGTGCACCTTGCCGTAGGCCTCTAGCGTCTGCTTCGCCAGCGCGTCGACGGACTCGGGCCGTGCGACGTCGGTCACGATGCCGGTGACGTTGTACTCGCGCTGCTTCAGCTCCTGGACGGTCGTCTGCAGCGCTGTCTCCTCGATGTCGGAGAGGACGACCTTCATGCCCTCGCGCGCGAAGCGCTCCGCCATCGCCCGGCCGATGCCGCTCGCGGCGCCGGTGACGACCGCTACCTTGCCTTCGAGATCCTGCATGCTTCCCCTCGCTTCGTGATGCCCGATCCTAACCGCCGCACCAGTGTAATCATTGGCCGCGGCTCGTCGTAGACCACCGGGAGACACGATGTTTTGGCCGACCCTTAGACTAGAAGCATGCTTTCGCTCCGCCAGCTGCGGATCCTCGCGGTCCGCACCGTCCAGGAGTTCGGACACGATAACTGCTCTCAGATGGCCGCCGCCATCTCCTATTACGTGCTGTTCTCCCTGTTCCCGCTGCTGATCTTCTCCGTCGGCATCCTCGGCGTGGCGCTGCAGGACTCGAAGCTGCAGGAAGACCTCGTCGACGTCGTCCTCGACTACATCCCGCTGAGCGAGGACGAGGGGCAGAACGACGTCGCGCAGGCGGTGCGCGACATCGCCGGCACCGGCAGCGGCGCCGTCGGGCTCCTGGGACTGATCGGCATGGCGTGGTCGGGGAGCAACCTGTTCGGCGTCATCCGTCGCTCTCTCAACCTGGCTTACGACCTCGACGTGCACCGGCCGATCGTGCGCCAGAAGCTGCTCGACCTCACGATGGTGGTTGCCTTCGCGCCGCTGGTCATCGCCTCGTTGGCCGGCACCGCGGCGATTCGGTACGCGCGGGAGACCTCGGACGACATCCCTATCCTCTCCGAGGCGAGCCAGACCTTCAGCCTCGTCTGGGACGTGCTGCCGCTTCTGATCCCCGCGGCGCTGTCGTTTGTGGCATTCGTCTTTCTCTACTGGGTGGTACCGGCGACGCGGGTCAAGGTGCGCGACGTCCTGCTCGGCGCCGGGATCGCCGCCATCCTGTTCGAGTTCGCCAAGGTGGCATTCGCGATCTACGTGGCCAATTTCAGCAACTACAACGTCGTCTTCGGCTCGCTGGGGGCCGTCGTCGCGTTCCTGTTCTGGGTCTACCTCAGCGCCAACATCATGCTGCTAGGCGCGGAGGTCGCCGCGGAGTACCCCCGCGTCATGCGCGGCGATTACGACCTGCCGAAGGACAGGCTCGCGAAGCCAAAGCGTCCGCCCAGGGAACGCGCGCGCGAGTTCCTCATCGGCCTCGTCTGGCACCCGCACGAACGGGAGCTTGAGTCAGCCGAGCGGCGGGAGCACGCCGACGCGCAGTAAGGCGGCGTAGCCCGGACGTTACGCGTGCACGTAAACCGGCATGCCGACCTCCGCGAAGGCGAAGATCGCCTCAGCGGCGCCCGTGCGGATGCAGCCGTTGCTGATACGCCCAGTGGCAGCGTCGACGATGGCGCCGTCCTCCGACTTGAGGAACGAGTGGAAGCCGTTGTCCTTGTCTGAGTCAAAGCCGATCCAGTGGCTGATGTAGGTGTCGTACGGCGCGTCGTAGGTCAGCGCCTCGGTCTTCACGTATACCGCGAACAGCCCGGTCTGGGTCGATTCGTAGGCGCCGGTATCGATCTCGGCTCCGACCGCGACCGGCCCGATGGTCTCCAGGACGCGGTCGCCTTCCATCAGTTGAACCTCGAGGCGCGAGACGTCGACGTCGATCCAGCGGCCCTCGCGCGGGCGATCCGGCGTATCGGGGGCGTTCGCGCGCGAAACCTCGGGCACCGGCGTGGTCTCGATCGGTGTGATGATCACCTCACCGGCCGTCTCGTTCACAGCGGGACGGCTGCCGCCGCAGCCGGTCAGCGCCAGCAGGCAGAGTACGAACGACAGGCCGAGAAGGCGGACGAAGCGAGATTTCATCTGCGCCTATTTTACTGGTTGGGGCTAAGCACGCGTCTGGAAGTCCTTGGTGGGCTCGTCTGGCACCGTCACGAGCGGGAGGAGGCGCAGCGGCAGCGCGAGGAGGCGGACTCGGAGTGAGGAATGGCTATCCGCCTAAACCATTTACTGAGTACCAGCCGGTGTCGCCTGCCCTTGGAATTGGCTTTCATTTGGCGCAGGTACACCTTCGACCTGCTCGATAATTAGCTGACAGATAGGCATGTTGCGATACAGGACAAAGGGAAACCATCCAAGGTTCTTGATCTCTAACGTGATTGTTCCGTCAAATCCAGCATGGATAGTCGGAGCAGTGAAATGGACAAGGATGCCGAACCGAGCCCTGGAACTCATTCCTTCGACGCGAGCGGCCAGGCATGGCTTGCCGTTTGCTTCGTCTGTGTATTCTGCCGGTAGGGTTAATTTGACCCGTTCGGAGGTTCGTCCCAAGACAAACTGATTGGGGCGAAGGAGAAAACCTTGCGCAGGATCGATTTCAATGGGCCTTGAAAGGGTAGACAGCGTTCCAGCGACTTTTTCAGCTTGCCTTAAGTCGATGCTTATGGCTAACTGCTCGTCCTTCTCTACGCTAAGATTCGGTGCAAGGGTTAAGTCGACACTAGAGGTTTGATACGGGGATTCTTTGCCATCGATGCTGTTGAATCGTGGCGCTGGCTGAGGCTCGATTGCCAGACGACCATCATCCAACGCCTCATGGATGGAGATGTTGCTAAGTATCACTCAGTGATAACCGTTGCCGTTATTTGAACTATTCTGCTGAATGTCCGAGTTCTTTACGGCTAAAACTCGACTCGTTCCCAAAACCTCACCAGGTAACATTACTAGCGTGAGGTCACCCTTCTCTCCGACCACTCGTACTTCTACTGTCCCACGATTTTCATGGATGTTGCTCACATCCGAATTCTGGACAATGGTGGAGACCTTCTTACCCTGATGATCTGTTATTAGAAATACTCGCTCGTCTGGAAACATACCTTCGCTTACTACGCCTTTAAGCAAGGACCGTTTCATAGAACCTCCTACGAGTCGTTACCGAATCTTACAAAAGCAACCATCATTCTGTATAGGCTCTTATGTAGATTTCGGGAGAATTATTATCGAACAAGTGTACGACGATCTGCCCGCGAGCGCAAACAAATGTTCTGTATGTGCTTGACGCCCCGCCTTCACCCGCTACGCTTGCCGCACCACGCCCCGCTTATCTAGAGGAGTTATCGCATGAACGTCGGTTTCATCGGCCTTGGACGCATGGGCAACAACATGGTCCGCAACCTGGCCCAGAAGGGCCACCACGTCACGATCTACGACATCCGCCCGGACGTCGTCGCGCAGCTCTCGGAGGAGCTCAACGTCACCGCCGCGAAGTCGATCGCCGAGGCGGTGCAGGGCGCGGAGGTGGTCGGCACCTCGCTGCCGGGGCCGAAGGAGGTTGAGCCCGTGGCGCTGGGCCCCGGCGGGCTGCTCGAGTCAATGCAGCCGGGCACCGTGTACGTCGACCTCTCGACCAACTCGCCGACGCTGATGCGCAAGGTGGCGGCGGAGCTGGCGAAGAAGGGCATCGACATGCTGGACGCGCCCGTCTCCGGCGGCGTCACCGGCGCCGAGCAGGGCACGCTCTCGATCATGGTGGGCGGCGACGCGGCGGTCTTCGAGCGCGTCAAGCCCTTCCTGGCGTCGATCGGCAGCGAGGACAAGATCTACCACTGCGGCGACGTCGGCGCCGGCGACGTCTGCAAGCTCTGCAACAACCTCGTCGGCATCGCCGTGCCGGTGATCTCGGCCGAGGTGCTGACGATGGGCGTGAAGGCGGGCGTCGACCTCAAGACGCTGGTCGAGGTCATCGGCGTCAGCACGGGGTCTAACCGCTGGATCACGGGTACGTTTCCGCGCACCGTGTTCCGGCGTCAGTTCGAGCCCGCGTTCTTCTCCGCCGCGCTGTCGTCCAAGGACACGCACCTCGCGCTCGACCTCGCCGCCGAGGTCGGCGTCGAGATGGCAATGGGGTCCGTGGTCGGCCGCGAGTTCGATTACGTGCTGGGTCAGGGCTGGGGCGAGCAGAACTTCGACGCGGTGGTCCGCGCCCAGGAGGACCGCACCGGCATCCAGCTGTCGTTGCCGGAGGACCGCATGCCGCAGCCACCGGCCAGCGGCTGGCGCGTGTAGGCGCCTCACAATGTGGCACCCGGCCCGCCCGGTATCGGAGCCGTGGGATGTCACCCTGGCTATCGGGCATAATGGCCGGTAACTGACGATGCTGACTCGCGAAGATAACGAACTGCTATGCCGGGTTGGTCCCGGGACGCCGATGGGCAACCTGCTGCGGCGTTACTGGCTGCCCGGGTTGCTCAGCAGCGAAGTCCCGGGGCCTGACAGCCCACCCGTCCGCGTCCGGCTGCTCGGCGAGGACCTGATCGCATTCAGGGACACGAATAGCGCGGTGGGGCTCGTAGCCAACTCATGCCCGCATCGCGGCGCGTCGTTGTTCTTCGGCCGTAACGAGGAGGCCGGGCTGCGCTGTGTCTACCACGGCTGGAAGTTCGACATCACGGGCGCGTGCGTCGACATGCCGTCGGAACCCGCGGAGTCGAACTTCAAGACGAAGGTCCGCGCGCTGGCCTACCCCACGCACGAGTCCGGCGGCATCGTCTGGACCTACATGGGGCCGCCGGAGAAGCAGACGCCGTTCCGCAACCTCGGCTCAGACGACGTGCCGGCCGAGCGCTGGCGCGCTTCCAAAGTGATCTCCCACTGCAACTGGATCCAGGGCCTCGAGGGCAACGTCGACACGACGCACATCTCGTACTTGCACAGCGCCAACCCGCCCGGCAGCCCGCGTCCCTTCCCTGAGGGCGACGACACGGACCGCCCCGGCTACCCGTCGCTGCCGATGCGTGGCTACATCCACCGCAACGTCGGCGACCCGGAGCTCGAGGTGCAGGACACCTGGTACGGCTTCCGCTATGCCGGCATCCGCCCGACGCCGAACGGCCACCTCAACGTCCGCGTCAGCGACTTCATCATGCCGGGCTATGTCTATGTGCCGCAGCCTTACCTGCCCGTCGGCGGCGATAGCTGCATCATGATGATTCCGCGCGACGACGACAGCTACTGGCGCTGGGGAATCGACATGAAGCCCGGCGTGCGCGACGTGCAGATGGACAGCGGCAAATACGACGTGCCGACCTTCGGACCGGGCACGCGAGCCGGGCTGGGTGGCGGCATCCAGGCCCGCAACCAGTGGGCCGACAACGACTACTTGATCGACCGCAGCGAGCAGCGCATCAACAGCTACAGCGGTATCCAGGGCATCGCGCAGCAGGACATGGCGGTCACCGAGAGCATGGGCGCGATCATGGACCGTACGCTCGAACACCTCGGCGCGTCAGACAAGGCGATCATCCGCGCCCGACGCATGCTGATCGACGCCGCGAGGGCGCTGGCCAAAGGCGTCGAGCCGCCGGCGATCGACCCGGCGCTACCGTACCGGGAGATACGGTCCGCGGAGCGCACCATTGCCGTCGATGATGACTGGCGGCTGCTGGGTACGGCGGCAGACCCGTTCGTGCAGGAACTTGGCGCCGTCGCGCAGTAGCTTGTGACTCAGGGCATCCCTGCTTCATCAAGGGCGTCATTGATCCCGGCCGTCTACCTCGTCCTGATCGAGGACGGACGCATTCTGATGGCGCGCCGCACCAATACCGGCTACGGCGACGGCATGTATAGCCTCGTCGCGGGTCACGTTGAGGCGGGCGAAACCCTGACGGCCGCCCTCATCCGCGAGGCGCGCGAGGAAGCCGGACTTGTGCTCGACGCCGCGGACCTGACGCTGGCGCATACGTTGCACCGTCCCGCCGATGGACGCCTCGACTTCTTCTTCACGGCGCGAAACCGGGAGGGCACGATCGAGATCCGGGAGCCGGACAAGTGCGACGACCTGTCGTGGTTCCAGATCGATGAGCTGCCGGCGACCACGCTGCCTTACATCCGGTGGGCGATCGAACAGATCCGAGAGGGCGTTGGCTTTGCGGTGTCGGAGTAGGTCCCTACTGCGGCAGGTTGGCGGACATCCACTGGTAGCGCTCCGGCGACTCCGCACGTAGCCCCGAGGGGTCCGTGTAGTACATCGCGAAGGTGTTGGCGTAGTCCTCCAGCGGGTCGAAGTGCGACACCTCGGGCCACGTGAACCTGCCCTCGTAGTCGAAGACGACGCGTGTGTGGTCGACCGCGGTCGCGACTGCCTCGCGCGGGGTGACCACGCGCCAGCTCGTCGCCGCCAGGAAGCTCTCCATCTCGGGGTCAATCAGCACCTGGGCGTAGTGGCCGGCCGGCGTGGCGCGCAAGTTGTAAGCGTGGCCCATCTCGTGCAGGACGGTCGCGACGCCCTGGCCGGGGTAGAGCACCAGCTCGTTGACGCCGTCGTTGGTCGAGAAGTAGTTGGCGGCGCCACCGTAGGGCTGGGAGCCGCTCATCGAACGGCCCTCGGTGTTAACCAGGATGTGCAGCGCGCCGAGCGTGGGGTTGCCGAGACGCGAGAGGACGCCCGCGGGCAGCAGCGACAACGCCGCGTCGATGTTCGCGAGGCTCGTCTCGTCCCATGTCTGGCCTTCGAGGACGAGTACGACGCCGGCGGTTGCCCAGCGGTCCGCGGCTGTCGCCGAGGTTAAGGCAGACGTGGCAGGCGCTGTCTGCGCCGCGATCGCCGCGGGCAGAGAGGCGGCGGACGTCTGCTGGACCGGGTCCGATGTCCCTTCCGCGACGAGGGTGGCGTGGTTCGAAGTGACGATCGAGGATTCGATGATAGCGCTGGTCTCGGCCGAGAAGCTCGCCGAGCTGGTCTCCGCAACCGGCGCCGTGCTGGGTTCGGAAACGGCGGGCGCCTCGTCCTGGCTGATGGGCGCTGGCTGGTTGACGACGAGGGGCCGAGTGAAGCTGTAGTTGCCGCTGACGACGTAGAAGGCGAAGATCGCCACCACGGCTAGGACCAGGAGCCAGGGACGCTCGTAGGCAAGGCGAGATGCGGGGTTGGAGTAACTACGATTGAATGACTGGGTGTGGGCCATCCCTGCCTCCGCTACCCGGCGCCGTCATGGCTCCGGTTCCTCAGTCCCTGAGGATCCTTGCGTGTCTACATACAAGAACGAGGCGGGTGCTGGCGTATTTCATACCAATACGCACGCTTATGGCAAGTCGGAACTTGCGACGAGGGCGAAAGGGAATCTGATATGAGAGAGTTCGCCGGTAAGACGGCAGTGGTAACCGGCGCCGCGAGCGGTATGGGCCGCGCTTTCGCGGAGCGCTTCGCCACCGCAGGCATGAAGGTCGTCCTGGCCGACATCGAAACGACGGCGCTGGAGACCGCGGTGGCGCAGATGCGAGACGCCGGCCACGACGTCCTCGGCGTACGGACCGACGTGTCGAAGCAGGAGTCGCTGGACGAGCTGGCGCAGCAGGCGGTCGATGCCTTCGGCACGGTGCACGTCGTCTGCAACAACGCCGGGGTCGACGGCTACCTCGGCACGATCTGGGAAGCCAGCCCACGGGACTGGCAGTGGACCTTCGGCGTCAACTTCTGGGGCGTCGTCCACGGCGTCACGGCGTTCATGCCGATCCTGCTGGCGCAGGACGAGGAGGCCCACATCGTCAACACGGCGTCGGCCACCGCAATCGTGCCGGGCAGCAACATCTACAGCGTCACGAAGCACGCCGTCCTTGCCTACTCCGAGGCGATCTACGCTCAGCTCAAGCAGATGGACGCGAAGGTCGGTATTTCAGCCCTCTGCCCCGGCACCGTGAACACGAACCTGTTCTACGGCGGCCGCAACCGCCCCGACGAGCTGCGCAACCCCGGCGAGTCGTTCGACAACGAGCCCGGGACGGACGCCCGGGCCATGCTGCGCGGCGTCCTGGCCCAGAGCATCCCGCCGGCCGACGTGGCCGAGATCTTGATCGACGCGATACGCAACGACCGCTTCTACGTGCTGACGGACGAGGAGTGGGACGAGACG
>DASTLN010000138.1:0-8545 GCA_035714925.1 Dehalococcoidia bacterium | reverse complement strand
CACCTGCTCGACTGTCGTCCCCTTCTCCATCGCGTCGAGCACCGCCTGCGACCCCGACTCCGCGCCCAGCCAGACCGTTTCGCAACCAGCTCGTCGCAGCGCTTCGATCTCGCCCGGGCGCAGCAACAGGTCGGCGCGGCTGAGGCACTTGAAGGGCGTGCGCACGCCTGCCGCCTCAACCGCGTCGGCGAACTGCGGTAGCCACCCCGGCTTCAAGCCAAAGATGTCGTCCATGAACCACAGGTGCTCGGCGCCCAGACCGCGCAGCGTCCTTATCTCCTCCGCCACGTCCTCCGGGCTGCGGACACCGTAGCGCTGCCCCCAGATCGGTTTCGCGCACCAGTTGCAGTGAAACGGACAGCCGCGCGACGTCACCAGATTCATCGATACGCGCCCCTGAGAGCGCCACGCATCGCGGTAGGCGTCCGCGTCGACCAGATCGCGCGCCGGTGGCGGCAGCGAATCGAGGTCGCCGATCAGCGCCCGCGGCTCGGTTGTGACCACCTCGCCGGCATCGTCCAGGTAGGCAAGCCCGGCAACGTCTCGACCAGCCGCGCCGCGCTCCATCGCCTGAAGCAGCTCGATCAGCGTTTCCTCGCCCTCGCCCAGAAGCGCGAAGGTAGCGCCGCGGCGCAGGTAATCAGCGGCGTGGTCTGTGACATCAGCGCCGCAGACGACGACTTCGACGCCCTCCCCACGCGCTGCCTCAATCATCTCGAAGGCGGCTTCGCGCATGCGCAGCAGGCACATCTTCGACAGGTAGTTGAAGTTGTCCTCGAACAGCACCGCGACGTCCGGGCGCTCCTCGCGCAGCATCCAGCGCCAGCCCTCTGCCGACTCCGCCAGCATGGCGTCGAACAGCCGTACCTCGTGGCCGTGGTCTCGCAGCACGGCCGCGGCGTAGAGCGTGCCGAGCGGCGCGTATGGCTGCCGCGCCTGCCACAGCTTGGGGTCGAAGCGCAGGAAATAGGAGTGGCCCAGCAACACGCGGCTCATGGCCCGCCCTCCAGTCGCCGCATTCGCTCCGCCAGCGCGTCTCGCAGTCGCGCCCGGTGCGCGTCGAAGTGGCCCTTGCACACGTCCTCGTTGAACTCGGCTTCGTCCTTGTCGCCGGCCTGCGCCCGCAGCTCCCCTCCCTTCCTTCGTAGCAGCGATCGCTCTAGCGCATCGCCCAGCCGGCCGCCAAGCAACCGCTCGCCCAGCCGCGCCGGGATGGACCGATGCCCCTTCTCCGTCTCGATTGCGACATCCCAATTCGGCAACAGCTCACGAGTCCAGGCGTTCTCCGCCAGCATCCGCGCGTAGACCTCCTGTCCGCGGACGAGACGCATCTGCAAGAGCTCGCGTGCCGTGTAGAGGCCGCGCTCGCGAAGCGCCAATGCGGACTCCGACAGCAGGTAGTTGGGACAAAGCGTAAGGCCGCGCAACCCCGCCAGCCGCACGACAAGCATCGTCAGGCCCCGCGTCAGCCAGAGACGCCCCTTCGCCGTGACGATCAGATAGTCGACGTCGTCACCGGCTTCGGCGTTCGCCACGGCCAGCGAGCCGGTGATCGCTACCATGCGCACGAAAGGTAGTCTCGCGATAAGCGAGCCGTACCGGACGCCGCGCCGCATCAAGCTAACGGACGCCTCAGCGCGCCGCCGTCGCACCTCGGCCAATGACTCACGACCGGCCAGGACGTAGAACGGTCCGGCTTCGCTAACCAGCCCCCCCAGCGGACCGTCCGGCGCCATGACTTTCGCCAAATCCGCCCGCCGTGCCGTCGCCGGCAGCGCATGCCGTATCTCCTCCAGCGTCACCGGGAAATCGAACACGTCGGCGTACGCCACGGCTTCAAACACGGCCCGCTCAAGTGACGTGAGGGCGACGCCGGATTGGTGCGTCTGCAGCGTCATGAGCCGCCGCCCCCCGAAGCCGGCTCCGGGATCGCGTAGGCCGGGGCCTCGCGCTCGCCGCGCCGCGCCCGGAACGACTGCACGATCGCAAACGTCGCCGTCGCCGCCAGGCCGGAGCCAAACAGGGCGGTGTAGACCCCTACGGCCCAGGCCTGGTGACCGAACGCCGCGACGCAGGTGACGAAGTTAAGCGCCGCCAGCAGGTACTCCGCCACGACGATTCGGTCCAGCGGCAGCTGATAGCGCAGGCGTCGCCACTCCCGCTTCTCCCCGCCGAGACCGAACTTGGGCGTGCGCTCGAACGCCTGTCGCGGCGCCGAGAACGACTGCCAGAACGCCCGCGCCGTCGTCACCATCATGCCCGCGCCCAGGAAGCTGAGCAGCGGCACGGCAAACAACAGCCGCCTCCAGCCGGGCCGCCGCAATTGCTGCTGACCAACGCCGAACATGATCGAAGGCGCGATGCCGGCGAAATTGAACACCGCCATGAACCCGAACAGCGAGAGCAGCGCCGGATAGCGCGTCGCCACCAGCACGAGCAGCGGGTAGAGCACGCAGAGCGCCAGCATCAGCAGGTGGATCGCGTAACCGGTCAAACGCAGCGTCGTCTGCACCTTCTGCCACCACGACAGCGTCGAACGCCAGATCGTCGGTAAGTACTTGTAGGCGCACTCGAAGCTGCCGCGCGCCCAGCGATGCTGCTGACGGCGATAGGCGTCAAAGCTCACCGGCAACTCGGCCGGCGACTCCACCTGCCGCACGTAGGCGGCGCGCCACCCACGCAGGAAGGCCCGCACCGAGAGGTCAAGGTCCTCCGTCAACGTCTCGCTGTGCCATCCGCCGGCATCGATCATCGCCGCCTTGCGCCAGACCCCCGCCGTCCCGTTGAAGTTGAAGAAGTAACCCAGCTTCCAGCGCGAGTACTGCTCGACAGCGAAGTGCCCGTCGATCGAAAGCGACTGCAGGAAGGTCAGCAGCGAATGAGACCGGTTCGTGTGGCCCCAGCGCGTCTGCACGAATGACAGGCCCTCGTCCGCGTACAGCACCGGCACCGTGCGCCGCAGGAAGTCAGGTCGCGGGATGAAATCGGCGTCGAAGATCGCGATGTACTCCGCGTCCGTGCGGTCCATACCGTAGGCCAGCGCGCCCGCCTTGAAGCCTTCCCGCGTGCCGCGACGGACGTGGCTGATATTCACGCCCAGCCGCCGCCAATGCTCAACGGCCTGCCGTGCGATGAACGCCGTCTCGTCTGAAGAATCGTCGAGCACCTGGATTTCGAGCTTCGACGCGGGGTAGTCAAGCTCGGCGGTCGCATCGATCAAGCGCCGCGACACGTACATCTCGTTGTAGATCGGCAGCTGAACGCAGACGGTCGGCCACTCGACTGGCACCACAGCCGGCGGTTCAGCGTCCTTCGATCGCAGCGCCGTCCACGTCAAGTGCAGGAAGTTGGCGCCGTAGATGAAGAGCGCCGTGAGGACCGTGAAGTAGAGCAGCAGCAGCGGGATGAAGATCAGGTCAAGCATCGGCGGAGACCTCCCGCCGTCGCATGTAGGCTGCCGCCCACAATCCCAGCACCAGCCAGAACCAGATCCGGCCCGGTGCCAGCGACCACGTGTAGTAATCGAACAGGCCGATGAGGGTGACGGCCAGCAGGGCGCCGGAGACCCCGATGAGCTCCGGCGTCAGCTCACGACGCCGCCACCACAACAGGACGAAGGGCACGACCATCAGCGCGCCATACGTCATGCCCCCAACGATCCCGGTTTCTGCCGCCACCGTCAGGAGCGCGAAGTGGGCCGGCTGGTAGTCGTAAGCGAAGTCCGGCCAGCCGTCTTTGAGCGCCTTCGGCAGCGTGCCCGCCCCAACACCCAGCAGAGGCCTCGCGACGAAGACGTCGTTGCTCACCTTGACCAGCGCCTCGCGCTCGCTCAAGGAACGCTGCTCCGTGCTGCTGACCTCGCTGGGGTCGAGCACAACGCCGCGTTGCCACAACTCGTCACCATAGGGCTTGACCAGCGCCAGGCAGATGATGACACCGCCCAGCGCGACAGCCGCCCAGGCGCCCGCGTTCCGCCAGTCACGGCGGTAGGCGAACAGCCCGAGCGCTAGCAGCAGCGCGAACCCCAGCGCCAGCACCCCGGCACGGGAAAACGTCAGCAGCAGCGCCGCACAGCCCAGCGCGAACACCACCGCCAGCGGCGCGCGCCAGAGATCGCTCGACCGCGTGGCCGCTGCCGCCACGAGGACAAGCGCCAGCGCCAGCAGGCCGCCGAGGATGTTTGGGTGGTCTGAAAGCCCGTAAGCCCGTAGCTGGCGCGGTCCCTCGTCGGACCAGATTACGCTCGTACCGCCCGCGTTGACTTCGAGGTGTAGTTCCCCCAGCTCGTGCAGCCCCACCGACGCCTGATCGATCGCCTGGCCGATTCCCACTGCACCCTGGAGCACCACCATAACCGCCAGCGCCGGCGCGAGCCTGGAAACGGAATCGATTTCGTTGATGACGAAGAGCGCCAGCGCTGCCGCTGCCGTCAGACGAAGCGCGTTGTACGCCGACAGCGCCGGGTCGATCGAGGCAGTTGCCGACAGCCAGGTCACGGCCAGCAACCCGAAGACCGGCCAACGGATCGCCGCCGGGCCAAAGCGCGGCAGCCGGCCGCCGATAAGGAGGCTAAGACCCCATAGCGCCAGGAAAGCAAGGAACGCCACGTCGCTCCAGTACAGCAGGAAGTCCGTGTAGTCGCCGTAAACCGGCGTGTCCGGACGCGAAACCAGCTCGAAGCGCGCCCGGAACGGGCTCAGGACGATAAGGGTGCTGAATGCGACGTAGGTCAGCGCCCGGACCGCGGTCAGGAGGCCTTCGCGGCGGTCCTCACTGAGCGCCGGCAAGGCGAGCGCTTCGGCCCGTAGCAATCGCAGGTTCACGACCCGGCCTTCAGAGCCATCGCCTCTCGCACGTACGCCGGCGCCGCGACTCGCGCCAGCGTCAGCGCCGCATCGAAACGTTCGTAGAACGCGGCCAGATCAAAGCGCCGCGCGGATGCCAGCAGGTCGGCTACTGGCAGGGGCGCCTCGCGCGCTCGCAACATCGCATCGGCGATCGTCTCGGGGTCCTGGGAGTCGAAGAGATAGCCCGTCGCGCCGTCTTCGATAATTTCCAGCGCCCCGCCGGCGGCAAACGCGACGGGCGCCCGGCCGCTGGCTTGTGCCTCAACGGTGACGAGACCAAAGTCCTCCTCTCCCGCGATCACGACAGCCTCGCAGATTGCCAGCGCCTCCCGCACGACCGCGTCCGGCTGCCAGCCGAGCACACGCACCGTGGGCCCCGCCATGCGCCGCAAAGCCGCAAGCTCAGGCCCGGTGCCGATAACGTCGAGCGGCAGCAAGCGGCGGTTCGCCGCCTCAACCACCAGCCGGACGCGCTTGCTGGCGACGAGACGAGATAGCACAAGAAACCGCCCCGAGCGCTCGCGGGACGGCGCAAACGAAGCGACGTCCACGGGCGGATAGACCACTTGCGCTTCCCGCCCGTAGACACGCCGGACCCGCGCGGCAATGTGCTTCGATACCGCCACATAGGCGCCAACCCGGCGCGCGGCGCGCCGGTCCAAATAGCGCAGCACCCCTAGCAGCGGCGACAGCGCGGCGCCCAACGCCAGCCGGCCGGCGAAATACATCTCGCCCTCCCAGAGGAAGCGCGGCGGAGTGTGGCAGTAGCAGACGTGGACCGCCTCGCCGCCGGCGCGAGCGTGATGCGCGAAGCTGCTGGAACTGGAGATTACGAGCTCATGTTCGCTTACCGGCAGAGAAGACAGCGCCATCGGCATCAATGGCAACAGCGCTTTGAAGTTGACCCGAGCCGCCATCGGTTGCAGGAAGCTCGTGCGCCACGCCCGGCCGCCTACCGCCGCCAGCGGCACGATGTCGGGGCGATGGGCGCTGGTATACAGCGACGCCTCCGAGAAGCGCTTCGCAATGCGGCCCGCAACTCGCTCGGCGCCGCCGAGTTGCGTCATGTAGTCGTGCACAATCGCGGTACTGATACCGGCCTCCTACCAGGCTTCACGCATGGCTAGCAGAGGCAGCGTAAGTGGAAGCGGCAAGCCAGCAACGGCGCCTTCGCGGGCGCGCTTCGCCGCGTCGTAGGACCGGTGCGGCTCCTTGGCCGGGGAGGCATCGCCACGGGAGGCCACGAAGGAGCAAAAGATGCCGGCGGGAACGGACTGCCCCACCACTTCCCTCACCATGCCGCGCCTCCCCGATAGCCCACCACATGTAAGGTTACGTTACCCGGTTGCATCGCGGTTCACCTCGTGCGTGCCGCTGGACCATCCTTCAAGCGGCGCAGACGATTGACACCTCGCGCTATCAAGAACGCCGCGGCGCGGCGGCGGCTCGGCCGCCGCTTCGACCAGGCCAGCTTCTCCAGTTTGCGGCGCGCCTCCAACCCGGCCAGCCGCCCCCAGTACACATCCTCGAGGCGCGCCAAACTTATCTCGTCGCCAGGGACCCCCTGGATCACATTGAGCTCCGCCGGCTGCAGCCGCAGTCCGAAGCTGACCATCGCCCGCCGCGTAGGCCGGGTCGTAAGCACGTGCTCATGCTGCAGGTTGGACGGCAACTTGGTGGCGTTCAGGTCGACATCGAAATCGATACCCGGTAGCGAAGGCGCCAGCTCCCGCAACCGCGACGGCGTCAATTCAAAAAACGAGTCGTACACCGCCATCGATTCGTCCGGGCCCGGCAGGCGATAGTCACCGCCGCTGACCTGGACCGGCGCCAGAAACCAGTCCGTCCGAGCGTCGAAGTGGACGCCGGCGTCTCCCCAGCCCGTGCTCAGCGACGCGCGCGGGAAGCAGAAGTAACGCTCCTCCTGTGCGAGATAGGACGCCATCGCCGGCAGCCACTCGTCCTGTCGAAACCTCAGGAAGGAGGCATGCAGCGCCGGATGCGGCGTTACCGCCGGCCCGTTGCGTTGCCACCACTCGTCAAAGCGCTGCCACTGCACCGAGGTCATCGCGTAGCCCTGTGTGTACGGCACCTGGACGAAATACGCATCCGCGCCGTCGTTCAGGGGCCGAAACGGCAGCTGCGTGTACCCGTTGAACCAGAGGTCATAGAGGCATAGACCGCCGATTCGCGGCTCCTTCTCGTAGCGCGTCAGTGCCTGCCAGGCGAAGTGGTAAAACGGTGGCGCCACGGTCAAATCGTCCTCCAGCAGGACGATCGCGTCGTAGTCGTGCGACAAACGTCCGGCCGCCCAGAAGTGGTCGACCAGGCCCAGATGTCGCGGTTGCTCGATGACGCGCTTGGGCCCGAACCGCCATTCGAAACCCTTCGCCAGCCTGACGACGCCTTGCGAGCCGGCCGAATCGCCGCGGTCGGTCGTGAGGACCAGCGGGACCTCGACACCCTCCGGGTACTTCGCGGCGTCGAGCGAAGTGAGCAGGCGTTCCAGCGTGTGAGGGCGGTCGTACGTGATGACGACGATCGCCGGCGTCATGTCAGAAGAGACTCTCGCGCTGCTCTTGCGGCGATGCGCAACGCGGCCTGGACGCGCTGGCTATCGGCCGGCGGTTGCCAGTCGTCGTACAGCGTGTCGGCGGCGACCAAAAGCGATGCCGTTTCGAGGCCAAGCGCGGCCCCGGCGGCAAGGAATGCAGCCGTCTCCATATCCACGAGCACCGAGTCGGCAGCGCGGTACCTGCGGACCTCGGCCGCAGTCTCGCGATAGACCGCGTCTGTAGACCAGACGCGTCCCGCCGAAAACCCGATGTCGCGGCTCGCCAGCGCCGACGCCAGGCGCCCTGACAAATCATCGCTCACCTCGACGTCCGAGGTGTTGGGCAGATAATGCGGCGCCGTGCCGTCACCGATCGCCGCGTCCGAAACCAGGACGATCGTGCCGCTGGCGACCTCGGCGTAGAGACTGGCAGCAAGGTCTACCGCCACGATCTCACGCACGCCGACTTCTGCGAGCTCCTCGACAACCGCCGCCGTGACGGCGCCGCCAATGCCGAAGTTGCCGGCGATGCCTAGCCTGCCGTGCTGGGCACCGAGGACGCGCAGGTCGCAGAACAAGCCGTGCTGCCTGCCCCGCCCAAACCGAGGCGCCAGCGCCCGAAACAGCGACGCCTGGTGCGTAAGAATCACGCAATCCGGCGCTCGAATGCGCTTCAGGCGTCCCGTGCCACGCCGCCATTCCAGCATGCGACGCGCCGTCAGCAGGCCGGGCTGAAGCTCCGGTGTCTCTTCACGTGACGTAGTCTCCGCCATGCACCGATCTTAACGTGACCGCCATTGCGCCGCAGAGTCCGGCAGAATGAGTCGGGGGTGTGTTAGTCTGTCATAAATCCCCACGTTTCTCCGTCGCAGTATCGTTACACCTCACGGGGAAATGTGCAGGTTTGATCGCGGAGGAGGGTGCCATTGCGACTCTTTGGCAGACTCTCGCTCAGTACGCGCCTCACCATCCTTGCTGTCGCCACCTTGTTCCCGCTCGCGATTCTCATCGTGCTCAGCAACTTCGAAGACCGCAAGGCGCGTCGTGACGCCGGACTGCAGGAGGCCACGTCTGCCGCCACCGGCGCCGCCTCGGCGTTGCAAGGCTTTGGCCGCAACCTGGACAGCTTCCTCGACGCCGCCGC
>DASTLN010000137.1:0-2821 GCA_035714925.1 Dehalococcoidia bacterium | reverse complement strand
ATCCACTTGGATCGAAAGCTTGAAGAGGAGCTGCGCGAGATCGTCGTGCAGGTACGCGGCGATCGTCTCCCGTTCGTCCTGTCGCTCCTCCGCCATGCGGTTCGACAAAGCGCGCAACACCTGCTCACGGTCCTGGAGTTCTTTATGCGCCTCCTCCAACGCTTTGCTGCGGAAGAACATCTGCCGGGCCAGCAGCAGCGGCAAGACAATCATTGGCAGCGCTAACCACCTAAGTTCCAAGTCGAGCCAGACCTTTGCAAGAATCAACCCTGCAAGACCAAGACCTATGTAACTTACGAAGAATTCCGACGGGTTACCCACCTTTAACGCTCGAATAGCCTGAAATGGCGGAATGCGGTAGTAGAGCCCCGCCGCGATACCCACAAGTGTCGTGTTGAGGATGTAGTCTGCAACGGCGGCGGCCATAGCGGCTGCGAGTAATCTCGGCGTGCTGGACTCGATAGATGCAATTTCATGGAAGACAAGGCTTGCGGCCACGACCGCTAGGGCGATTTGGCACCTGTTGAATAGCGCTCGAAGAAGTCCCAACTCGCGACGAAACTCCCGCGGGTCGAAAGCCGCAACAAACGCCGTAACGCCGGCCGCGACCGCAGTGTAATTGTCTTGGAAGGCGATCGCGAGCAGCAGCGGGAATCCCATGCTGATTGACGTACTGCGCCAAAGAGGCACAGGAATCAGCTCGACGCCCGCGACGACCAGGGCCCAGATCGCGAGCTCGCGCTTGATGTCCCCGGGATTCTGCCATACAAGGTAGCCGAGGGCGGCGAGCGTCGGGAAGACGATGGCTAGCTCAAAGAGCCCTAGCGCCTTGTTCGTGCTGGTTCGCTGATTAGCCAAGATCCACCCTTCGGCGTCGCCGAGTGAAGCCTACTGCCCCCTTACTCATCGGCGCAGCAGCCTTGCAGCTTGCACACAGTTCGTGTCACGTCGGAAGTACTCCATATGTTGTAGGGCGGTCATCCGGCTTGTCGGTCCGTCGGGTGACCCCCGATAGTTTGGCGAACCTCCCCCAGGTGGGGGGCCGTGAAGCACAAGGGGGATATGGAGCGCTGGGAGGCAATCCCAGCGGCCGTTGACAGGAGAGGGAGGAGGTAGGGCATGAGGTTGGCCAAGCGGATGCTGGTCGCGGTGGGCTCGCTTCTCACGCTCGTGCTCGCCGGCGGCGCGCACATCAGGTTCTGACAGACCGCCATCTAGTGTTCAGGCCCCAGATTCGTCCCGGGGCCTGAACCTTGTTGCCGGCCTTCAATCCCCAACCGCTGGCTTCACGGTGCCTGTGGCGTTGCTGGTTGCGGGCGCCAATTCGTCGAGGACCCGGATCGCGCGTCGTCGTGAAGGCTCATTCTGCTTCTGCTCGTACAATCGAAGGGCTTCGTTTGCCGCAGCTTGTGCCCCTGGTGCCTCTCCGTGACGCCTAAGGACGAACGCCAAGTCCATGTGGGCGTCGCCCATCATGTTGACGAAGTCGGTCCGATGCGCTACCGCAAGGGCTTCCTGCGCGAGATGTTCTGCCTCGTCGAACTCGCCTCGCACAGCCAAGATCTTGGCCCGCACACCCATCCATAGCATCTGCGACGCGAAGTCATCCGCCGCTGTGGATTCCTCGCTGAGCATGGTTGCCAGCATTGCCTGCTCATGCTCTGAGAGGCGAAACAGCGCTTCCGCGAGAAGCGCAACGGCAGTGGAGAACATCCTGCGCTCGCCCATCGCCTGAAGGATCTCCGTGGCTGGACGCAACCTGCTTTCAGCGCCACGGGCGTCATCGATCAGCAACAGCGCTCCACCGTAATACATCCCGACGTTGGCGGCCTTCCAGCGACTTCCCAACTCTATGGCGCGTTCATGAGCCTCGACGAAGGCAGCCTCGGCCTCGTCCTGACGCCCGAGCATCGTCAAGACGAATCCCAGGCCAGCCAGCCCGTCGGGATCCGGTCGGCGCGCCCGCCCGAGGTTGCTTTGGATCAATTCGAGGCATCGCGGGGCCGGAACGGGGCTGTGAACAACACCGAGGTTAGGTGTCTGGCTGAGTTCTCGTTCGTCCTCCGCCTTCTCGGCGTACACACGAGCCGTTTCGAAATGCTCGATCGCTTTCTCTAGTTCTCCGCGGCTCGCGTAAGCGTGCCCCATGAGTCTGTAAGCCCTAGCCACTCCGGCCATGTCGCCGCTGGCCTCCAGCTCAGTTGCGGCTCTTCTTCCGATCTCCATCACTTCGACGTATTGAGATAGATCACGCCACGACCGAAGCTCCGCGAGCTCCATCCTGAGCCACCACCCCGACGTGGTTGCTCCGATGCGATCCGCCACTCCAGTCCCTCGTTCCAGAACCCGCTCAGCTTCCGTTAGCTCGCCGAGCTCGAACAGAGCGATCCCGAGCCGCCATGTCACACCCAGGCGGACAGCCTCTTCCTCGTCTAGCAGCACAGCTGCTCGGGAAAGGAGACCGGATGCCGTCGACATGTCTTCGCGGTCGAATGCCCTGTTTCCTGCAGCTGCCAGATGCCGAGCCGCCCTAAGAGCAAGAGGTGAATCATCGGAGACTGGAAGGCCAGTTTCGGAGCGATAGGTCTCCGCCGATTCCAGGTGATACCCAACGAGGTCCTCGATCTCCGCGAGCCGCTCGCCGGCTCGCTGCTCCAGAAGCGCCGCGTATGCCTCGTGTGCGAACGCACGGTTCAGCTTCGACATCCCTTGATATGCCGTGTCGCGCATCAACACGTGCCTGAACGAGAAGTTCGACTGCATCGACTCTCGTTCGAGGTAGAGGAGTTCCTTCTCGACAAGGCGGGCGACAACACCGGGG
>DASTLN010000136.1:0-10630 GCA_035714925.1 Dehalococcoidia bacterium | reverse complement strand
GCATCGAACCCGGACTTGATCGCGGCGAGCGCCCAGCGGTAGTCGAAATGGATGTCTGCCGTGAGAGGGAGGGGCGTCTGCCGTACGATGTCGGGCAGCGCCGCCGCCGCTTCCTTGTCGGGCACGGCAATGCGCACGACCTCGCAGCCGAGCTCTGCCAGCTCGTGCACCTGCTTCACGGTCGCCTCGACGTTCGCGGTATCGGTAGTCGTCATCGACTGCACGACGACCGGCGCATTCCCGCCGATCTTTACGTCGCCTATCTGAATCTGTTTGGTCTGACGTCGTGTTTGCGGGATCATCGGAACAGATCGTCTCCTCTCACGATTCGCGCAACGTCAAAGTAGCTGAGCACGATAACGAGGATCAATAGCGCCCCCATGCCAACCAGGTGGACCATCGCCTCCTTGGCAGGCGCAATACGGCGTCCGCGGCGCAGCACCTCGATCACGACGAAAGCCATTCGCCCGCCGTCCAGCATCGGCAGCGGCAGGATGTTCAGGATCGCCAGGTTGATGCTCAGCAGGCCCGCGAATTCAATCAAGCTCTGCCAGCCCGCCTGATCGACCACCTCACCCGTTACCTGGGCAATACCGATCGGACCGGAGACCGGCGCCGAGCCGCTGGCGCCCTTGATCTTCGCGTAGATCTCGTTGCGCGCGATCTTCAGCGAGTCCCACGTCGAGCGCCATCCACGCTTGAGCGCGGTCCACGGGTCCTCCGAACGCGTCTCCGTGAACGCGTACTGCGGCCCGATGCGTATACCCGTGGCGCCCTGAACAAAGTGCAGCGTCGTGCCTGCGGCCAGCGTGTCGGGGTCGCCCAGCCCGGCGGCCGCCGCGACGTCGGCATCGCTGACGCGCAGCTGCTGAGCTACGAAGGCGACCGTGTCGCCCGGCTGCGTGTCGTACTCGATCGCCAGATCGCCGCTGCCGATTATCAGCGTCATATCCTCGGGCAGCAGAAAGTCGATCTCAGCAGCCTGACGCACCGCGTCGCGGTCGAAGCCCGTCGCATCAGAGACGCTCGAAACGTCGTCGCCGGGCTGCACCACGTAGTCGTACGTCGGCGGCGCCCAGCGTGGTGTCACCGTCACTGTCTCTTTGCTCACCACCTGCGTGATTGGGTCGGTCCGGCGCACGACGATGTCGGTCTCTTCGCCGAGATTGAGCCTGATGTTGTAGCTCGCTTCTGAGACGCTCTGGATGTCGCGCCCGTCAATCTCCTCGATCACGTCGCCGAGCTTCAGCCCCGCGAGCGCGGCCGGCGAGTCCGGTACTACCTGCGCGATCACAGCCCGGCCGACGGGTACCTCCTTGGGTAACATCACTGCTGCCGAGAACAAGAGGATCGCCAGCACCAGGTTCATGAAGGCCCCGGAGCCCATGACGATGAGCCGCTTCCATGCCGCCAGCACCGCCAGGCTGCGCGGGTCGGTCGGGTCTTCCTCTCCCAGCAACCGCACGAAGCCGCCCAGCGGCAGCCAGTTCACCGTGTACTCGGTCTCGCCGCGTTTGAAGCCAAAGGCGCGCGGCGGGTATCCGATGCCGAACTCGAGCACCTTCACACCGAAAAGCTTCGCTGTGACGAAGTGGCCGAGCTCATGGATGACAACGAGGACGACGAGCACCCCGAGGAAGGGCGCTACGTATGAAGTCAGAACGTCTAGCACTCAGCGAGCCTCAATCCAGGCCGTCGCGAATTCGCGACCCCATGCGTCGGCTGCAAGAACAGCCTCTAAAGAGATTTCGTCAGTTGTAACGTGCCCCTCCAGTGTGTCAGAGAGAAGCTCGGGAATGTCGAGGAAGCGTAAACGGCCGGTTAAGAATGCGTTCACTGCCTCTTCGTCCGCCGCGGCTAGCGCCGCCGGGTACGTCCCGCCGCGCGAACCGGCTGCCAGCGCGTAGCCCAAACACGGGTAGCGCTCCATGTCCAGCGGCTCGAAGCGTAGCGACCCCATGCCCGCGAAATCGACCGGCTTGAGCGGCGTCGGCAGGCGCTCTGGGTAGCTCAGAGCGTACTGGATCGGCTGCCGCATATCGGGTGACGAAAGCTGCGCCTTGAACGAGCCGTCCACGAACTCGACCATCGAATGGATGATGCTCTCGCGGTGCATCAGCACGTCGATCCGGTCGTAAGGCACGTCGAACAACCACCGCGCTTCGATGACTTCGAGGCCCTTGTTGAACAGCGTCGCGGAGTCGACCGTGATCTTGCGGCCCATCGACCAGTTCGGGTGGGCCAGCGCCCGTTCCGGCGTGATCGCCTCCATCTCAGCCAGCGGCAGGTCCCGCAGCGCGCCGCCGGAGGCCGTGATCACGAGCCGTTTCACAGACGCGACGTCCTCCCCCGCCAGGCACTGCCAGATTGCGGAGTGCTCCGAATCGACGGGCCGGATGCTGCCGCCGCCCTTGCGCGCCGCTTCCTGCAGCAGCCCACCGGCCATGACCATCGCTTCCTTGTTGGCGATCGCAACCGTCTTGCCGCGCAGCAGCGCCTGCATGACCGGCTCCAACCCCTCCTTGCCGACGACGCCCGATATGATTATGTCGACTTCATCGGCGCAAGCTACGTCCGTGATGCTGCCGCGCTTCACGTCCGCACCGATACGGCCCCGAAGCGCAGCGGGGTTGGCGCACGCCACGATGCCCGGCGCGAACTCCGCGACCTGCTTCGTCAGGAGGTCCGCGTTGTTCCAGGCGCTGAGGCCAACCACCTTGAAGCGCTGGGGGTAAGCGCGAATTACGTCGAGGGTTTGACAACCGATCGACCCGGTCGAGCCCAGTACGGCGACACGAGTCAGGGGAGAATTCACTTCGAATCCAGTATACAGGCCTGCCGCTTACAGGCTGCCTAAAGGTCGATGACCCACTTGACGTAGTAGTAGACCGCGGGCGCCGCGAATAGCAGGCTGTCCAGCCGGTCGGCAATGCCGCCGTGGCCCGGCACCAACCCGCTCGAATCCTTGACGTCGAGAGCCCGCTTCAGCGCCGACTCGGCGAGGTCACCCGCGCCGATCAGCGGCGGCAAGAGCAATCCGATCAAGACCAGGTCCAAAGTCTCGAAGCCGATTCCGATCGCAGCATCGAGGACGAATACCGCGATGAACCCCGTGACGAGACTGCCCAGTGTACCTTCGATCGTCTTGCCAGGGCTGATCGCCGGCGCCAGCTTGTGCCGCCCAATCGCGCGGCCCACCGCGTAGGCGCCGGTATCGGTCGCCCACACGAGGAACAGCGTGAATAACAGGAGCTCCCGTCCGACAGTTGAATCGAAGTCGACCTCACCCGGGTACGCGGTCCAGCCGCCCGCGAATAAGATCCCCCCATCTGGTCCATGAATCAGGGGGATCTCACGCAGCAGTACTAGGTGGGCGGCTAGGACACCGAGATAGAGCGGCGCGGCGATACTCCACAGCCACTCGGTAACGTCGCGCTGCGGGTGATTGGAAAAGGTCAGGGCAGCACCCATCACGGCGATTACACCGACGATGGCGCCGAGCAAATAGGCCTCGCCGAAATACGCCGCCACGGGCAGCGCGGCAGCCGCCAGCGCCGCAATAACGGCCATCGGCGTGCGCATGACGCCGCGAGCATTGGCGAACTCCAGCGTCGCGATGCAGACCGCGGCCGAGACCACGGCGGCAAGCAACGCGTCGCCGACCCAGACGGCCCCCGCGATCAGGGGTATGCCGATGGCGGCTGTAATCAGACGTGTGACTAACAACGCGATGCGCGGACGCCGTTAGGCGTGTCTGCCGTTGGCCCCGTTGCCGTTCGAGGCGCCGTTGCTGCTGCCGCCGAAACGCCGCTCGCGCTGCGAATAGGCCACCAGCGCCCGGTCGATCTCCGCCTCGTCGAAGTCGGGCCAGTAGACCGGCGTCGAGTAGAACTCCGCATAAGCGGCTTGCCACAGCAGGAAGTTGGAGAGGCGCATCTCTCCGGCGGTGCGGATGACCAGGTCCGGGTCCGGCAGTCCAACCGTGTTCAGATAGCCCTCGAAGGCCGCCTCGGTCAGCTCGTCCGCTGAAATGCCCGCGTCCATCGCCCGCCGCGCCGCGTCGACGATCTCCGCACGCGACCCGTAGTTGAAGGCGACGCAGACGGTGAGCCGGTCGTTGTCTTTCGTCAGCTCGATCGCCCGCTCTATCCGCTGCCGCAGGTCGTCCGAGAGCGGAGCTAGGCTGCCGATGTGCACGAGCCGCACGCCATTTTCGTGCAGCGCATGTAGCTCTTTGTCAATCACGCGGCCGATAAGGCGCAGCAGTGGGTTAATCTCGCGCTTGGGGCGCCTCCAGTTCTCGGTTGAGAACGCGAATAGCGTGACGAATTCGACGCCGCGCTCGGCGAAGACCTGCAGCAGCGGGCGCAGGTTCTCGGTGCCCGCACGATAGCCCGCCTGCTTCGATAGGCCACGCTCCTGTGCCCAGCGTGCGTTGCCGTCCATGATGATCGCCACATGACGCGGCGTGCCGTTTTCACGTGATGGGGGTTTCGCTTTGGAAGATCGCGAGTTGCTGCGGGAGAGCATGGGGAGTGTGGTCAGACTTCCTTAAGTTCGGCTTCTTTGTGCTTCCCGCGTTCGTCGATCTCCGCGATATAGCGATCCGTGAGCTTCTGCAGCGCTTCCTGCGCGTTGTGCTGCTGATCCTCGGATGCTTCCTTGTTCTGGACCAGCCTTTTGATGTGCTCCATGCCGTCTCTGCGCACATTGCGGACGGCCACCCGGCTGTCCTCGATACGCGAGTGAACCAGCTTGATCATGTCCTTGCGCCGTTGCTCTGTGAGTGGTGGGATCGCCAGCCGGATGATGGCCCCGTCGTTTGAAGGCGTTAGGCCCAGGTCGGATGCCAGGATCGCCTTTTCGATCGCGGTCATCGCCGTCCGATCCCACGGATGGATCGTCAGCAGGCGCACTTCCGGCGCTGATACCGTCGCCATCTGGTTGATCGGCAGTGAGCTACCGAAGTAGTCGACCCTGATGTGATCGATCAGTCCGACATGCGCGTGACCGGTGCGAATCGATGCCAGCTCGCGGTCAGCGGCTTCCACCGACTTCTTCATTCGGTCTTCGCTATCGCTTAGGACATCCTCGATCATGGCGCTCTCCCCAGCTGGGACCGGAATGAAAGGCGCTACTCGCCGATTTCAAAGCGTGCGAAACGCTTAACCTGGATGTTCTCTCCCGTCTTGCCAATCGTCTCGTTGATCAGCGTCCGGATATCCTTCGACGCGTCTTTAATCCACGCCTGCTTCAGCAGCACGAGCTCGTCGACACGCCCGCCGGCGCTCTCGGGCACCGGGTCGTCCTCCGTGATCGTGGCCGGGTTCATAGCCGCCACCTGCATGGCGATGTCGCGCGCCAGCGTTTGGAAGTCGGGCGTGCGCGCCACGAAGTCCGTCTCGCAGGCGACCTCGACGATGACACCGATGCGGCCGCCGGCATGGATGTAGCTCTCGACCAGGCCCTGGGACGTCACCCGATCCGCCTTCTTCGCGGCGGTGGCAATTCCCATCTCGCCCAGTTTCCTGACGGCGCCTTCGAGATCCCCTTTGGATTCCTCGAGCGCCTTCTTGCAGTCCATGACGCCCGCGCTGGTCATTTCGCGCAGTTGTCTAATGAGGTCGGCTGTTATCTCCGGCACGCGTCCTACTTCTCCTCGGTGGTGACCGCTGCCTCCGCCACCGGCTCCGCGTCATCCGCGGGGCTTGGCTCATCCGGCGACACGGAATACGTCGTCTGTCCCTCTTCGAACTCGAACTGCTCGGCGTCATCGCCCAACTCGCGGCGCTGCAGGCCCTCGAGGACCGCGTCCGCGATGCGGGTCGTGACAAGACGGACGGCGCGGATCGCGTCGTCGTTGGACGGGATCGGGTAGTCGATCAGGTTCGGGTTGCAGTTCGTGTCCGTCATCGCGACGATCGGCGTCCCGGTGCGGTTTGCCTCCGCGATGGCGATGTACTCCATGCTCGGGTCGACGATAAACAGCGCCGCCGGCAGCCGCGTCATCTCTTTGATGCCGCCGAAGTGCCGGTTAAGCCGCTCGATCTCCTCCTCAATCTTGAGGACGTCCTTCTTCGACATGCGGCCGAACTCGCCGCGCGCCAGGGCATCTTCGAGCCGGACAAGGTGGTCGATACGGCCTTGAATCGTCTGGAAGTTAGTCAGCGTGCCGCCAAGCCACCGGCTGTTGACGTAAGGCATGCTGCAGCGCGTTGCTTCTTGCTGAATCGTCTCCTGGGCCTGCTTCTTGGTGCCGACGAAGAGGATCGCGCCGCCTTTTGAGACGGTGTCCGATACCCACTCACTCGCCTCTTCCAGACGGCGGACCGTCTGCTGCAGGTCGATGATGTGGATGCCATTACGCTGCGTGAAAATAAAGGGCCGCATACGCGGGTCCCAGCGCCTTGTCTGGTGCCCGAAATGCGCACCTGCCTCTAGCAGGGATTTCATCGTTACAGTTGTTGCCACGCTGTAAGCATCCTCCTTCTTACGACGCGTCGTCATTGAGTCTGAGCCAGACTGGTTGTGCGGTTTTCAAGTATAGCATGGGACTCACCTGGCTTCGGGCTTGCGAACTACCTGTGCCCGGACTACGGTTCACTCGATACAAAGGGGGCTCTCAGCATGACGAACAGCGCGGGCAGCATCAGGACTGAAGCAGGCATCGTCTTCGGGACGGCGGACGGCGCCGAGCTCAAGCTCGACGTCCACCGCCCGCCGACGAGCAGGGGAAACGGCGCCTGCGTAATCGAGCTGTTCGGCGGCGGTTGGGTCCGCGGTCATCGCGCCGGCCACTACGACGGCGCCTTCAGGCGATTCGCGGCCCTGGGTTACGTCTGCGTCGCTCCCGATTACCGCCTCGCGCCGGGAACAAAGTGGCCCGGCCAGCTCGAAGACGTGAAGGCCGCCGTAGGCTGGGTCAAAGACAACGCCCAGCGCCTTGGAATCGACCCGGCGAAGATCGTCCTCGCCGGCTACTCCGCAGGCGCCCAGCTGGCGATGATCGCTAGCGCGGATGCAGACCTCGGAATCGCTGCTTGCGTCGTCTACTACCCCGCCAACGTCAAGCGCCAGGAGGACGGCTCCAACCATCCCCTCGTCGCGGCCGGCAGCAGCGACGAGGGGTACGACGATCTGCAGCCCGTGAGCCACCTCCGCGCCGGCTACCCGCCCACGTTCATCATCTGCGGCACGTCCGATCGTTTCCACGATCACGTCACGCAGCTTTACGAGAAGCTACGTGGCTTCGAAGTGCCCGTCGAGTTGCACCTCCTCGCCGGCCAGGACCATATCTTCGACCGCAATCCGGAGTTCGCGGACATCTCGCGCGATTGGTGCCACCAGTTCATGGACCGCTACGTGGTCAACCCGCGCGATTATCCTGCCTACCAGCGCCCGGCCCCCGTGACCGCCTGACCAAGTGACGACATCTCACGAACGGCTGCAGGAGCGGCTGGCGCGCCACGCCGGCTTCGGCCTCAAGCGCGCCGGCGGCGAGGGCGACATCGCGTCCGCAGCCTGGATCAGCGAGACGCTCACCAACCTGGGCTTCGACGTGAAGACGACGCAGAGCCAGGTGCCGTGGTTCGACGCAAACGTCGCTGAACTGCGGAGCGGTGAGGTAGCCGCCACCGTGCATCCGCAACCCGTCGTCATGCCCACCGGCCCGGACGGCGTCAGCGGACCTCTGGTCGGCGTTCACCACACCTCGGAGGCGCCCGCGGCTCGTGATGCCATCGCGCTCGTCATCGCACCCTTCGCGCGCCATGCCACGATTCAGAGCCCGGCGACCGGACCGCTGATCAAGGCCTGCGCCGAAGCCGGCGCACTCGCCGTCGTCCTCGTCACAACGGGCCCATCGGGCGAAGCGTCGCTGCTCAACACGGATCCCGGCAAGCCCTTCGCGCCGCTACCCATCGCGCTCCTCGCACCGAAGGACGCGGAGCCCTTCGTCGCCGCGGCGGCCGCTCGCGCCGGCGCCACGCTGGTGGTAACAGGCAACGGCGGGCATCGCCAGACGCCCAACCTCATCGCCACGCTGCGGCGCGGTCCCCAATGGCTGGCGCTCTCGACGCCACGGACTGGCTGGTTCACCTGCGCCGCGGAGCGCGGCAACGGCATCGTCGCGTTCCTCGAGCTCGCCGAATGGGCAGCGCGGCGGTTCCCTAACCTCTCGATTTTCGGGCTCAACACGGGCGGCCATGAATACATGTTTGTCGGCACTCACGACTCCGTGGACGCCTGGCCTGCGCCCGCCGACACGAGGCTCTGGGTGCATCTCGGCTCCGCGATGGCGGCGCGAGACAGGATCGCCGTCGGCGGCCGGCCGGCCGTACTCGCCTCCGCCGACTCGCACCGTATCCTGATGACGACGGCCGACCTGCTCGATGACGCGAAGCGCTGCTTCACCGGCCTCACCGGCCTCGAGGCGCCGCGTGAGGTCCTGCATGGCGCCGGCGAACTATCGACGGTCATCGACCGCGGCTATCGCAGCGCCTTCGCGGTCCTGGGGGTCCATAGCTGGTTCCACACCGAAAGAGATACCATCGAGACGACGAGCGGTGATCTGCTCGCACCTGTCATTGAAGCGCACAAGCGGCTGATAGAGGCCGCAATTGAGCCGGGAGGAAAGTCCTGATGGCCAGCAACGTCGATACAGCACTCCGCGTCGAAAAAGACATCACGTTCGCGGAAGCAGACGGACGCGAGTTGAAGCTCGACCTCTACTATCCCAACCCGGCGCTGGACAAGCGCACGGCCGTGGTCCAGCTTTACGGCGGCGGCTTCACCCGCGGCAGCAAGGACGGCCGCAACACGGCCAGCGCCGCCTTGCTGGCAGAGCGCGGCTACCTCGGCATCTGCACAACTTACCGCCTCTCTGACGAGGCGAAGTGGCCCTCCCAGCTGCACGACGTCAAAGCCACGATCCGATGGGCGCGAGCCCACGCTGCCGAGATCGGCTTCGAGCCCAACCGCCTCACCCTCGCGGGTTACTCCGCCGGGGCGCTTCTCGCGCTCGTCGCGGCCGGCACCGGCGACCGGCCGGAGTTCGAGGGCGGCCTCGGACCCGCTGGCATCAGCTCAGCCGTCGCGGCGATCATGGTCCACTTCCCCGGGCTCATCCGCAGGCAGGCCGACGGCAGCGATCACCACCTCATGCCGCCGGGCTCCGACGCCGCGGCCTACACGGCGGCCGACCCGTTAACGCACATCGGGCCGTCTTTTCCTCCGGCGATCTTCTTCCATGGCACCGCGGACGACGTACTGCCGCATACCTACAGCGTCGACTTCTCGGAGAAGCTGCGCGCGGCAGGCGTGGCAACGGAGTATCACGTCTTTGACGCGATGCCGCACATCTTCGACAAGTACGAGCCCTACGGGAAGATCTGCGCCGACCTCAGCGATGCCTTCCTCGACAGGACCATCGTTGAGCCCAGGTCTTACCCGCGGCCCTAGGCCCTGCGCAGCGCTGCGTCGGTGATCCGCGCGCAGATCGTGTCGATTTCGTCATCGCCCGGCGGGTCGACGTCCTCGAAGTACGCTTCGTAGAAGTCGGCCAGGTCGTACGTCTTGGCCTCTTCCTGCCAATTCCGTAACGCGGCCAGCACGATCGATGCCTCGCGGTTGTCCAGCTCGATGTTCATAGCTACTGAGTCTGCCGCCACGGTCGCTTGACGGCAAGCGCTCCTTCGTTCACTCGCCCATCGTCACGGCGTAGAATGTCGCCCAGGACGAGCCGTGACTCCGGAGGTGGCGCATGCTGACAGCCCGTAACAATGAGCTGATTACACGCACGGGGCCCGGCACGCCGATGGGCGACTATCTGCGCCGATTCTGGATCCCGGCCCTGACCAGCCACGAGCTGCCCCAGCCCGACTGCGCCCCGCTGCGCGTCAAGCTGCTGGGTGAAGCGCTGGTTGCCTTTCGGACCACGTCAGGCTTGGTCGGCCTCATCAAGGAGAACTGCCCCCACCGCGGCGCATCGCTGTTCTTCGGCCGCAACGAGGATTATGGCCTGCGCTGCGTCTATCACGGCTGGAAGTTCAACACGACCGGCGCTTGCATCGACATGCCTTCCGAACCCACGGAATCCAACTTCAAAACCAAGGTCCACGCCACCACTTACCCGACCCTGGAGCGCGGCGGCTTCGTTTGGACTTACATGGGACCGCCGGAGCTGACACCGGAGTTCCCGCAGTACGAGTGGACGCTCGTGCCGGACGGCCACGTCATGGCTAGCCGGCGCATTCAGCACTGCAACTACCTCCAGGCTGTCGAGGGAGGCATCGATTCGGCGCACGTGCCCTTCCTGCACGGCGTCCTCGACCCGCAGCAGCGCCAGGCGCCGAGCCGCAAGTACCTCTACGGAGACCTGGCGCCCCGGCTCATGGTGGAGCCGACGGACTACG
Source organism: Dehalococcoidia bacterium (assembly GCA_035714925.1). Lineage (GTDB taxonomy): Bacteria > Chloroflexota > Dehalococcoidia > DSTF01 > WHTK01 > WHTK01. The sequence goes on along the minus strand of DASTLN010000136.1, from coordinate 218 downwards.
GGTTCGCCTACGGCGCCCAGCGCGACGCCGAGGCCGACAGCTACTACTGGCGCTTCACGCCCTTCATGCTGCCGTTCTTCACAGTCATCCCCGGCTTCGCGCCCCCTGATGAGCCTCAAGAGCCTGAAAACCTGACGTACAGCGGCCACGGCTGGGTCCCGCTGGACGATGAGAGCTGCTGGATGTTTACGTACTCGTGGAACACGGGCCGGCCGCTT
>DASTLN010000135.1:0-2482 GCA_035714925.1 Dehalococcoidia bacterium | reverse complement strand
TACTCGCTGACGAGGCCCGCGTCAAGACATAAGACTATTCGCAAAACCTCACGAAAGACAACGAAAGGCTGTCGAATCTATATCACTGCGCCAGGTGGCAGATGTCGTTGAGATGCAACAAGACGGCGTTTCGCGAGTCTGGTGGGGTAATCGAAGCGTCAATTATGTTCAGTGAGCAGTTGCTGATCGAGAACGGCATCGGGCGCCTGTACGGCAGGCCGAGGACCGACTGGCAGAACAGCGCGATCGGCCCGCCGTGCGAGACGACGGCGACGGTCTCGTCGGGATGCTCCGCAGCGATGCTCCAAAGCGTATACGTGACGCGGTTGAAGAAGTTGTCACGCCCCTCCTCGCCGGGATAAGTGCGCTCGGCGGGGTTAGCGATGGCACCGAAGCGCTCGCGAATCTCGGCGTAGGTCATGCCGGAGTACTCGCCGAAGTGGTACTCCGAGAGGTCTTCCTGGATCGTGGGCTCGACGCCGAGGCGCTCGCCGATGGCGAAGGCGGTTTCACGGGCGCGCAGCAGGTGGCTGGAGTAGACGGCGGAGGCGCCAAGGGCATGCAGGCGGTGTGACGTGAGGACAGCCTGGCGGCGTCCCTCCTCCGTGAGGGGGTAGTCTTCCTGGCCCTGGAGGCGGTTTTCGTAGTTGCCGACGGATTCGCCGTGGCGCACGAGGATCAAGCGCATAGCGTGAGTGTAGCGGCGGGTCCTGCTTGACGGGAGGTGATGAGGCTCGTCTTGTGGTCTGACGTGACGGAGCGGGGCCCCGCCGCCCCGGATTGCCGCGCCGCCGCATAGCGGCTGGCTCGCAATGGAGTGGGGGTTGCTGGCGCGATGGGTGCCGAGGACGGTTGGGAGTAGGCGCTGCTTCACGAGGTGGCCGGCTCCGAGGGCCGGGCGTTGCGGGCGTCCTGGGGCACGACGCCGGGACGGTTGGCCGACAGCGTGTCGGTGCCGGTGGCGACGTCGAGGAAGTTGCGCAGCATGCGCCCGGTGGCGCCCCAGATCACGTGCTCCTCGAACTTGAAGCCCTCCATGATGATGAGTTCGCCGTCGCGCTGGCGTGGCACCTCGATCAGGTTCGACTCGTCCAACAGGTGCGGCAGCGGCACTTCGAGGACTTCCGCGACCTCGGACGCCTGCGGGCGCCAGGGGTAAGGCGAGAACGTGGCGTCGAGCTCGCCGACGTAGACGCTGACGTGAAAGCGGCTGATCGTAACGATGTCGTCGAGCTGGCCCACGACCTGGATGTGGCCCGCCTCGATGCCGATCTCTTCATCTGCCTCGCGCAAGGCCGTCGCGATGAGGTCGGCGTCGTCGGGATCCATGGCGCCGCCCGGAAACGAGATCTCGCCGCGGTGGTGCTGCACGAGGTCCGTACGCTTGGTGAAGACGACGTGCAGTTCCTCGCGGTGCGTGTAGAGGGGTACGAGCACCGCGGCGCGCGGCGCGCCGTTTGGGTCGAACGTCTTCGGCTGGTAGGCGGCGAGGCGGGAGCGAATTTCGGTCAGCACGGCTGTCCTTATCCTAGCAGCGTTCCCCGCCATGGTGCGCGCTGGTATGCTCAGTCCCCATGCCTGAGAGCTTCCGGGCGCCGCGGGGCGCGAACGACATCCTGCCGGCCGACCAGCCGTACTGGCGGTGGCTGCGCGATACAGCGACGCGTGTCGCCGAGTCCTACGGCTACGGCGAGATCCAGACGCCCGTGTTCGAGAATATCGGCGTCTTCCTGCGGCCCGGCTCGGAAGGCACGGACCTGGCGGACAAGGAGATCTACGCTTTCCAGGACCGCGGCGGCGATGAGCTGGCGCTGCGTATCGACGGGACGCACGGCGTGGCACGCGCCTATGTCGAACACGGCATGGCGTCCTGGCCGCAGCCGGTGCGGTTGTTCTACATCGCCTCCGTGTTCCGGTACGACAGGCCGCAGGCGGGGCGTTATCGAGTGCACCACCAGTTTGGCGTCGAGGCGATCGGCGACGGCGCGCCGGGTATCGACGCCGAGGTCATCGACCTGCAGCGCACGTTCTACGAGGCGCTGGGTCTGGACGAGCTGCACCTGCTGTTGAACTCGATAGGTGACGAGACCTGCCGTCCCGCCTACATCGACAGGCTGCGCGCCTACTACGCCGACAAGATCGACAAGATGTGCGGCGACTGCAAGCGGCGCTACGATCTCAACCCACTACGGCTGCTGGACTGCAAAAACGAGCCGTGTCAGCCGTTCAAGCCGAATGCGCCGAAGAGCGTAGACAACCTGTGCGAGCCGTGCGAGACGCATTTTGCGACGCTGCGGAGCCTGCTCGAGGGCCTCGGCATTGAGTACGAGATCGACCACGCCCTCGTCCGCGGCATCGACTACTACACGCGCACGGCGTTCGAGTTTCAGCCCAGGGTGGAGGGCTCTCAGACCACGATTGGCGGCGGCGGCCGCTACGATGGGCTGATCGAGCAGCTTGGTGGACGGCCGACGCCGGGTAT
>DASTLN010000134.1:0-20540 GCA_035714925.1 Dehalococcoidia bacterium | reverse complement strand
GCTGGTTGGACGTGATGCGAATGCCGAACGCTGAATTTGGCCCGGGGCCTTCGTCGGTGTCGTTGGCGAAGAGGCTTCGCCGGGTCTGGGGCGCCAGAGTGATGTTCTTTGTGACCGCCCCGCCTCCCAGTAGCAGGTAATCGACCTGAACTAACGCCGTGCTGGACGTGTCGTTCAGCAGGTACGTATAGGTTTGCCACCCGTCCCCCGTATAGCCTTCGGCGAAGTACCAGACGTTATCCGGAGTTGGCAGCGGCTCTGACGCGGTATCGCAGTCGGTCATTGAGCGGACGATGGCGCCGGGGGAGCCGTCCGGGATGCTGAGGGGGGTGTCGTCGGCGATGCAGCGGATGGTGCCTGAGAGGACGACTTCGAAGTCCTGGATGGTGCCGGTGTTGCCGGATGTCATGTCCTGCACCTCTAGCCACCAGGGCGTGGTCGTGGATGGCGGGAGCGATCCAGCGCAGGCGGTGCCGTTGAGTCCGACGAAGCCGACCACATCCGTCCCGGCGGTTTGGTTCCAAATCAGCAGGTTGCAGACGGGCGAGTTGGGGTTGGCGCCGGCCTTGATGCGGATGACGAGGTTGCCGGCGGCGGGATGGATGACGCGCAGGAAAACGTAGGGGAAGTCCGGCGGCGGCACAAAGGTGCAGTTGATGCCTCGGTTGGAGAAGACGTTGGCGATGGTCGCGCCGTGGGCGCCGCCGTAGAGGTCGTTGTCGGCGGCGAAGATGGCGCAGACGCCGTCATCGAAGGTCGCCTGGGGGCCGAGGTAGAAGTGGCTGTCGATGACGAGCGTGATGGCGAGGTCGATGGCGTCCTGGTCGCCGCCCAGCGCTTCGACGAGGTCCCAGAGCGCGGCGCCCCAGATCTCGCCGGTGCAGTGTTCTTCTGCGCTGCCGTCAGGGTTGTCCGGGCATGAGTTGAAATCGGCGAAGGTCTTGGTGTTCTGCAGGTAGCGCAGGCCCGTCGCGCCAGCGCAGGCGTTCTGACCAAAGTTGACCCAGTCGCCGATGCAGGGGCTGCCGGTCATCGCGGCGGCGAGGAAGTCACCGAAGCCCTCGCCCATGCCGCGCGCTTGTTCCACGACCAGGGCGGCGCCGAAGGCCCAGCCCGGGACCTGGTCGTCCTGAATGGCGTGGCCGTACTCGTGGATGATCACGTCGCCGTCTTCCGCGGTGTCGTGCACGTTGGCGCCGCAATCGCCGAAGTGGAGCCCGGTGTCGACGGGGGAATAGAAGGCGTTGCAGTCTGCGTAATAGTGAGCGTGAGCCGGGATCGGCTCGGCGAGGATGGCGGAGGTGCCGCTGAAGCCGAGCGACTGCAGCTTCCGCTGCGTGGTATCGACGTGGTAGTAGACCATGGCCTCTTCGAAGCGGTCGTCGTTGCAGTCATAGAGGTAGTTGTGCGAGGCGTTGCTGGCCTGGCCGGCGGCTTTGTAGGCGCCGAGGATCCCCGGCGCCGTGAGGTCGACGTACTGGCCGCGCAGCTGGTTCTGCCCCGAGTTGATGCCGAGCAGGGTCCGTGTCACATACTCGTCGTCCACCACGCCCTCAGCGGCGGTCGTGTCGCAGTGCTGCACGCTCTGGGGGCCGCCGGTCGCCACGGGGTTGGGGTCGAAGACGCGTCCCGTATCGAGCGGCATGACGTTGGTGACCAGCGCCACGTCGCCATCCTCGGCGAGGACCATGACGAGCCAGTCACCCAGCGGGTCGAGCGCGGGTAGGAGGATCTGCCAGGCCAGGTAGAGCTCGTCATCGATGGGGTAGTAGACGAGCGTTGCATCCGGGGTGTCGCGCAGCTCGGCGATGCCCGCCGCGTTGATGGCGATATCGGCGGCTTCGTCTTCATCGACCCGAAGCGACGAGGACGCAACGGTGGCCTCGGTCCGGTTGTCGATGACGAAGCCCACTTCGTCGCTGCCCTTCGTCAGGTTGACGACGACGTTGGCGCCGAAGATCGGGATACCGTCCTCGGTCTCCTGGAACCGGACGTGCGTCGCGCCTGGGCTTTCGAGCGTGGCGACGTGGCCGAGCGCGCGGTCGGCGGGGGCCGAAGAAGGTACCGCGGATGATCGCTGCTGGGCGGGCGCCAGGCCGGCGTTTTCAGGAAGCGGGACGATTCGGGACTGTGCGAGGTAGGCCCGGGCGAGGCCCTCGGCGTCGGGTTCCTGGGAAGAGGCGATTCGGGTGCCAGCCGCGGCGAGGAAGCCGGCGAAAAGCACCGCAGCGAGGAGGCCGCGGGCGATCATTGAGCCAGGCCGTCCTGCAGTAGCGCGGCCAGTCCCTCCACGAGCGGTTGCAGTGACGGGTCGAGGGCGATATCGATTGCCTCGACGGTGTGTGTCTGGCCGTCCACAGTCACAGTAATCGACAGGTTGAAGCAGTCGGCGCACGGGGCTTCCTGAGGCGAAGGCTGTGAGAAGAAGCTCGCGCTGTCGATCAGGGCTCGCAGGTCAGCGAGGTCAGCGGCGCCGAGCACGCCGGTCTCGACGCGATCTGCGCGCATGTCTTCGTACGTGGCCTGACCGTCGCTGCGAATGCTGAGGCTTTGCGCCAACCCGGCGAAACCGCCGGTACGCTGGAACTCGATGCTCCACGTCTCTGTGACGGCGGCGGTCGCGGTGGGCGGTATCGGCGTGGCGGGCTGGGGCGAGGCGGTTGGCGACGGCGGGGCGCTGGTGGCGGTAGCGGTGACGGCTGGGACGGTTGGGGTCGCGGTCGCTTCGGCCGTGCCTGGTGAGTCATCGCCGGAGCCGATGGCAAACGCGACGGCAGCGCCGATCACGATCGCGACGATGGCGGCTCCCGCCAGCAGGAGTGGCGTGCTAACACCGCGGAACCGGCTACTCACCGCGCCTGCCCCGCAGGGTACGACTCATGCTTCCAATATACGTGGTTTCGTGGTTTGAGTTCGGGCCTGGCTAGCTCGTGGCGATGCCGTAGGGGTGGGCCCAGGTGAGGCCCTCCAGGGTGCCGTTGAGCGGGGCGTACTCGGCGCCGAGCCAGCCTTCGTAGCCCATCTCGTCGATGCGGTCGAAGACGTAAGGCATGTTGACCTCGCCGTGCTGCGGCTCGTGACGGCCGGGCACGCAAGAGAATTGCATGTGGCGAATGATATCCAGGTTGCGGCGGATGCCCTCGACGATGTCGCCTTCCATGATCTGCATGTGATAGAGGTCGTACTGGAGGTAGACGTTGCCGGTTGCCGCGGCTTCGATGAGCGCGCGCGCCTGCCTCGTGGTGCTGTGCAGGTAGCCGGGAACGTCGCGCTGATTGAGGGGCTCGAGCAGGAGCGTGACGCCGCGCTGCTTCGCCACGGGCGCGGCGTAGCGCAGGTTCTCGACGAAGACCGCCTCGCAGTCTTCGCGGCGCATGCCCTCCGGGACGACGCCGGCCATGAGATGCACCATCTTCGCGCCGAGGCCGTCGGCGTATTCCAGCGTCAGGTCGAGGCCCTCGCGGAAGTCGGCCTCACGGCCCGGCAGGACGCCGAGGCCTCGCTCACCTGCCTGCGGGTTGCCGAGGGGCGAGTTGAGCAGGATCAGCTCGACGCCGGCGTCATCTTTCCAGCGCCGGACGTCATCGAGTGGGAACTCGTAGGGCCGCAGGTACTCGACGGCGCTGAAGCCGGCGTCGCGGGCGGCCTGGAAGCGCTTCGCGGGCTCCAGCTCCGGGAACATGAGGCTGAGGTTGGCGGCGAACCTGGGCATAAGACGTTCCTGCTTTCGTGGTGAATGACGTGGCAATTCTACCTGCAGGTTAGCGAAGGGGCCGTTCGTCAGGTGACGCAGTGTTTCGAAAAGCGCAAACTTGTTGACGATTAGGGTTCGATACTTGGAGAAGGCGCATGCTCCGGCTTCTGACATGGGGGACACCCCAACCCCCCGCTAAAGGGCGTCCCTGCCCTGTTCGTCCGACGAGAGGACCACTGCAATGCTGACGAAAGAAGATAACGAGCTGTTGAGCCGCGTAGGGCCGGGCACGCCGATGGGCGACCTGATGCGCCAGTACTGGCTGCCGACGATGCTATCCGAAGAACTGCCATCGCCGGACTGGCCGCCGGTGCGCATTCGCCTCCTTGGCGAGGACCTGATCGCGTTTCGAACCACATCGGGCAAGGTGGGGATCGTGCAGAACGCGTGCCCACACCGTGGCGCTTCGCTTTTCTTCGGGCGTAACGAAGAGGATGGACTGCGTTGTGTCTATCACGGCTGGAAGTTCGACGTAACGGGCGCCTGCGTCGACATGCCGTCCGAGCCGGCGGAATCGAACTTCAAGAACAAGGTGCGGACGAAGGGTTACGCCGTCGAAGAGCGCGCCGGCATCGTCTGGACCTATATGGGCCCGCGCGAGATGCCGCCGCCGTTGCCGGAACTCGAAGCGACGATGATCGAGGGCGCGCGGCCGCAACTCTGCATGATGGAGTGCAACTGGATGCAGACGCTGGAGGGCGACCTCGACACGTCGCATCTCGGCTTCCTGCACCTCGGCTCGGTGACGCCGGAGAAGTCGGTCAAGGGTAGCTACGACTACTACATGGTGACGGACCGCGCGCCACGCTACGAGATCCTTGAGTCCGAGGTCGGGACGACATACGGGGCGTATCGCCCGGCGGAGGAAGACACGACCTACTGGCGCATCGCCCACTACATGTTCCCGTTCTACGCGCTGATCCCTACGGGAGACCTGGGTACCGTGGTGCGGGCACAGGCGTGGGTGCCTCTAGACGACCACAACACCATGTACTGGGGCTGGCAGATCGCCGGGACCGTGGCGGGCCGAGACGGCGCGCAGGCGACGCAGACCAACGCTTCGACGGGCCGCCCGGTGAACGCCGCCGCGCCGGTAGGACGCGCCGGTTTCGAATATCTGCCCAGGACGACTGACTGGCTGGGCCGCTATCGGCTGGACCAGATACGGGAGAACGACTACTCGATCGACCGCGCAGCGCAGGCACGCGGCGACAGCTTCACCGGCATTCGCGGCGTGCGCCAGCAGGACAAGGCGGTGGCCGAGGGTATGGGCGCGATCATGGACCGCACCAACGAGCACCTCGGTACGTCGGACTCGATGATTATCCGGACGCGGCGCAAGCTGATCCGCGTCGTGAAGGCGTTGCAGGAGCAGGGCGCCACGCCGCCCGGGGTCGACAACCCGGAGCTGTATCGGCGCCGCTCCGGCAGCATCATCCTGCCGCGGGAGGTTGACTGGCTGTCGGCGACGGAGCACCTACGCCACCCAGACGTGGGCATCGGCGAGTCGGCTGTACCACAGAAAACAACCTGACGAATTTTCGACCAGTTCACTAGATATGGGGTCTGCCTTTCTTGACAGGCCCTAAATCTTGTGTATGATGACGCCTGCGTTGGTATTCGGCCATCGTCGTAGATGGACGGATCAATAGGGAACCCGGTGCGAATCCGGGACTGCCTACCCCGCAGCGGTAAGCGAGAACGACCTCCACCAAACGCACTGTCCTTCCTCGGAAGGGTGGGAAGCGGTGGACAGTAGGAAGGGTCCTTCCAGGAAGGACCAGAGCTTGCAAGTCCGAAGACCTGCCAACGCCTGCCAGCGGGGAGAAAACCGCCGGTAGCTCGCACCCAGGAGGCCTCGGGGAGGGCCGCCCGGCGGTACGAGCGATGCAGGCGTCAGGCCGCGTCGCTTTTTCATCTCCGGACCTTCTCCGAGTCAATATGAGACCCATGGTGTGAGGGCGGCGCCATCGCCCTCACCCTAACCCTCTCCCAGAGGGAGAGGGAATTATTGAAGGAGAAGCATGGTCAGCCAAACCCCCGTCAACGCCGCATTCGCCCCTGAGCAGCCGCCTCCAGAAGACAAGTCCTACTCGCAGACGTCGATGCGTGTCACAAAGCGCAACGGCGGCAGCGAGGCTGTCGACGTCAACAAGATCGTGCGTGCCATCGGCCGCTGCGTTGTTGGGCTCGATGACGTCGACACGATGCGCGTCGCGACCAAGACGATCAGCGGCCTCTACGATGGCGCGACGACGCGTGAGCTCGACCTGCTGTCGATCCAGACAGCGGCGTCGCTGATCTTCGAGGAGCCGCAGTATTCGAAGCTGGCGGCGCGTCTGCTTTCGACCTACGTCGACAAGGAGGTGCGGAACCAGGAGATCCACGCCTTTTCGCAGTCGATCGCGACGGGCCACCGCCTCGGGCTGATCAATGATCGCGTCGCGGGCTTCGTCGCCGACAACAGCCGCAAGCTGAACGACGCCGTGCATCCGGAGCGCGACCGCGAGTTCGAGTACTTCGGCCTGCGCACGCTGTACGACCGCTACCTGCTGAAGCACCCCGAGACGCGCCTCGTGATCGAGACGCCGCAGCACTTCTGGCTCCGTATCGCCTGCGCGCTGGGCCGCGGCGTGACAGGGGCACTGGAGCTTTACGAGGCGTTTTCGAACCTCGATTACGTACCGAGCTCGCCGACGCTGTTCAACGCGGGTACAAGGCATGAGCAGCTCTCATCCTGCTTCCTGCTCGACTCACCGCAGGATGAGCTGGCGTCGATCTACCAGCGCTACACCGACATCGCCATGCTATCGAAGTTCTCCGGCGGAATCGGGCTGGCGTACCACCGGGTGCGGTCGCGCGGGTCGTTGATCGCGGGGACGAACGGGCACTCGAACGGCATTGTGCCGTGGCTGAAGACGCTGGACGCGTCGGTGGCGGCGGTGAACCAGGGCGGTAAGCGTCAGGGCGCGGCGTGCGTCTACCTGGAGCCGTGGCATGCCGACATCGAGGAGTTTCTCGAGCTAAAGGACAACACAGGCGAGCAGGCGCGGCGTACCCACAACCTCAACCTGGCGAACTGGATCCCAGACCTGTTCATGCGCCGCGTTGAGGCGGACGCCGAGTGGAGCCTGTTCGACCCCAAGGCGGTGCCGGAGCTGCCCGACCTGTACGGCGAGGCGTTCGATGCGGCGTATGAAGCGGCGGAGGTGGCCGGGCTGGCGGCGAAGACGCTGCGCGCCCGCGACCTTTACGCGCGGATGATGCGGACGCTGGCGCAGACGGGGAACGGCTGGATGACGTTCAAGGATAAGAGCAACCGGGCTGCGAACCAGACGGCGCTTCCCGGCACCGTGATCCATAGCTCAAACCTGTGCACCGAGATCATCGAGGCGACGGACCAGCGCGAGACCGCGGTGTGCAACCTGGGCTCGATCAACCTGTCGCGCCACGTCTTCCGGGACGAGGATGGCCGGCCACAGTTCGACTTCGACAAGCTGGCGCGCACGGTCGCGATCGCGGTGCGTCAGCTGGACGAGGTCATCGACCTGAACTTCTACCCGATCGGGACGGCAAAGGCGTCGAACCAGCGCTGGCGGCCTGTGGGCCTGGGGCTGATGGGGCTGCAGGACGTCTTCTACCAGATGCAGCTGCCCTTCGACGCACCGCGCGCGCGGGAGCTATCGGCGGGCGTCTCGGAGGAGATCTACTACCACGCGCTGGGCGCTTCGGCGGACCTGGCGGAGGAGAAGGGCGCGCACGCCGCTTTCTCCGAGACGCGGGCGGCCCGCGGCGAGCTGCAGTTCGACGCGTGGGGCGTGACGCCGCGTGACGCGGCTCGCTGGGACGCGCTGCGGGAGCGGGTCAAGCAGACCGGGCTGCGCAACTCGCTGCTGGTTGCTATCGCGCCGACGGCGACTATCGCCTCGATCGCGGGGTGCTCGGAGTGCATTGAGCCGCAGGTCTCGAACCTGTTCAAGCGCGAGACGCTTTCGGGCGACTTCCTGCAGGTCAACCGCTACCTCGTGTCGGAGATGAAGCAGCTGGGCCTATGGACGGAGGAGGCACGCGACCGCCTCAAGATGGCGGAGGGCTCCGTACAAGCGTTGACGGAGCTGCCGGAGGGGCTACGGGCCGTCTACCGGACAGCGTGGGAGCTGCCGATGGCGAGCCTGATCGACATGGCGGCGGACCGCGGCGCGTTCATCGACCAGAGCCAGTCGCTGAACCTGTTCGCCGAGAACCCGAACATCGGCTCGCTGTCTTCGATGTACTTCTACGCCTGGAAGCAGGGGTTGAAGACGACGTACTACCTGCGCTCGCGCCCGGCGACGCGTATCGCGAAGGCGACGGTGGACCACGTAGCGGCCGCACAGCCGGCGCCAGCTGAGCCGCTGCCAATCATCGAGCGTCCGATCGACAGCGACGCCGAGGCGGTGGCGTGCTCACTGGAGAACCCGGAGACGTGCGAGGCGTGTCAATGAGCGAGACACCACCTCCCTACCTGGCCCCGGTAAACGGGCAAACCGGCATACAGACAGGTTCGGTGGCGCGGCCGTCGCGGCTGCTGGACCCGGGGCTGTGCCTGACGCTGCGACCGATGCAGTATCCAGCGTTCTACGAGATGTACAAATCGGCGATCAAGAACACGTGGACCGTCGAGGAGGTCGACTTCTCGACGGATACAGGCGACCTGCGATCGAAGATGACGCCGGCGGAGCGCCACATGATTAGCCGGCTCGTGGCGTTCTTCGCGACCGGGGACTCGATCGTTTCGAACAACCTGGTGCTCAACCTTTACCGGCACATCAACTCACCGGAGGCGCGGCTGTATCTGTCGCGACAGCTGTTCGAGGAGGCGCAGCACGTCGAGTTCTACCTCACGCTGCTCGACACCTACGTGCCGGACGAGGCCGAGCGTTACCAGGCGTTCGCAGCGCTGGAGACGATCCCGTCGATCGCACGCAAGGCCGAGTTCTGCATGCGCTGGCAGAACTCGATCTACGAGCTGCAGAGCATCGAGACACTCGGGCAGCGGCGGCAATTCCTGCTCAACCTGATCTGCTTTGCGGCATGCACGGAGGGCCTCTTCTTCTTCGCGGCGTTCGCCTACGTCTACTTCTTGCGCTCGCGGGGGCTGCTGCACGGACTGGCGGCGGGCACGAACTGGGTGTTCCGCGACGAAAGCGCGCACATGACCTTCGCGTTCGAGGTCGTGAACACGGTGCGGCGCGAGGAGCCGGAGCTGTTCGACGCCGGGATGCAGGCGGCGGTGTACGAGATGATGGACGAAGCTATCGATTGCGAGACGCAGTTCGCGGCGGACCTGCTGGCGGGTGGCGTTGCGGGCCTCTCGGTGGCTGACGTACGGCAGTACCTGGAGTATTGCGGCGATCAGCGTCTCGTGATGCTGGGGTTGGCGAAGCGCTACGGCGCCCGCAACCCGTTCCCGTTCATGGACCTGCAGGACGTTCAGGAGCTGGCGAACTTCTTCGAGCGGCGCGTATCGGCGTACCAGGTGGGAGTCAGCGGGGAGGTGGCGCTGGACGCCAGCTTCTAGCGCTCAGGAGCGCGGGAACACGAAGGGCTCGCCGCGCGCCGTGACCCCCACGCGCTGGCCGATTTCGAAGCCGGGCCGGGCCAGCAGCCGTACGCGCAGGGTCTCCCCGCTGTGCAGCTTCACGGCGACCATCTGGTCGTGCCCGTAGTAGTCGACATCCACCACCTCGCCGGGGATGCCGCCGTCCTCGCTAATCGCGAGCGCCTCAGCGCGGAACATGACGTCCACCGGGCCGCGCTGCTCCATAGCCTTGAAGCGGCCCAGGACGCACTCGACCTGCGCTCCGTCCGAGTCGCCGGGCAGCACGTTCGCCGCCCCGACGAACTCGCCGACGAGGCGGCTCACGGGTCGACCGTAGACCTCCGCCGGAGTGCCCGTCTGCAGCACGCGTCCGTCGATCATCACCGCCACCTCGCCGGCGAGGCTGAGGGCCTCCTCCTGGTCGTGCGTCACGATGATGGCCGTGATGCCGACGGCACGTAGGAGCTGGCGCACTTCGCCGCGTACTTCCTCGCGGATGCCGGGGTCGAGGTTCGAAAAGGGCTCGTCCATCAGGATCAGGTCGGGCTCGGCCGCCAGCGCACGCGCCAGCGCCACACGTTGCTGCTGGCCGCCGGAAAGCTCGTGCGGCATGCGATCCGCCAGCCCGTCGAGGCGGACCAGGCTCAGGAGTTCGGCCACGCGCGTCTTCTTGTCGCCCCTGGGCAGGCCGAAGGCGACGTTGGCCGCGACGTCCAGGTGCGGGAAGAGCGCGAAGTCCTGGAACACCATGCCCACGCGCCGTTTTTCCGGGGGCAGGTTGACGCCGGGCCCGGCCACCAGCCGGCCGCCGACCTCGATGCTGCCTTCGTCCGACACGTCTAGGCCCGCGATGACACGGAGGGCTGTGGTCTTGCCGCAGCCGCTAGGGCCCAGGAGGGCCAACACCTGCCCCGTCGTCACTTCGAGATCGAAGCCGTTGACGGCGGCGACGTCGCCGAAGCGTTTGACCACGCCCCGGCAGCGGACTGCGAAATCGTTATTCACCATTCGTCGCGCCGCTCCCAATAAATCATAGCGGCCATTGGCACGGCCGAGGCAGCGACCAGGATGAGCGCCGCGAAGGCCGAGCGCGAGAGCAGCGCCGCGGTGGCGTCGGTCCAGGTAACGGTGGCGAGCGTGCTGAAGCCGGTGGGGCCGAGGATCAGCGTCGCCGGCAGCTCTTTCATGGTGACCAGGAAGACCAGCGCCACGCTGGTGATGATACCGGGCCGCAGGAGCGGCACGCTGACGCTGAGAAAGGCCTGCAACGATGTCTTGCCTAGCGTGCGCGCCGCGTCCTCCAGGTGCGGGTGCACCTGCAAAAGCGCCGTCCGCAACCCACCCAGCGCCACCGGTAGAAACAGCACAACGTAGGCGACGACAAGCATGGTCATACTCTGGTACAGCGGCTGCGCGTAGCGGATGCCGAAGAAGACAAGCGCCAGCGCCACGACGATGCCCGGTAGCGCAAAGCCGGCGTAAGACGCGCGCTCGATGAACCATGCGGCGCGGCCGCCGTAGCGGACGCTCAGCAGGGCGATAGGCGCGGCAGCGGCGACCGTCGCGACGGCCGCGAGCCCGGAGGCGTAGAGGGAGTTGCCCGCGGCCCGCCATACTGACTGGAAGCTCTCGCCCGCCGAGACGCCCTGCTGGAAGAGATAGACCAGCACGGCGAGCGGCACGACCAGAGAGAGGAGCGCGACAGTAGAGCAGAGGGCAATGGCGGGCCAGCGCCAGCGTCCCAGTTTCGCCAGGCCTGAGCGGCGTGAGGCGTCCGCGGTGCTCTTGTAGTAGCGCGAACGCCCGCGCGAGGCCGCCTCCGCCGCGACCAGGCTGAAGGCGAGGACCACCAGGACGAGGGAGGTCGCCGCGGCGAGGGTGCGGTCGAAGGCGAGTTGGTATTGGGCGTAGATAACGCTGGTGAAGGAGTCATAGCGCAGGAGCGAGACGGCGCCGAAGTCCGACATGGTGTAGAGCACGACGAGCAGGCCGCCGCCCGCCAGGGCCGGCTTCAGCTGCGGCAGAGTGACGGTCAGGAAGGTGGAGACCGGTCCCCGCCCGAGCAGCCGCGACGATTCCTCCATCGACGGGTCCATGCCCCAGAGCGCGGTGCGGATGCTGAGCAAGAGATAGGGGTAGGTCAGCAGGGTTAGCGTGAATACGGCGCCGCTGAAGCCGTAGATCTCGGGCAGGCGGTCGACGCCGATGCCCTCCAGCGACTGCTGCAGGAGCCCGCGCGGGCCGAGCGCCTGGATCACGGTGAGCGCGCCGACGTAGCTGGGTATGACGAGCGGCAGGACCGTGACCACCGACCAGAATCTGCGCCACGGCAGCTGCGTGCGCACCGTCAGCCAGCCCAGGATGAGGGAGAGCGCGGCGGACAGCAGGAAGACGGCGGCGCCGAGCTGGACGGTGCGGACGAGCGTCGCCAGCGTACGGGAGTTGAAAATCAGGTCGAAGGCGTCGCTGCCGGCCTCGGAGAAGCGCAAGATGAGGTAGAGGACGGGTGACACGGCGAACAGCGCGATGACCAGCGCGGGAAGCAGCAAGCCGGGCGGCGGACCCCTGTATGCCCACCGCCGGGATGGTTGCCTTCCGGCCGGATCTATCGCGCTGACTTCGAGGTTCATCTGCCGGCCCCGGGTGGCCGCCTAGCGGCCCGGCGCGCTGGGAGTCATTGCACCACGCCGGTCTGCCGCAGCAGCTCAAGCGTGCCTTGAATGTCGGCCAGGCTGGAGAAGTCGATCCGGGGCCCGTTGATCTCCTCGAAGGAGAGCAGGTTGGCGGGCGTGATGACGCTGTTGGTGACCGGGTACTCCGAGGTCTGGGTGGCGAAGTACTGCTGCGCGGAGTCAGACAACATGTACTCGACGAAGCGCTCGGCCGCCGCGCGGTTGTCCGTGTTCGCCAGGATGCCGGCGCCGGACACCATGACCAGCGAGCCGGGGTCGTCGCTGTTGTTCATGTAGTGGTTCTCGGCGGTGATGTCGGGGTTGGAGCGCCGGGCGGCGTGCAGGTAGTAGTGGTTGATCAGGCCCACGTCGACCTCGCCGGCGGCAACGGCCGTGAGTACCGCGTTGTTGTTTCCGTAAGCCCTGGTGCCGTTATCGCTCATCGCCTCCAGCCACTGACTGGCGGCGTCATCGCCCTTGAGGACGCGGAACGCGGTGACCATGATCTGGAAGGAGCCGTTGGTCGGCGCCCAGCCGACGCGATCACGCCACTCAGGCGCCGTCAGATCTTCCAAGGACTGCGGCAGATCGGCGACATCGACCCGCTCCGGGTTGTAGACCACGACGCGGACGCGGCCGGACAGGCCTACCCACTTGCCCTCGTCAGACTTGAATCCCGCGTCGACACGCTCGAGGACCTGATCGGGGAGCTTGAGGAAGCGGTCGCTCAGGGCACCGAGGGGGCCGGGGTCCTGGCTCCAGAACACGTCTGCCGGCGTCGCGTCGCCTTCTTCCTGGATCGTCGCGGCGAGCTCGGCGCTGCCGGCGTAGCGGACCTGCACCGTAACGCCGGTATCGCGTTCGAACTGGCGGATCAACGGGTCGACCAGCGACTCGGACCGGCCGGAGTAGACCGTAATCTCTCCCGAGGCGCCGTTTCCAGCGGCGCTTCCACCGTCGTCATCGTCGCCACAGGCGACGGCGAAAACCGTAAGCAGGGCGATCACCACAAAGCTTAGAACCGGAATCTTGAACCCCATGTAAAGTCTCCAACTAGCTCCGATGAGCGATGCACTGCAGGCGAGCATCATAAGTGCTAACTATGAACATAGATTAGTGTAGACTTACATGTGATGCAACCCCTTACTTTCGTGGGAGGGAGACGGTTCCCGAGGGCGGTATAAACTGGCTGAGAGTCGCCCCGACGCCGCATGAAGGGACAGCGGATGGCTGAATCGATCTCGGCGAAGTTACTCCTTCGAGTCTTGACTTCTTGAGGACCTCGTTGTCCAGCCACGACAACCTGCGGGCGCCGTGGTGCGCAGGCTTCAGGCGCGCGACCTGATGGCAAGCGGCGAACGCCAGACCAAGATCGTCGCGACCGTTGGGCCGGCTACGGCGAGTGCGGAAGCGCTGCGAGGCCTGATCGGGGCGGGCGTCGATGTCCTGCGTCTCAACTCCTCGCACGGCACTCAGGCTGAAAAGGCAGCTCAGATCGAGACTATCCGCCGGGTTGCCATGGAAGCGGGCAGGCAGGTCGCGATTCTGCAGGACCTGCAGGGGCCAAAGATCCGGGTTGGGCGGCTGCCGGGTGGCGCGGCGCAGCTGCGCGAGGGGGAGACGGTGCGACTCACTGGCGGCGAGGCTTCAGCCGGGGCGATCCCAGTCAGCTATGCGGCGTTCGGGGAAGACCTCGTGCGCGATGACGTGATATTCCTCGATGACGGCAGTATGCAGCTGCGCGTCGAGTCGATTCGCAGCAATGTGGTCCGGGCGACGGTGATTGAGGGCGGGCGTTTGCTGGAGGGAAAGGGCGTCAACCTGCCGGGCGTCAACCTGAAGACGCCGGCCGTCACGGAGAAGGACGAGGCCGACCTCCGCTTCGGGCTGGAGGCGGGCGTCGATTTCGTAGCGCTGAGCTTCGTGCGGCGGCCGCAGGACTCGGAGCCGGCGCGTCGAATCATGCGCGAGGCCGGGCGGGTCGTGCCGCTGATTGCGAAGATCGAGAAGCGAGAGGCGGTGGCGAGTATCGACGGCATCCTGCGTGCCTTCGACGGCGTCATGGTGGCGCGCGGCGATCTCGGCGTCGAGATGGCGCCGGAGCGCGTACCCACGGCGCAGAAGCTGATCATCGACAAGGCGAACGCGATGGCGAAGCCGGTGATCACGGCGACGCAGATGCTGGAGTCGATGACGCATAGTCCGAAGCCGACACGGGCGGAGGCGTCAGACGTGGCGAACGCCGTCACGGACGGCAGCGACGCGGTCATGCTCAGCGGCGAGACAGCGATCGGTGAGTACCCGCTGGAAGCCGTGCGCATGATGGACCGCATAGCGCGTGAGGCGGAGCAGCGAATCGCGCCGCGGTTGCACCTGGACGGTGTCCGCCGATCGACGCCGCGGGCGTTCTGTATCGCCGCGGTGCAGCTGGCCGAGGAAATCGGGGCGGCAGGATTGGCGGCGCTGACGCGCTCCGGCCGCACGGCTCAGACGCTGTCCAGCCTGCGTCCTTCGATGCCGATCTTCGCGCTCTGCGAGGACGATGCGTCGGCGCGTCGCCTCTGCCTCTGGCACGGCGTGGTTCCGCTGGTCATGGGGTCCACCCCCGCGCTGGAGGAAGCGTGGCAGACGATGCGACGTGAGGTTGGCGCGACCGGGCTCGTCTCGGCGGGCAGCCGGGTCGTGCTGCTGGGCGCGGCGCCCGGGTCGCGGCGCGGGCGGACCGACTTCATACGCCTGGTCACCGTCTAGCTGCACGAAAAAGACGGTTCGGGGCATACTTGGCTTTGAATCCAGGTACTGGGTCCCGATGAATGCGACAGGTCGCGACGGAATTCGAGGAGTTGTGATGACGAGCGGATGCGCTGAGCACGACTGGAAGGCATTGACCGAGGATGAGCTTGCCGCAGTCCGCAAGGCGTCGCGGCAGACGCGGCCGAATATGGCGTGGCTGGAAAGTGTGGAGCAGTGCCGCAAATGCGGGGCCATGGAAGGCGTGGTTTCGTGGTACGGGCAGGTGCAGCGCACTGAGGTGCTGCAAGACAACGAGCAGTCACGCGTCAAGTGGCCGACTCGCGCCCCGGCGCCCGGCGGCGGGATGAGCGCTGGTTAGGCAACCAGCAACCAGCAACAGGCAACAAGGCAAACGGGTAAGCGGGCGAGCGGGCAGGTGACGGCGGCCCTGCTGAGCCGACGGAGTGAATATGGACCTGCCGCGGTACCAGGACTTGCCGGCGTTCGAGAAGACCGGCGAGCGCCATGCCTGGGGCGTCTTCGGGGAGGGCGACCAGCTGGGTAGCGTCAACCTGCTGACGCCGGAGCGCGTGCTGGCCGCCTCTCGCCTCGTGAAGCACGGACGGGTCATCAGCCTCAGCCTGACACTGGACACGCCAACGACGCTGTACCACGGTGACACTCGCAGCGGCTATCGCCACAACATGACGGTTAACCGCGGCGGCCGTGACGACACGCTGGACAACTTCGCGATGCAGGGCAGCAGCCAGTGGGACGGCCTGCGTCATGTGCGGTATCGCGAGTTCGGCTACTGGGGCGGGCTGCAGGATGGGGACGTCGACGGGCAGGGACGGCTGGGCATCGAGCATTGGGCGCAGCACGGCATCGTCGGGCGCGGCGTGCTGATCGACGCGGCACGCTACCACGAACAGAACAGCACGCCGTTGGACGCGACGCAGAAGTCAGCGATAAGCGGTGCGGAGATTGAGGTCATCGCGTGGTCGCAGGGCGTGGCGCTGCAGGAGGGCGACATTCTGCTGCTGCGCACCGGCTGGCTGCGCTGGTTCCTGGCGCTTTCGGACGAGGAGAAGGAAGCCCTGCGTGGACGGCTCAACCCCGGCGAGGACGGGCTCGACATGCCGGGCCTCGACCCGTCGGCAGCGACGGGCGCGTGGCTCTGGGACCACCGGATCGCGGCGATTGCGGCCGACAACCCGGCGCTGGAGGCGCTGCGGGTCGACACGGAGGTGGGGTTCCAGCACCGGCGCCTGATCGCGCTGCAGGGCATGGCGATCGGTGAGCTGTGGGACCTCGAAGCGTTGTCGGAGGACTGCGCCGCCGATGGCGTCTACGAGTTCATGCTGGTGTCGGCGCCGCTCAACGTTCCGGGGGCAGTCGGGTCGCCGGCCAATGCCTACGCGATCAAGTAATGCATTAGACATAGGACAAAGGACATAGTGCATAGGGCAGAGGCGACGAAATGCTGATCAAGGATCAGGTAGTGGTTGCGGGTGTCGGCAACACGGCGTTTGGCGCGCTGTATCGCGACCTCGACCCGGAGCGCAGCCCGTACGAGCTCGGTGCGCAGGCCTTCGTCGCGGCGCTGGAGGACGGCGGGCTTTCGAAGGATGAAATCGATGGCGTGCTGGTCTGTCGCATCCCGGACTACGGGCGAATGTGCGATGTGCTGGGCATTCGCCACCCGCGCTTCGTCAACGTCATCGAGGGCGGCGGCAGGCAGGCGAGTCTAACGCTGCAGTACGCTGCGCTGGCGATCGCGGCGGGGCAGGCTGACGTCGTGGCGTGCATCTACGGCAACAACGGCCGCAGCGTGGGCGCGAGGTACGGCGGGGGCGGAGGCGGCCCCAACGAGACAGGGATCAGCGACGCAGCGTTCGGCATGACCTCGCCCGGGGCTGCCGTGGCCCACATGTTCCGGCGCCACCAGCACCTCTACGGCACGAAAGAGGAGACGCTGGGCCACCTGGCGATCAACAACCGGCTCAACGCCGCGCTCAACCCCGACGCGGTCATGCGCGACCCGATATCTATGGACGATTACCTCAACTCGCGCTACATCGCCGAGCCGCTGCGGCTGCTGGACTACTGCCTGATCAACGACGGCGCCGTTTGTATCATCCTGACCTCGGCAGCGCGGGCGCGGTCGTTACGAAAGCCGCCCGTCTACCTGCACGCGTGGGCGATGGCGGGTGACTTCGACCACCAGTACACGGTGGCCGACATGTTTTACACGCCGTTGCAGATGGTGGCGCGGGACATGCTCGCGTCGTCCGACATTGGACTGGGCGACATCGACGTGGCGGAGATTTACGACAACTTCACGCCGACGCTGCTGTTTACGCTGGAGGGACTCGGCTTCTGCGGCCGTGGGGAGAGCGGCGACTGGGCCACGCCGGAGCGCATTGCCCGCGACGGCCAGCTACCGCTGAACACGTCGGGCGGGCACACGAGCGAGAGCTACATGCAGGGCTGGGCATTGCTGGCCGAAGCCGTGCGCCAGGTGCGTGGCGAGTGCGGCGAACGCCAGGTCGCCGGCTGCAAGACGGCGCTCTACGCCTGCGCGGCGCCGATCTGCAGCGGGATCATCTTCAGGGGCGAATCGTGACGCAGCGCGCCGTGCGCAACCTCACCCCCGCGCGTCTGCGACGCGTTCCCCCTCTCCGTCGACGGAGAGGGGGAGGGGAAGATGCCGAGGGCAGCCGGCGGTGAGGTTCAGCGCTCAAGCCGGCGACGATGGGGTTCGTGTTGAAGTGCTTACTGCTTACTGCGCGAAGGTGGAATGACGATGGCCGACCAGCCCTACGCCAAGCCGCTGCCGCGTCCGAACCGGCTGAGCCAGCCGTTCTGGGGCGGGGCAAAGCGTCAGGAATTGCTGCTGCAGAAGTGTTCGGCGTGCGGTCACGTATGGTTCCCACCGTCGACGCGCTGCCCGCGGTGCCTCTCGGTGGAGTACGAGTGGTCTAAGGCGAGCGGGCGCGGCAAGGTGTGGTCGTGGATCGTGATGTGGCAGCGGTACTTCGCGGCGTTCGAGGCCGACATTCCGTACAACGTGGCGTATGTGGAGCTCGATGAGGGGCCGCGTCTGATGACGAACATCGTCGGCTGCGAAAACGAAGCGATCTACTGCGACATGCCGGTCGAGGTCGTGTTCGAGGACGTGACTCCGGAGGTCAGCCTACCGAAGTTCAGGCCACAGGCAAGCTAGCTCGTCAGGCCGTTGCGAGGCCCGGGCTGTCGACGGTGCTGGGCGGTCGCCGCATGCTCGGGTTCAAGGAAAACGCGCCGACCACGCACAACACCGCGATGCCGCCGATCACGGCGGCGCCGGCCGGACCCATGAAGCTGGCGACCACGCCGGAGTGCAGCTGACCCAACTGTGGACCCCCGGCCGTGAAGATCACGCTGAGCGAGGTGACGCGCCCTCGGACTTCGTCAGGGGTCCGCAGCTGAATTATTGTCGCGCGCATGACCTCGCCGATGACATCCACGAAGCCGGAGCAGAAGAGCAAGAACAGGGCGAGCGGGAAGAACTCCGTGAGGCCGAAGCCCAGGATAAAGAGTCCGAAGCAGGCAGCCGAGACGAGGATGATCGCGATGCTGCGCCAGTTAGCGCCGATGGCGCCAAGGATCAGCGCGCCGAGGATAGCGCCAATCGCCGGCGCCGCATAAAGGAAGCCGAGGCCTTCGGGGCCGACCGCGAGGATGTCGCGGGAGAACGCGGGCATGAGGGCTTCGGTGGACCCGAGGACGACGACCGCGAAGTCGAGCGCCAGCAATGAGAGGACGATCCGCTCGCGGCGCACGAACTGCAGCCCACCGAGGGCTAGCTGCAGCCGACTACCGGTCGCACCGGCCGCTTGCGCGACGGGGCCCATCAAGAGAAGGGCGCCGATCACCGCGACAAACGTCGTGGCGTTCACCGCATAGGCCGTCCCGACGCCCGCGACGCCGATGAGGATGCCGCCGATACCTGGACCAATGGTCGTGGCGAGCTGGCGCAGCATCGTATTCAGGGTCAGCGCGGCGCCGAGCTCCGCGCGCGGCACGAGGTTGGGAATGAGGGCCTGGCGTGCCGGTGCGTCGAAGGCGCGTGTGCCACCGATGACGAAGGCGATTGCGTAGAGCCAGGCCGGCGTGACGAAGCCTCCGAAGGTAGCGGTCACGAGCGTCAGAGTGGCCATCAGGCTCGCGCCCTGGGTGACGAAGATCACGCGCTTGCGGTTGACCCTGTCGGCGACGGCGCCGCCTACGAAGGAGAGGACGATGAAGGGAACGAAGCCGGCGAACGCCAGCAAGCCGACCTGGAACGTCGAGTCGGTGAGTTCGAAGATGTGCCAGGCCAGCGTGATGGTCTGCATCATCTGGCCCGTCGTGGAGATGAGCTGACCAAACCAGAGGAGGCGGAAGTCGCGGTGCCGCAGGACCGTTAGAGCATGTCGTGGCCTGGCAGGTAACGACACTCAGGCCTCCGTCTAGATGAGGCGCTGGCCGGGGAGGTTGGGCCAGGCGCTCATCTCGTGCGGTAGCATGACGGGGTCTGACTTCTCGACATAAGACGCATCTATCTGGTCGACTCGGGTGACGCCGAGGAGGGCCATCGCCATGCGCGTTTCGGCCTCGAGGAGCTCGAGGGTGCGCACGAGGCCTTCGACGCCGCCGGCGGCCATACCCCAGCCCTGCAGCTTGCCGATGGCGACCGCGTCCGCGCCAAGCGCCAGCGCCTTGAGCACGTCTGTGCCGCGGAGGATGCCGCCGTCGAAAATGATCGGCGCGCGGCCGGCGACCGCGTCGACGATGCGTGGCAGGACGTCCAGGGTGCCGACCGTCTGGTCCAGCTGACGGCCACCGTGGTTCGAGATCCAGACGGCATTGACGCCGTGTTCGACGGCCGTGGCGGCGTCGAGCGGGCTCATGATGCCTTTGATCATGAAGGGCAGGCCGGCCATCTCGCGCAGGCGGCCGACAGTATCCCAGGTGACAGACGCGAGGTGGTTGGAGCCGTCGGCGTGGCGGGCGCCGGGGCGGCGGCCGGGCATCGGGTTGTGGATCGAGCGGTCGCGGCGGCTGTGGTATGGCGTGTCGACGGTCAGGCAGACGGCGTCGTAGCCCGCGGCCTTGACGCGGGTGAGGATGTCCTTCGCCCAGTCGAGGTCGCCCTGCATGTAGAGCTGGAACCACTTCGGGCCGTCCGTCGCGGCGGCGACGTCCTCGAGGCTGGGCGGCGTAATGATGCTCATCGACATGAGGGTGCCGTATTGCGCGGCTGCTTTCGCAAAGCCGATGGCGCCGTCGGGCGAGAGGTGCTGCATCGAGCCGATGGGCCCGAGGATGACGGGGCTGCGCAGCCTGTGGCCGAGCAGGGTTGTCGAAGTGTCGATCTGGGAGACGTCGACGAGGACGCGGGGGATGAAGCCCCACTTGTCGAAGGCAAGGCGGTTGCGGCGCATCGAGGTCTCGGAGTCGGCGCCGCCGACGAGGTAGTCCCAGGCGGGCTGGGAGAGGTTGCGGCGGGCGGCCTCGACGATCTGCTGGGTGGTTTCGAAGTCAGTCAAGACGGTACCTGGTGGGATATTGCCACGTTCGCTGCGCATCGCTGTCGCGCGGCTCCGCCCACCCCCCACAAGAAAGAGGACTTGGGGGGACACCCCCCAGACCCCCCGCGCATGGGCTGCGCCCCCGCTACCCCTGGGGATGGAAACCGGCGGGATGCCCCCGAGACCTTTCGCGCATGGGCTTCGACCCTGCTAACCCTACCGCGTTGAGAGGTTGTGGGTCCGGC
>DASTLN010000133.1:0-3249 GCA_035714925.1 Dehalococcoidia bacterium | reverse complement strand
GACCTCGGAATCCCCAACGAAGCGATTGCGATGTCGGCGCACCGCACCCCCGACAAGGTCCTCGACTACGCCGCGAAGGCAGAGGAACGCGGCCTCGAAGTGATCATCGCCGGGGCCGGCGGCGCCGCGCACCTCGGTGGCATTATCGCGGCCAAGACTCAGCTGCCCGTCCTCGCCGTCCCCATCGCCTCGACCCCGCTCAACGGCCTCGACTCGCTGCTGGCGATGGTGCAGATGCCGGGCGGCATCCCCGTCGCCACGCTGGCCATCGGACGTCCCGGCGCCATCAACGCCGCCCTCTTCGCCGCCGCCATCCTCGCGCTCAAGCACGAGGACGTCCGCGAGAAGCTGCGCGCCTACCGCGCCCGCCAGACCCAGAACGTCCTCGACAACCCGGACCCGCGTGCCTGACAACACCCTCGACGGCCTCATCCTCGGCGTAGACCTCGATGGCGTCTGCGCCGACTTCTACAGCCGCATGCGCGAAATCGCCGCCGAGTGGTTCGAAACGCCGCTCGAGGAGTTGACGACCACGCCTTCATTCGAGCTGCGCGAATGGGGCGTCAAGGACTCCAAGGATTACGACAGCCTGCACCGCTTCGCCGTGACGCAAAGAGAGCTGTTTCGCAGCTGTCCCATGATCCCCGGCGCCCGCCGCTATCTGCGCATGCTCTCCGACGAGGGCGTCCGCATCCGTATCATCACGCACCGCCTCTACATCGACTTCTTCCACGCCTCCGCGGTCAACCAGACAATCGATTGGCTGGACTTCAACGGCATCCCCTACCGCGACCTCTGCTTCATGAAGGACAAAGAGCAGGTCGGCGCCGACGTCTACGTCGACGACTCACCAGACAACATTCGATTGCTACGAGAGCAGGGCTTCTTCACGATCTGCTTCGCCAACAGCACCAACCAGGACCTCGGCCCACCCATCGCCGGCGGCTGGGAGGGCGTTTACACGCTGGTTCACGAGCGGGCACGAGAGCGCCCTTGACCTCAGCAGTTGAGACGCCCTTTGGCGGGGTATGGGGTGTCCCCATTTCCAAATTCACAAGAGCGTAAGCGCGAGGCGTAGTAGGATCACGACGCGTCCCGATTAGCGGACCGTTAGGCGAAGGCACGGCAACGGGATCGGCGCACCGCGACCCCCTTCAGCGGGGGCATGGGTGTCCCCCCATCTTCATATCACGAAAGGCTGGTAGAACTGTGGTTGATCAAGCCACCCTCGACCGCGCCAGGGACCACATTGGCGCCCTGATCGCGGAGCAGCTCGAAAGAGTCGAGCGTCTCAAGAACGAGCCGGATTGGTTTGACTACCAGACCGCGCCTCACATCCGCATCGGCGTCTGCGGCGGCGACGGCATCGGCCCGTTCATCACCGGCGAGGCCGTGCGGGTGCTCGAGTACATCCTGGAGCCCGAGGTCAAGAGCGGCAAGATCGAGTTCAAGACCATCGAGGGCTTGACCATCGAAAACCGCGCGGCGCAGATGAAGGCGCTGCCGGACGAGGTCGTGGCCGAGTTGCACAAGTGCCAGGCCGTCCTCAAGGGCCCGACAACGACACCCCAGCGCGGCGACCCTTGGCCCAATATCGAGTCCGCCAACGTCGCCATGCGGCGCGAGCTCGACCTTTTCGCCAACGTGCGGCCCGTGCGAGTCCCGTCGCAGGATATCGACTGGATCTTCTTCCGCGAAAACACCGAGGGCGCCTACATCCTCGGCAGCCGCGGCTTGCGCGTCACCGAGGACCTGGGCTTCGACTTCACCGCCGTCACTATGCAGGGCAGCGAGCGCCTGCTCCGCCTCGCCTTCGAGCACGCTCGCAAGACCGGCCGTAATCACGTCACGGTCGTGCACAAGGCCAACATCATCAAGCTCTCGGATGGTATGTTCCTCGACGTCGCGAAGGAAGTCGCCAAGGACTACCCCGAGGTGAAGTGGGACGACTGGATCGTCGATATCATGACGGCGGCGCTGGTCAACCCGCAGCGCCGCACCGGCTTCGATGTCATCGCCGCGCCCAACCTCTACGGCGACATCATCACGGACGAGGCCGCCGAGTTTCAGGGCGGCGTCGGCACCGCCGGCAGCGCCAACCTCGGCAAGCAGAACGCGATGTTCGAGGCGATTCATGGCTCCGCGCCGCGCATGGTCAACGAGGGCCGCGCCCAGTACGCCAACCCAACGAGCATGATCGTCGCCGGCAAGATGCTGCTCGACCACATGGGCTACGCCGACCGCGCCAAGCGGCTCGACATGGCGCTGGACATCTGCGGTCAGTACGAGAAGAAGCTGGTCATGACGGGCCGCGACACCGGAGCCACAGGCGCCGACTACGCCAACTACATCATGGACACGCTGCAGGACCCTAAGCTGGAGGAGCGCTGGCAGAAATACGCTGACGCCTCGAAGTAATGTGGGCCGGGGTAAAGAGTCCTCTTATGGCCGACGTCAACAAGCCAGAGCCTATTGTAGTTAGACCTGACCCGCTTAGAATTCGGATCGGTCCGGCAAGCTTTCATCGCTGGGCTACTCACTTTTACAAATGCAAGCAGGATTTTGTTCCACCAGACGGTCATGGCTTTTCACCCGTACCGTATTTTCTGCTCTGCCGGGCAATAGAGCTGGAGTTGAAAGCCCGACATTTTGTTCGCGGCGTAAGTGACGTGAGGAAGCAGTACAGCCACAAGCTGGCGACTTCGTACAACGATCTTGAGAGCTTTGAAAAGACCCTTACAGAGGACGAGTTTGGCGTTTTAGTAGGAGCAGACAACGTCTACAGTGGGTACAAAGGATTCGAGTACATCCAGCCTGGAGACCTGCTAAGGGGATTTTCGACTTTTCCAGATCTCGTGGTACTCGATCAGGTTGCTTCAAAGCTGATCTTCCATTACGACGAGCAGTACTTCCTAGAACAGGCTTGATAGGGGAAACAATGGCAGGACGTAAGAAGGTCACTATCGTCGGCGGCGGACAGACCGGAGGCATCATGGCCTACCGCCTGGCCGAGAAGAACATCTGCGACATCGTGATCAAGGACGTGCCGGAGTTCGCGCAGCACCATGGCAAGGCGCTGGACATCTACCAGGGCTCGTCTTTCGCTGGTTTCGAGACGACGCTGACGGCGACTGACGATTGGGATGCGACGGCCGGCTCCGACGTGGTTGTGATCACGTCGGGCGCGCCGCGCAAGCCGGGCATGACGCGCGAAGACCTCCTCCGCGGCAACGCCGAGGTCGTCGGCGA
>DASTLN010000132.1:0-3725 GCA_035714925.1 Dehalococcoidia bacterium | reverse complement strand
AGGAAACCGCCCAGCGAGAACCCGACGCCCAGGACGCTCAGCGCTGCGCCCCTTCTGCGGTCGAACCACCGCGCCGTCAGCGCCTGGAACGGGATGAAGAACATCATCTGCCGCGCCGCCGCGTTGATCGCGGAGAAGAGGTACCACTGCCAGAGGCTGCTTGTCGCCGCGAGGAGCTGAAACGTCAGCGCCGCCAGGATGCTTCCCACGATGACGGAGGAACGCGGTCCAAACCGGTCGACCAGGCGCCCGATTGCCGGTCCAGCCAGCCCGCTGACGAGAATCCCCGCCGAAAAGCCGAGCGAGACCTCAGCGCGGGTCCAGCCGAATTCCTCCTCTAGCGGGTGGACGTAGAGTCCGAGAGACCATGCCGCGAGGCCACTCACGACGGTCATCGCGACGACGGAAGCCGCGAGTATCCACCAGCCGTAGTAGATGCGGCGGGCAACGCCGAACCGCCTCATACCGTGCTGAGTCGCTCTTTGCGATCGATCTCCGGCTTGGGGCGGCGCGGCGGCTGCACGAAGTAAAGGCAGGCAAACGCCAGGGCGATCCCGGCCGCCGCGAGCAGGAGACCGGATGCATACGTCCCGGAGGCGTCCCTCGCCAGCGCGATCACGAACGGACCGCCGGCCAGCGTCATGGCGCCGAGCGGCCGTCCCACACCGCTGATCGCCCCGACGTGCGCCCGCCCGAAATACGCCGCCCAGACGAGGAAATGCAGCGGTATGTACGCGCCAACGTAGAAACCGACGAGCGCGCCGTAGGCCAGCGCCGGCGACCCGACGGAAGACGGCACCAACAGAATCGCCGGGATTGCCAGGGCACCGTAGGCCGTCAGCAGCAACAGGACAAACCTCAGCTCGAACCGGTTTGCCAACCAGCCCCAGAAAAACTTGGCCCCGATCGAGGCGACGCCGTAGAACACCAGCGCCGTCGCGGCGGTATCGAGGTCCATGCCGCGGTCGACGAACAGGTTCGTCAGGTTGGCGGGCATCCCGTTTGCGGCGAGCGCGCCGAAGGCCACAGCAACGGTCAGTATCCAGAACGTGCGTGTGTGCATCGCCTCGGTCCGGGTAAAGCTGGCTTCCGTTCGCTGGGGCGGCATCACCGGGTCTTCGGGTCGCCTGCCGTCGCCGTCCGGCAGCAGCCCGACGTCTTCCGGTTCGCGTCGCAGGAAGATGGCCGGAAACGCCGAGAACACGAAGGCAAGCAGCGCCAGCACCAACCAGCCGCTGCGCCAACCCAGCGCATGGTCGATTGCGACCAGGATTGCCGGCAGAACGAACGCCGCGAGGCCGCCACCCGCCGACGCCAGCGACACCGCCATACCGCGCCGTCGCACGAACCACTTCGGGATGATCACCGTCGCGCCCATCTGCAGCGACTGCGCGATCCCGCCTACGACTCCGAACAGCAAGACGAACTGCAGCTCGGACTGCACGAAGCTGATCAGCAACAACGAAGCGACGTTGGTTAGCCCGCCCAGCAACGCCAGCAGGCGTATGCCATGCTCCCGGTCCATGTACGGCCCCACGAACGGCGCCACCACGATGCCGGTCCAGCCTCGCAAGCTGAGCGCGAAGAAGAACGCCGAGTTGCCCCAGCCCAGGTCTTCTTTCATCGGGATCGCGAAGATGCTCGCCGCCCACGTCAGGCCGATTCCGAAGAAGGTTGTGAACAGCGCGATGACGACGATGACCCAGCCGTAGAAGAACGGCATACGGCGTTGCCAGGGGGCCCGTCCGTCCGTGGTGCCTTGCTTCATCCCGCTGCCGATCCTTGCGAGGGCAAAAACGCTAAGCCGGGCTCACAATAGCCTGTTCATCAGCGAAGGCAAGACACGATCCGAGTCTGTCGCATAGGCAGGCCCGTTCATCACCACGTACGTCATCTCCCCGTCGAATTCGTAAGGCGTCCCAGCCGCGATGAACACGACGTCTCCCTCGCCCACCGCCTCGACGGCGCCATCGCCGACTTGAAACCGCCCGGAGCCGCCGATGATGTAGTAGGCGCGGTCGCTCGCCTCGTTGACCACGCGATCGTGGTGGCCCCAGATACGCACCCAGGTCAGGCTGAGGTTGGCGCTGTGCTCGTCCACGTTGATGACGCGCTTGAGGACCAGAGGCCGCGGTTCCTGCGGCGTCTCAGCCATGTCACGAAGATGAATAATCACGCTCGACTCCTTGCTAGTCCCGGCAGCTCGCCCTCAGTCCGAAGTACCCTTCCGCGGCCTGCCCTGCCCCGGCGGCCCCGCGAAAGCCTGCGCGATCGTGAGAAACTCGCGCGCGTCTTCACCCGTGGCCTCGAGTTGCGTGTCGGCCGGGTGGATACGTTGCGTCACGACGCGACAGAAATCGCCCGCGGAGCCGATGATGCGCTGCTGCGCCTCCGCAGGGCCCCAGGTCCACGTCTCACCTGACGGCGCCGTCAACTCCAGGTAGAAGGGCTCCTCAGGCGGCGTCAGGCCCCGGTTCCGAAAGGCGAAGTCTCGCGTGATGTAGCCCAGATGCGCCACGTGCCGGAGCCGGTCGCTGTCGACGGCCTCGACGCCTGCCGCCTCCAGGATGTCGAGCCCGTGCGACCAGTGCTCCATGATCCGGGCGCTGATGAAGCTGCTCGCACCCATCGGCCGGCCGAGCCAGGCGGGACGCGCGTCCGGCGCGAGCCGGCGAAGCGCTTCGATCAGCCGCTGCGTCGCGTCCTCGTACCAGGCCGCGACCTCTGAGCCCGCCTTTCGACGCGCCGCGATCTGGCCAGGCGTCAGAACCCCCTGCCGCTCCCTGGCGTTACGAGGACGCTCGATCCTCAGCACCGCGTCCGTGGCCGACTCGTCCGTCTCTGCCAGGTGCGCAACGCAATCGCGCAGCGTCCAGCCCTCGGCCGCGGTTGGCCGGTCCCAGGTGTCCGCGTCGAGACCTGAGATAGCTCCCAGCACCACGGCCTGCTCAGCGGCGAGGTCGTCGATGACCGAGGCCAGTTCCTCGCGTGTCACGTGAAGATGCCCGCCGCGGCGTAGTCCGCGATCTCGTCGTCGCTGAGGCCGAGCAGCTCACGCATTACGTAATCTGTATCCTGTCCGACGCAGGGCGCCGCACGGTGCAGCATGCGGCGCTTGGCCGAGAAATGCGTCGCGAGCCCGTCGTAGGGCGTCGGCCCGACCTCGTGGTGTTCGAGCGTTACGAAGTAGCCGCGGCTCGCCAGCTGCGGGTCGGCCGCCACTTCGGTCATGCGCTGCACAATCGAAGCCGGCACGCCACGAGCGACCAGCTCGCGCTCGAGGTCGCTACGCTCCCACCCCCGCGTCCAGGCCGCCAACGCCGCGTCGATCTCCTGCTTCATGGCCAGCCGCGCCTCCAGTGCATCGAAACGGGGAGCGGCGAAGGCGTCGAGCGGCGCGACGGACCTCAATGCCTGCCATTGCGCCGGCGTCTCGACCGCGATGGCGATGTAGCGCTCGGTCCCGGCCGTCGCGTAGACGCCGTGCGGGCATGCCGTTGACGAGTCCAGCCCCGAGGGCGGCGCCGTGCGCCCGTTCTCGATCTGGTCGAGCACCAACGGCTCGATGAAGTGAATCGCCGACTCGACCTGCGACACGTCGAGGTGTTGCCCCAACCCCGATTGCCGACGCTCAAGGATCGCTGCCGCGAGCGCCGATATCGCATAGTGTGGCGCGATGACGTCTGTATACGGCCCATACGGCCCGGCCGGCGGGCGGTCCGGCC
>DASTLN010000131.1:0-9913 GCA_035714925.1 Dehalococcoidia bacterium | reverse complement strand
GACCGACAGCTTCGCGTGGCGCAAGAGGATGCGATATGCCGCGACTCGCCAGCGACAACTCAAATAGCAGATGCTGTCGGCTCGTTCGTAGAACGGTAGGCTCGCGGAGAGGTTCGAACCATCGACGATCCACGCTTCCCCGCTCGCCAGCTCAGCCGAGAGCGGAAGACGCCGCGCCATCAAGGCCTCGAAGTCGAGTGGCAACGGCAGCTCGGCCTGCAAATCGAGGCTGATCGCGTCCGTGTCGATGTACGGCAGGCCCAGCCGCCGGCTCAAAGTCAGCGCCAGCCGGCTCTTCCCGGCGCCCGGTCCGCCCGTGACCAGGATCCGCTTTGGCGTCTCGTTCATCTCAGAAAGCGAGGAGGCCGATTCTCACCGGCCCCGCTATGCCTGATTGTCCGGCGCCAAACGTCAGACGGCGTCCGCTACCGCCGGCTGCTTGCTCAGGTACGCGTCGAATTCGTACTCCGCCAGCACCGCCCGCAAGCGATCCTTCTCAGCATCTGTGAGGTCGATCAGGGGAAGCCGTGGGTTGCCGACTTTGAAGCCGAGCTCGTTCAGGGCAGCACGCACCGGCATCGGGTTGGGCTGCCAGAACAGCGACTCAACCAGCGGTAGCAGCTCCAGATGGATCGTCGCCGCTTCCGCCGTCCGGCCCTCGGCGAGCAGGTTCACCATCTGCTTCTCGCGCTCGCCCACGATGTGCGCCGCCACGCTGATTACGCCGTACCCGCCCAGGCTCATGATCGTGTGCGTGTCGCTGTCATTGCCGCTGAAGACCATGAAGTCTTCCGGTACAGCTGACATGACGGCGTTGAACTGCTCCATCTTGCCGCTGGCCTCCTTGACGCCGACGATGTTGTCGACCTCAGCCAGGCGTTTGAGCGTACTTGCCTCCAGGTTTCGCGTAGACCGCGAAGGCACGTTGTACAGGATGCACGGCAGCGACGTTGTCGCCGCAATCGTCTTGAAGTGCTGGTACAGCCCCTCCTGCGGCGGGTTGTTGTAGTACGGCACCACCAGCAAGAAGCCGTCGACGCCGCACCGTTCTGCCTCGCGAGTAAGGTGCACCGACTCGGCCGTGTTGTAGTTGCCGGTCCCTGCGACGATCGAAGCGCCGCCTACGGCCCGCTTGGTGACGCGGTACAGCTCGAGCTTTTCGTCTTCGGTCAGTGTTGGCCCCTCACCGGTCGTGCCGGTGATTATCAGACCGTCGTTGCCAGAAGCGACCAGGTTCTTGGCCAGCTCGCCCGCCTTCGGGAAGTCCACGGCCCCGCTCTCCGTGAACGGCGTGATCATCGCCGTCATCAAGCGACCAAAGGTGTGCGTCTCCGCCATGGCGATCCTCCTGGATTATCTGCGGCGGGAGTGGAGTGCCAGTATACGATTTTTGCCAAGCCCCGGCCTCTGCATAGCCCTGGCCTTCAGGCCCGGGTGGGAGACAAGGCCTAGATCAGCCCGCGCTTGATCATATCCTCGGCAATCTGGATCCCGTTCAGCGCCGCGCCCTTGCGCAGCTGGTCCCCCACAACCCAGAAGTTCAGCGCGTTCGCCGTCGAAAAGTCCTCGCGGATGCGTCCGACGTAACAGTCGTCCTTCCCCTCAACCTCGACGGGCATTGGATAGCGGTTCTGCGCCGGGTCGTCCCACACCTTGAGGCCGGGAAAGGCGTCGAACGCTCGGCGCGCCTGCTCCACGCTGACCTTCGTCTCCGTCTCAGCGTTGACCGCGATCGAGTGCGCCGTGAACACAGGCACGCGCACCGTCGTCGGCGAGACCGGCAGCTCCGGCGCGTCGAGGATCTTGCGCACCTCGTTGACCAGCTTCGTCTCCTCGCCCGTGTAACCGTCCTCAGCAAAGCTGTCGATGTGCGGGATCACGTTGAAAGCAATCTGGTGCTGGAAATGAGTCGGCTTTATCGCTTCGCCGTTGGCCCAGGCCCGCATCTCCTGCTCCAGGTCCGCGATGCCGTTCACACCCGCGCCAGACACCGCCTGGTAGCTCGTCGCGATAACGCGTCGCAAGGTCCCGGCGTCGTGCAGCGGCTTCAGCGGCATCACGGTGACGATGCTCGTGCAGTTAGGACAGGAGACGATGCCCTTGTGCCCCGCCAACGCCGCACCGTTGATCTCCGGCACCACCAACGGCACGTCCGGCTCCATGCGGAACGCGCTCGACTTGTCGACGACGACGGCGCCCGCCTTCACGGCCCGCGGAGCGTACTCGCGCGACTGCTCTGAGCCCGCCGAGAACAGGGCAATGTCGATTCCCTCGAACGAGTCCGGCCCGACCGCTTCGATGATCAGCTCCTCGCCCCTGAACGTCACCTTCTTGCCCGCCGATCGCTGTGAGGCGAATACCTTGAGGCTCGCCACCGGGAAGTTGCGCTCCGCCAGCAGCTTGAGGGTCGTCTGGCCAACCGCGCCGGTCACACCGACCACGGCCACGTTGTAGGTCTTCGACATCACGGCACCCGAAAGGAATTGCCCCTGCAACAGGGGCTGTTCGAATGATAACTTGTCCAGAATCCACCCGCAATTGGAATCGCATTGGCACTTAAACGCGCTGCTGACGTAGAATCGAAAAGCTATCGATAATTCGTTCGGGGAGTCATATGCCCGCCAACGTTGGTAAACGCTACGTAGCGCCTTCAGGCGCCGAGGTCATCGTCACCAAGGGTGGCGCCGGTGAGCTTAGCGACGGCGAAGTGGCGTTATACCTCAAAGACGAAGCCCCGGCACGCCTCAGCGACGGCTCCGGCCGCACTGAACCCGCCATCGAGCTCGGCAAGCGCTATCGCTCTGCCGACGGCGAGGTCGAGCTCCTCGTCATCAAGGCCGGCATCTGCGACCTCCGCTACAACGGCGCCACGATGGAAGTCCTCCAACCCAAAATCCTCCCTTCAGCCGACTAGGTCAGTAGCCCCAATCGCCAGGAAGCCGCGCGGCTGTCCCGCTGTCCTCTCCTAGCAGATGAGCGGTATCGGCGGCAGCGGGAGGACGTCGCAGACGTTCTTTGGGGTCGCCGTCGGTTGCGGGGTGTTCGTAGCCGGTGGAGGTGTCGCAGTCGGCGCGGACGTGCTCGTTGGTGGTGGCGGTGTCAGAGTTGGCGGTGGCGTCGCCGTGGGTGGCGGCGTCGGCGTGAATGTAGGCCGCGGCGTATACGTCGGCGTGGGCGTAACGGGCGTCCCCGTGGGCGACGGGCCAAGAGTGGACGTAGGAGCCCCTGGCCCGCTGGTGCCGGCCGGTCTCGGCGCTGGGGTGCCTGTCGGGCCGGCAGGCGGACGCACGGTCGGGACCGTCGTCGCTTCCCGCGCGGGCGCGGTTGTTGGCGGTGACTCCGGCGTGACTCCAACCGGCGTGGCGGTCGATAACGGGACAGCCGGCTGCGGACCAGGCGAGTCCTCAGTAAGGTCCGCTTCGTCCTGAGCCGCGGCTCGGATTACGTCCGGGTCCAGTGGCTGCAGGCGCCTCGCGAGCGGATCACTGGAGTAGTCGGCAACCAGGCGAGAACGCGTTTCCAGCGTCAGGTGTGACGCGGACGGACGATTTAGCGCCAGCCCGGCGGCAACCGCCGTCACAAGGACACTGACCAGCGCGAAGGCTGCCAGCAACAGCGCCGCCTTCAGCAGTTCGGACATCTAGCCAACGGCTCTCTTGTCGTCCTCGGTCATTTCCTGCAAATCCCGCATGACAAAGCCCTTCAGCTGAGGTTCGGCGCGCAGACGTCGTCCCCAGGTCGGCAGGACGCGGACCAACCCCGTCACTGCGCGCTCGTCCAGATGCCTTGCCGCCACTTCCTTCTTCAAAATCGACATCGATTCCTCGATCGTGAAGCCTCTTCGGTAAGGACGGTCCGTAGTCAGCGCATCGAATACGTCCGCGACTGCCCCGATGCGCGCGAAGATTGATATCGCTTCTCCGTCCAGACCGTACGGATAGCCGGTCCCATCCAGGCGCTCGTGATGTCCGATGACGAGGTCTTTCACGGACTGCGCCAGGTCAACGTGCTGCACGATCTCGAGGCCGATACGGGGGTGCTCTTCGATCATCGCGCGCTCTTCGTCCGTCAGCTGGCCCGGCTTGAGCAGGACGTTATCGCGGATGCCGATCTTGCCGACGTCGTGCAGATAGCCGCCTATCTCCAGGTACTGCAGGTCGCGAGTCGGCAACTCGAGCTCGCGGCCGATCTCGACCGACAGCTGGCCCACGCGTACCGAGTGTCCCGCTGTGTACGGGTCGCGCGCGTCGATCGCGGTCGTCAGGGCGCGGATCGTCGCCAGGTGCTGGCTCGCGAGGCGCTCCGTCATGACGTCGAACGAGTGCGCCAGCTCGCCAACCTCATCGCGGCCCGTGACGCCGGAGCGGGCCGTCAGGTCACCCTCCGTCACAGCATGCGCTGTCCGCACCAGCCTCAGCAGGGGTTCCGTCACTCCCCGGGCGATCAGCAGGCCGATTGCGATCACTCCAACCGTCGCCACAGCGAACATTACCGTCATCGCCCAGCGCGTCGTCGCGCCGGCACTGGCGATAAAGGAGGAAGGCAGCGCGGTTGAGAACAGTCCCACGGTCTCACCACGCACCCGTAACTCTCCGTACAGCAGGTCGAAGTCGCGGTTGAATATCGAACGCACCTCGCGCACGCCCGCCAGGCCACTGGTCTCGTCGAGGAGGTTCGTCGTATCCAGGTCGACGTCCTTATCCTCAGCGCGCGCGAAGGTGCTCGCCAACGGGCTACCCTCGGTGTCGTACAGCGTGACGTCGGCCAGCGCCTCGAACTTCATCGCCGCCAGCAGCGCATCCAACGACGTGCCGACCACCACCACGCCGGTTAGCCCGCCGTTCTCATCGAAGATCGGCCCCGCCGTGTAAAAGGCTTCGCCGTCGGGCAGCTCGACGAACTGAGCAAACTTGTCGCCCTGTGTGTCGCTTTCACCGCCGAGCACGCGGCGTACCGCCTCCATATCGGAGTAGTCGCCTGTACCCGTCAACGGTGCGTAGAACAGGGTCGGCGCATCCTCCAGGTGAATGCCCACGATGCGCCTTCCGTCCAACCCCAACACCTCCACGTACTCGATACGTGAGTTCGCCGCCAGCGGCTCGATGAGCTCGCGGAGCCCTGCGGCATCTCGGGCGGCCGTGCGCTCCGGCACGCCGACCGTGAACGCGATCGACCTCACCGATTCGAGGTGCTCACGTTCCTTGCGGACGATCGAATCCGACGCAACCCGTGCCGCCTCCGCCAGCTGGTTGTCGAAGCGCTCCTCCAGCGGCCCCGTCACGAACTGCGTGGCGATGAAGGTGCCCGCGGCGGCGACAAGCAACGTCAGCACGATGTAAGGCGCCACGATCTTCCACCGCACATGCGACGGCACGAACAGCGCGGCAGCGGACAACAGTCGCCCTGCGATCCTGACCAGGTTCTTCATTTCTTCTGCACTTTTATCGGCTCAGACAGATGCAAAAGGAGTCTCGATGCTCCTGTTTCGTTACCGCAACGCTTGGAAGAGAACAGTATCCCGCCGCACGGCCGATACTCACTGTGAACAAAACTGGAGCGTAATGCGCATCCTCGAAGGGCGTTGATAGGGTAGAGGCCCTTTACCAAAGCAGGAGGCACCCATTTGAGACTCCCACGTCTGGTCCCGCGACACTCGTCAGATCGCGATGTCATGTTCAACAAGGCTGCGCGAGAGGCTGAGTCGGGGCGGCGCCTGGCGATGTTCGATCGCGAGACGGGTCTCTACGCCTACTGGTACCTGGGACGGCGCTTCGAAGAGGAAGCGAAGCGCTCCGAGCGCTACAGCCGCTCCCTCTCTGTCATCGCCATGGAAGTTCGCTGCGAGGACGACGCCTACCGCGTCCAGGATGAGTTGCGCAACTGGCTCGACCAATCGCTGCGCGCCACCGACATGGCAAGCCACCTCGGTGGCGGCCGTTACCTCGCTCTGCTGACGGAGACCGGGCTCGAAGACGCATCCGCCATCGCTGCCCGGACCGCGGAGAAATTCCCCGAGAGCGTCGCCATCGGCCTCGGCTGCTTCCCCGAGGACGGCAGTAACCTGGAAGAGGTCCAGAAGGTCGCGGAACGCCGCTCACACAGCAACTGGCACCTCGCCGTCTAGCACGCCCGGTCCCATTCGCGGTCGCTTCGGCAACCCCAGTCGGGACGCTTCTTTCTATTCGTCCGCTGGCGCCCCTTTGCCGTCACGCGGTGCCCTGTAAGATACGGCCATGAAGCTCGGAATCTTCTACGAATGGCCCAACCCCAGCATCGGTGATTGGAAACGTCTCTTCGAACAGGGGATCGAACAAATCCAGGCGGCCGAGGAGGCCGGCTTCGATTTCGTTTTCATTGCCGAGCACCACTTCTCCAACTACGGCATGTCGCCCGCCCCGCTGATGCAGGCGCTGGCCATCGCGGAGCGCACTAAGCGCATCCGCATCGGCACCGCCGTGCTCGTCCTGCCCGTCTGGCAGCCCCTGCGCGTCGCGGAGGAGATCGCCGTACTCGACAACCTGACAGACGGACGGCTCTTCGTCGGCATCGGCCGCGGCTACCAGCCGCACGAGTTCGCCCGCTACGGCGTCACGACCGAGGACTCACGCCAACGTTTCACCGAATGCCTCGACGTCCTCGACCTCGCCTGGACCCGCGACACCTCGTTCACCTACCAGGGCGAATACTTCAACCTGCCCCAAGACACCGTGGTATGGCCCAAGCCCCTGCAGAAGCCACACCCGCAGATGATGATCGTCGGCACCAGCCCGGAGACGCTGCGCATCGCCGCTCAGCGCGACTTCTGGGCCATGGTCAGCGGCTTCGGCGGCACGGCAGGCGTGCGCAACGCCGCGATCGAGCTCCTGGCCCAGCGCGCCGCAGTCGGCCGCTCCGTCGACCACTGGGAGCTAGGCGCCCAGACGATGTGCCTCGT
Organism: Dehalococcoidia bacterium; assembly: GCA_035714925.1. Taxonomy (GTDB): domain Bacteria; phylum Chloroflexota; class Dehalococcoidia; order DSTF01; family WHTK01; genus WHTK01. The sequence goes on along the minus strand of DASTLN010000131.1, from coordinate 2,979 downwards.
CACCGATACCGATGAGGCCGCTCGCGAGGCGATGAAGTACCCGCGTTGGCAGAACCGCGCCGGCCGCGCCCTCAACCGCCTCGACGTGACCGACGGCCGTGTCAACCCGATACCCTACGACGGCGAAGCTGACGAAGAGAGCTTCTGGAACGCCCTGTACTACGGCAACCCGGATCGCGTCCGTGAAAAGTACCTCGGACTCGCGGCAGCAGGCGCCACCTTCGCGAGTTGCTGGATGATGCTGGGTGGGATAGAGCACGAGAAGCTGATGCGCTCGATACGCCTCATGGGTGACGAGGTGTTGCCCGCGGTTCACGCGGCGCCGCGTCCTGCGGACCTCGCCGGCGAGACCGTAGCCTCAGCGGCGAGACTACAGGCCCAGACGCCTTCGGATTAGTCCCGCATACTCCGGTGATGAATCGCCAGCGTCAGGTAGTCGCGCAGCAGGCGCGGTAGCAGCCCATGTTCCTCGACGGACTCTCTCGCGGCGGCGCCCAGCGTCTGACGCAACGACGGGTCGAGCAGTAGCTCAAGCGTACGGCGGGCGCACTGCTCCACGTCGTCGACGAGGAAGCCCGTGATGCCGTCACGAATCTGCACCGCGATCCCGCCCACGTTGCCACCGACGACCGCCTTGCTCTTCCACATCGCCTCGGTCACGGTCAGGCCGAAGCCCTCACGCGTCGACTTCTGTATCACAACCTGGGGCGCGGCCTGAAAAGCGCGCACGAACTGCTCGTCGATCTGTAGCGGGTCCCAGTAGAGGTGGATGTCGCTGTCGCTGTTCGCGTGGTGCCGCACGACGTCCAGCGTCTCGACTGCCTTGGCGTCGTCCGCCGCGGCTAGCGCGCCGACCAGCGCCAGCTGCAACCCCGGCAGCTTCTCCTTGATCAGACGATACGCGTCGATTACGCCGATCGGGTCCTTCCAGGGGTCGAAGCGCGAGATCTGCGCGATGAACGGGCGATCCGGGTCGATGCCATGCCGCGCCGCGTAAGTCAGCGCTTCGTCTTCCGGCATCGGCAGGTTCTTGTGCCGCAGCGGGTCGATCGCGGGCGGGCAGATCGAGACCGGCGTGCGGTCCCGGTCAAAGCTCTCCGGCACGTATTGCGGCAAGCTGAACGAGATCTGATCGTATTGCTGCATGAACGGCTGCAGCCGGCGGAACACCGCGGGGTTGGGATGGCTCGTGTCGACGTGGCTAATCCACACCTTTACGTCATCCGGCGGCAGGAATTCTATCAGCGGCAACAACTGGTGGTCGTGGACGAACCAGACGCGCGGGCGCGGGTCCTCGGCCAGCGGTGCGCCGCAAGCGCGCACGTGCGAGAGGTACGTCTGCCACTCATCCTCCGACAGGTCGCCCTCTTCGCCCTGCAAGAAGTCATGGATCTTGCGGGTCACGCCGAAGTAGTCGTTATCCGGTGGGATGACCAGCCATCGTGTGTCGAGACCGTACCAGCGGCTCAACGGGATCATGCTGGTCAAGATCTCCGCCACGCCGCCCCCGACGCCCGTCGAGTTCAGGTGTATCACCTCGACACCCTTTAGCTGGGCGGCCATGCGGCGTAGCTCGAGCTGATAGCGCTGCAGATACGGCGCGTCGAAACCCTCGGTCACGGCGCTTGGCTCTATCGGCAGCCAGTCTTCCATCAGTAGAGTTTCACCGATACTCGCCATACAGTCTCTCCCCTGCGACGAATATTCGTGATAAATCGTCGCACTTTACCTGATCATTAACGGCGCAAATAACGTCAAGGTGAGGCTCGGACTTAACCTGCCCTTTACGGCAGCTTAACCAGACCGAAACGCAGTTCCGGTATTGTCATCGATAGCGAGCAGCCCTCTTGCCCTGCCCGCGTTAGCAGAAAGAGACCGCCATGGTGGCTAGTAGTGGAATCGCTTCCAATCGATACGATGTCGAGGAGTCGCGCGCAGCCTGGAAGACCTTCGGCGCTGACCTCTCGTTCGACCTGTCAGTGAACTACGGACTCTGCGTCATCGAGGCCTGCGCCGGGATGTCATTTGTCGGCCTGCGCACCGAGACGGGACCGCGCCCCGTCTGCCTCAAACACTACGACGAGGTGCTCGAAACGCGGACCAAAATCCCGGACTAGGGCGGCTACAGCAGCAGGTCGATCATCTCGCGGATGATGGCGCTGTGCCGCATGTGGAGGTGCTGAGCCTCCATCTTGGCGCGTTCGGCGTTGCGCACCGTGCCGCTGCGCATGTTGATCACGAGCAGGTTGAAGTCGTCCATCACGCGACGGCGCTGATCGTCCAGTTCGTCGAATCGCGGCAGGTCGTCCTCGGGTATCTCCATACCTCAGAGCATAGAACATAGGACATAGAGCAGAAGACGCCTACACCCCTTGGCCTGTGTCCTGTGCCCGACGCTCTTCTCCTCGTCACCAGAGCTGCTTCGACGCCAGCGCGGCGCCGTCCGATAGGGCTTTCAGCTTCGCCCACTGGATCTGAGGGTGTACGCGCGCCGCGTTCCAGCCTTGCGAGAAGCCGCAGTCTGAGCCGCCGATAACGTTCTCCCTGCCTACGACCGAGGCGTAGTTCTTCAGCCGCATCGCCACCAGCTCCGGATGCTCGACCACGTTCGTCGTGTGCGCGATGACGCCCGGGATCAGGATCTTGCCGTCCGGCAGCTTGACGTTGCGCCAGACCTCCCACTCGTGCTCATGACGCGGGTTCGCCGCCTCCACCGAGTACGCCTGCGCCTTGACGCGCAGCAGGATGTCGGCGAGATCGCGCAGCGGGATATCGCCGGTGTGCGGGCCGTTCCAGCTGCCCCAGCAGATGTGATACCGAACCTGCTCTTCCGGCACGTTCTGCAGCGCGTGGTTGGTCACGTCGACGCAGAGGTTGGCGAATCGCCGGTAATCCTCGATGCTGCCACCCTCCGCCTGCATGCGGTCGTACATGCCCGGCATCTCCGGAGCGTCGACCTGCAGCACGAAGCCCGCGTTG
>DASTLN010000130.1:0-4452 GCA_035714925.1 Dehalococcoidia bacterium | reverse complement strand
ACCCGAACCGCTTCCACGGCGAATGGAACTACCCCATCCGTCCGCGTCGTCAAACGTAAAGGTTAGTTGTTGACGACATCTTAACGCCCACGCCACCAATTCAGCCAGGTGAGGAAGTCGCCGGCCGTTTCCTCGTAGCGTTCTCTCATGTCGGGAGGGCCACCAGCGCCCAATCGCCAGCTCACAAAGGACACCGATACGCATCTCTCGGTTCGCCGGCTGATATTGTTATAGCAGTACCGGTCACTCGCCAGAATCTCAGTGTCTGTGTCAAGCCACTGATACTCACGACTGCTTAGCTCAGGGTGTTGGCGAAAATCTTCCACAGGTGGTACACTCCGCGGAGCCGTTCTCGGAAGAGGCTCCTCGACTCGTTCCCCAGCGGTTCCAGAGATGCGCTCTGCGTATCTGGCCGGGCCAAAGGATGAGAACAGAGCGTCTATCAGTCCGTCTTCCCAACCAGGCTGAGCCATGATGAGAACGGTGAAGAGACGCCCGTTAAGGAAATGTAAGGCCTGCTGGCCGTTCTGATGCAGTCCCAGGTATATTCGCTGCTGCCGGAACGTGGTGGAGAGCGACGCGTCGAATTGGTCGCCCCAGCCTGTGCTGAATTCCCGCAATGCTACACCGACGATTCGGCTTGCCTCGTCCGGTGACATCCCCCAAACGAGCGTGCCATCGACGTTGAGGCCGCTCGCCCAGTCCAAGCGCGGTAGGTCGGCCAATTGAACACTCTGAGCATCCACATGATGAGGAATTCCCGCGACCGAGGTGAGCGTGATCGTCAGGATAAGATATGCGTAAACCCGAGTACAGGTGATGGGGGACATTGAGGGACTCCCGTGAATAGGGGGTGACTGGGAGGACTGAGCGACAGTCGACCGAACTGCAGTTGGCATGAAGGCTAGAGGTGCTCTATCGCGGCCCCCGCCGCACGCAGCGCACTTGAGCGTAGTTGCCTTTCACTAAAGCTTCCTCCACACCGTTATTGAACCGCAGAGCCCACGCGTAACCCATGCTCGAAACGGCATTCGTGCCATATCGTGATTCCGTAGAGGTCCAGTAGAGTGTAGGCGCGAAACCTCCTAGTGTCGCGTCTCAGAAGTTCTGTGCAAGGTTGTGGCAATTCAAGCTGCTCGTGACAGAGGTTGTTGGCGATCGAGCACGCTGAGACGGAAGTGGGTGTAGGCGTTTTCGGCCGCCTTCCTGCGGCGAGGCCCGGTCTCGTTGTCGATGATTTGGGCGATGTATTCGGCTTTGGCGCTGGCCAGATCGAGGAGCTGCTGCCAGTCGGCGGCCGGAAGGAGGTCGAGGTGGTTCTCGCCGAGATTGCTCATGAGCAGGAGCTGTTTCCTGAGGAAGAGGCTGTCCATCTGGTCGGTTTCGATGGCGAGCAGTCGGCAGAAGCGACGCACGGCTTTGGCGTGGAGGCCCTTGCCGGTATAGGACCAGGAGAAGGGGTGTGCGAAGTGCTCGTTCCAGGTATCGATGAAGGCGAGGATGTCGCGGCAGAGCTGCTCGACGGAAAGGAAGTGACCGTAGTGGAGGCACTTGGTCTTCAGGATGCCGAACCAGATCTCGATCATATTCAGCCAGGAGGCGTGGAAGGGTACGAAGTGAATCACGATGCGTTTGTCCTCTGACTGAAGCCATGCGCGGCGCTCGGCGCCGCTCTTGAGCGGTGTGTAGGACACGCCGCTGAGTGCGGCGACCGTGTGACAGAAGTCGTCGTGGTAGTGAGGCGAGAGGTTGTCCATGACGTAGTGGATGGCCGCATCCGCTGGGAGCGTGTCGACGTGCGCGGTGAAGACCCGTGAGAGCGTGTATCGATTGTGGTTGGGAGCGCACTGGCCGTAAACTTCGCCGCTGGCCGGGTTCAGAAAGGCGAGCAGCTCGGTCGTGCCGTTGCGTCGATAGTCGTAATCCTCCCGGCGTGGCTGATGGGGGGCCGCCGGCAAGTCCGGTGAGAGGCGCTTGAGCGCCTGGATGCACGTGCATTCGTCGAAGCAGAAGAGGAGCGGTGGTGGGTTGAGGTAGAGCTCGGTGATGTGCTCCATCTTGGGGAAGAAATCCGGATCGGTGATCTGAAGGTAGTATTGGCGGCGGTGAGGCCTGAGCGCGTGCTCGAGGAGGATCCGGTGCAGGGTCGTGCGACCGATCGAAGCACCGAGAATGTCCGGGTGTTCGTTGAAGTAGCGGTGTGCGTCGCTCAAGGACCACGTGTGGACTCCAGGCAGGGGCGGAGCCTGCTGACAGTAGACGGCGATGGTCTTGAGTCGCGCGGCCGGGGAGAACGTCCTCGGTCGCCCGGACCGCGCCAGGTCGGTGAGCAGCCCGCCTTCCTGCGCCCGGCTCACCCATCGCTGAACGGTGCTCGGGTCTGTGTCCGTGAGAGTGGCGACGGTCGAAGGGGCGAAGCCCTCCAGGCTCAAGGCCACCATGCGAGCACGGAGCAGGACCTTCTGCCGGCTCAGGGCCGAGCCGGCGCAGGCGCTCAGGGACTCGACGATGGCCGGGAGGCTGTCCCTCACGTTGTCGAAGACGGTCCTGAAGTTTTTTTTACCGCTTCCACAAGCTCGGGGAGAGAGTGTCGGATTGCGGGCAATCCCATCTTCGCCAGATGGTGACGAACCGTGCGGGGCGGAACGAGGAGGTCGCAACGCTCTTCGAGCTCCGTCGAGATGGCTTCTCCCGACGTCTTTCCCCGCGTGATGACGTCCACGACGAACTGCTGAACAAGTTCGGCCTTCACCTCGGCGGTGACGCGGTAGTCTTCCTTGTGGCCTGCTCGCTGGTCTAGCAGCGCCGCGACATCGCCCTGGGCAAGCTGCCGGGCCAGTCTCCCCGTATGGGCGGGGGAGTAGCCGAGGAGCTCGGCGACCCGGGCACGTGCGAGCAGACCGTTCTCCATCAAGGTGAGCAGAAAGGTCTTGGTCTGCAGCACGTTCACGGCCGGGATCGAAACCACACGCCCCTCCCCGCCAAAGTCCACCACGATGTCCGAGCCCGCCACGCTCACTTCCAGCGCGGGTGCCTCCTGCTGCGCCGGGGGCAAGAACTCCGAGTGGCTGCGCCGGCGATCCTCGAGGGCGGGCAGACCGTACCGGGAGATCCGCGTCAACAGCGAGAAGAGCGTTCCCACGGGGATCGACAGATGTCGTGCGATGTCCTCGCGCTTCGCGCCCATGAGGAAGAGGGCGAAGGCGAGCAGTCGCTGGACGACGGTATCGCCGAGCGACTCCGTTGCGGCCTCGATCCTCTTGGCCGAGTGGGCCTCGGAGAACGGCAGCGAGGGCGGCGGGCAAAGCGACATGTCGGGCTCCTTTCCGTACTTCATACGTTACTAGGAAAGGATATCCCGCCAAGCGCGCCCAGTCAAGGGTCATGTGCCCCCGCATTCTCCGTCGTAGCGTATGACCTTACCACAAGACGTGAGCATGTCGTCTTGCCACTTCGAGAGGCAAAACTTCGGGGACGCGACACTAGGGTATTCCGCTCGCGATAAAGAGCACTGATCTCCTCCCTGGACGGCAGGTCCCAGTCGTCATGGCCGTCCTGCCTCAGGGCAGCGCACTCCGTCATTGCAGCCTGCCAATGAGATGGTCCCCCCGAGAGATCCGCTGGTGACACCGTAAGGCGCACAGCGCCAAGGATTAGCTCAGATGAGCGGAGCGGGCCGCTATCGGACCGGGTCTCCGCCGGTCGCGAGCGTTCAGGCGCGCCCGAGGGACGGGTCGGCAGCCTTTGGAGTTGTATCGTATACTCGAAGAGAGCTGGGGCCTGGTTCGGCATTGTGAAGCCGAACTCCGTGGGTACGTCGCGGACGCCGACGCGGTAGCGACGGCCCGCGATCTTTGCGAATAGTTCTGCCGTCGTCGGAAGCGCATTGAGGTCTACCCATTGATGGATATGGCCCTCGAGAAGAAGTCTTCGATCATCCTCAGAGTCAGCGAAGTCACTCTGCCTGTAGTTTACGGTGGCGTAGCGGTAATCCTCAGCAGTGATCTCGATCGTCCCGGAGTAAGGAATGCACCGGCGGTCGCCAGCAATGAGGACGGCGATTCCATCACGCCCGGCTCGCCACGTGTACTGAACGCTCCCACCGTCGTCATCACGGACGGTGACTGCCGCGCCAGCTAGTGGAGTGTGGCTGTCACGGTCGAGGATTTCGAAGCGCAGGACCCAATACGGCACGGTCTGTTCATCTGGTCCGTTGCCGCAGAGGTGGCCACCTTGCGAGGAGGCCTCTCCAGCGGCGACGAGCACCAGGGCAAGCGCACATGCGAGAGACTGAAAGCGTCCTTGCAGCCATGTCATGTGTCCCTCCAAGGCCCGTAAGTGATGAGAGCTGAACACCTCGTCTGTTCCCCTCGCCTGTGGCATAACGTTTCTAGAGTGCCGACGCGGCTCGCAAGGCGAGCCGTGTTCCCCGGAGCGAACGCAGTGAGCGCA
>DASTLN010000129.1:0-9416 GCA_035714925.1 Dehalococcoidia bacterium | reverse complement strand
GCGGTTCTAGTACACGTCTGCTACGAAGTCTCGGGACCTCTGGAGTGGGCGTCTTGCGGCGGACAATGGTAGGCGTCCAGCATGCTGGACGCCTACCATCACAACGATGCATCTTGGCAGACCAGAGACAGCCTTGCTCAGGCCCACTTGCCGGCCTCTACGGCGTGGAGGAATTCGAGGCAGGCGCGGTTGAACAGGGCGGGCTCTTCGAGGTTGATGGCGTGGCCGCTCTGGGGGAAGACGACGAGGCCGCAGTGGGGGATGTGGCGCTTCATGAACAGCGAGGGCTCGATGCACGGCTCATCCTCATCGCCGACGAGAACGAGGGTGGGTACCTGCAGCGCTTGCATTTCGGCCTGCCAGTCGAAGATCGGCGGGCGTCCGGCCTGGACGCCGCGCATGGTGTGCGCCGAGCCGGTGGCCGAATGCGAGGTCAGCAGCGACATGAATTCCTCGAAGCCGGCCGGGTCTTTGCGGCGCAGTTGGACGCGGGCGGGGCCGGTGCCGTAGCGCTCGAAAGCGGGGGCTCCCTGCGTCTCGAGGTCGTCGGCGAGCTGACGGGAGGTGGCGCGAAACTCGTCCGGGTTGGTGCTGCCGCTGCCGGCCGCGGCGATCAAGAGCGACTTCGCCATTTCGGGATGCCGGATGCCGAAGTGCAAGGTCGTCGAGCCGCCCATCGAGAGGCCGCCGATGTGGGCCTGGTCGATGCCGAGATTGCGCAGCAGGCCGTGGAGGTCGGCGACGGCGATGTCCTGGCTGTAGGCGTCGGCGTCAGGCGGGACGGCTGAAGGTGGGTAGCCGCGGGCGTTATAGGTGATGACGCGGTAGAAGCGTGAGAAGTAGTGGACCTGCGCGGCCCAGCTCTCCATGCTGCCGGCGAATTCGTGGCACCAGACGAGGGGGAAGCCATCGCCGACGTCCTCGTAGGCGAGGTCGGTGCCGTTGATGGTGGCGGTGGGCATGGCGGCTCTCCAGTGGGTAGCTGCAGGTCTGAGACAACGCAGCTGATGCTAGGCCACGAGAATGGCTGGGCCAAACGTTTGGCGCTGAGACTGAGCATCGGAGCGAGGCTCCGGCGACTCTTCGGTTTCGTTGGACCGACTAGGCGGTGTTCCGAAAGTCACCTCAACTGTGTACGAAGTAGGCATTTCGCGCTTCAGGAATGCCCGAACAGCCTGACGTGCAATATCTGAAACTGACCGGCGTGAATCCTCAGCCATCGCTAATAGTGCCTCTGAATCCTCAGCGGACAACCTGACGGACAATACCAGGCCGCCAGATTTTTCACCCCGAACACGTGCCGTCACATTGGTTCCCGCTTCAAACTCGTCAGGGTTGATTGTCATTTCAGCCGTCCCTTCAGCTTGGCCTTCTCCGAGGATTTGGTAGGGTAGGCAGTGGCGGGGCGCCAAAGGCCTGGGAGGCCTGTCCTTGCGATTGGCATCGTTATCCAGCGATCTCCGTTTGTTTGGCCCACCATCAGATATTCGGCACTATGTCGCTTCGCATTCTTCAAGAGCTCGTAGCCATTGAGAAATGCCTGACGCGCTTCACGTATCGTGATGGCGTGAGCGAGCATTTCCGCCTCATTGTATTCATCGAAGATCAATTCGTCGATCCTTATACTAGCCAATATCTTGCCTTTTATGCAAACGGCTGTATACTTCTCGTATACATGTTACAGGAAGGGTTAGGCGATCTAATGAATCAGGATAACGAACTGGATGATTTGAACAGGCCAAGCGTCGACTTCTTGATTCTGGCCGACCGGGCCGAGGTTCTCAACGGCAAACTATACATGATGGGCGGAGGATGGGATCGTCTCAACGTTGGTGACTTTGGCAAGCAGCAGACAATCGGCATAGCTGTAGGGTTGCAGATTCCCTGGCACGCCACTAATCAGCAGCATCAACTCAATGTACGGATCGAATCCAGCGATAACATAGAGCTCTTCACGGCTCAGCTAGGGTTCACGCCGGGACGGCCGCCGGTTCTCCGGGCCGCGGAAGCGCAGAGAGTCATATTTGCATTTGCAGCGGCGCTTACGCTGCCAGGCCCGGGAACCTTCACGGTGAAGGCAATCGTCAATGACGTTCCGGATAGGCGCGGCGAAACGTTCTTCAACGTCGCGCTGGCACCGGGTAGCGCCAGAGTGGCGTAGATCAGTGGAATCGCGCAAGCGAAAGCACGCGACACGACGATCGAGATCAACGCTGACATAAAGACTGCGTTAACGAAGGCTATGGACGCTGGCCTTACCCGAAGGACGAGCCCAAAGGGACCTGACCGAGAAGCGAAGTACGCGCCTATTCGCGCAGACCTAAAGGTCTGCAGCTACATCCGCGCTAGCGGGTGGCGATGGCGGCGCGTTTGTTGGCGGATAGCGGGTTGATCCACCAGTGGTCTTCCCATTCGTCCTCCCAGAGGTCCTTGAGCTGCGGCAGGACCTTCTCGGCGAATAGCTTTACGTTGAACATGGTGCGCTCGCGGTCGAGGTTGCCGAATTGGAGCAGCGCCAACAGGTGGCCGATGCGCATCGTCTTGCAGTAGTCGCGCAGGCGCTCGGCGACCTGGTCCGGCGTGCCGGCGACCACGGCGCCCGCGGCGACGCGCTCCTTCCAATTGGCCATGCCTTCGCCGTAGCCACCGACGCCGCGGCTGCGCGCGTCCAGCGTCTCCTTGATGCCGCGCATCGTCTGGTAGCCGGGGACGTTGGCGAAGCCGGGGTAGATGTGGCGGCACTTGTCGAAGAAGTAGTCGACGGCCTCGGAGTACATCTCTTCGGCCTCGGACTCGCTGTTGGCGACGAAGACGGGTTGAGTCGTGGCGAGGCGGTAGGGGTTGGGCTCTTTGCCGGCGGCTTCGACCATCGAGTAGTAGTGGTCGAGGAAGTATTTGGCGCGGGTGTGGCCACTGACGCTGGTGTGGGCGTAGAGGTAGTCGTGCTCGATGACCCACTCCCAGGTCTCGGGCGACGAGCCGCCGGGGATCCAGATCGGCGGGTGGGGCTTCTGGAGGGGCCGGGGCCAGATGTTGACGTAGCGCAGCTGGTTGTACTTGCCGTTCCAGCTGAACGGCTCCGGCTCGGTCCAGGCCTTGATGATCAGGTCGTGCGCTTCGCGGTACTTGTCGCGCATCGTGATCGGCGTCTGGCCGTAGGCGTAGTTCGTGTCCATGGCGGTGCCGAGCGGGAAGCCGGCGATCATGCGCCCACCGCTCATCACGTCCATCATCGCGAACTCTTCGGCGATGCGGGTCGACGGGTTGTGCAGGACGATGCTGTCGCCGAGGACGACGAGGGCGCAGTCTTTGGTGCGCCGCGCCAGCGATGCCGCCATGAGGTTCGGTGAAGGCATGAGGCCGTAGGCGTTGGAGTGGTGCTCGTTCATGCCGACGCCGTCGAAGCCGAGCGACGCGGCGAGCTCCAGCTCGTCGAGGTAGTCGTTGTAGGCCTTGTGGCCGAGCGCCGGGTCGTAGAGCTCTGACGGGATATCGATGTAGACGCTGTGGTATTGCTTCTCGAAGTCGTCCGGCAGGTAGGGGTAGGCCATGAGGGTGAACGAGATAACTTTCAACGCGGTCTCCTGTTCAGAACGGTGCGAAGGTCATTCTACGTCGCCGTCAGTGAAGGGAGACCGTAGACGACGCGGGAATCTCCGGTCGATCGCGGCGTCCTGAAACCTCGTGAGATTGCTTCGTCCGCCTCCGGCTCCTCGCAATGACTGGAGGCGTGATGCGGACTCGTGGATCGAGGCGGTCTCAAACCTCGTGAGATGGCGCGTCGGCGGGCGTCGCCTCGCAGGGACGGGTGAATTCTGAACTCCGGTAGCGCCGTCTTGGTACCACCTCACCCTAACCCTCTCCTGGAAGGAGAGGGGATCAGCCGAGGGCGAGGCGTCGTCTAACCTCGTGAGATTGCCTCGTCTGCCTCCGGCTTCCTCGCAATGACGGGGGGGGGTTAGACCTCGAAGGTCATGAGGTCTTCGCCGACGGTGAGCTTGCCGCCGTAATCGGGCGAGATGTCCTTTGAGAAGTCGGCGTCGGGTTGCGGGCGGATGATGTGGCTGAGCACGAGGTGCCTGGCGTTGGCGTTGTTGGCGACCTTGCCAACGTCCTCCGACGAGGTGTGGTAGGTGTTGAGGAGCTGGAAACGGGCGCGTTCTTGCGGGTCGGGCGCGGACGCGCTGAGGTCGCGCAGGCCCTGGGCCCAGAACACTTCGTGGACCAGGATGTCGGCGTCCTTGGATCGCGTCATCAGGTTCTCGCTGGCCTTTGTATCGCCGGAGATGACGATGGAGGAGCCGTCCTGGTCGATGCGGAAACCGAAGGCCTGATCGACGGGCATGTGCTCGACGCGGAAGGCGGAGAGCTGCCAGTCTTTGCCGGACGTGTTCCAGCCCTCCTCGATCTCGACGACGGGCGGCACAAGGTTCTCGCGCTTGAGGACGGGTCCGAGGCGGACGCGGATGTCGTACGCCATTGCCTCGATCAGGTGGTCGACGAAGTGCTTTGTGCCGGGCGGGCCGTAAATGGTGGGCGCCGTCTGCCAGCGGCGCTGGATCCACCCGGCCCAGAGGACGTCGAGCAGGCCGGTGACGTGGTCAGAGTGCAGGTGGGTGAAAGCGATGGCGGTGATCGGTAGCGTGGGGAAGCCAGCCTCGACGAGGCGGTGCAGCGTACCGGCGCCGGTGTCGACCAGGATCAAGTCATCGCCGCACTCGATGGTCTGGGAGGGGCCGCGGCGCTGGAGGTTGGGGGAAGGAGATCCGGTACCGAGGATGGTCAGCTTCACGGCTCAGCCCTGGTCCTTCAGGCCGACCGTCGCGGTGACGCAGGGCTCGTGGCCGAGGGCGATGGTCGTGTGGCCTTTGCCGGTGGTGTCCTCGACGAGGCGGGCATCGCCGGCGCCGAATACCTTCTTCGAGCCGTCTTCGAAGCCAATCTCCAGCGAACCGGAGAGGATGATGACGAACTGACGCTGCGGCGCGGGATGCCAGTCCTGCATGACGCCGGGCGCGCGTGAGCCGAAGCGGATCTTCGTCACGTCGAGGCCGCTTAGCCAGTCAGCCTGCTTAGCGAGGTCGATTTCTTCCCAGGTCGCTTTGCCGTCGGCGCCGGTGTACATGCGATACGTGCCCAATGCTCGCCTCCCTATGAAAGACGGGGGTACGCGTAATCTACGTGACTTGCTCTGGGGAGGAAAGCGAACGGCACGAGGGGGAGGCCGGCCGAGGCGGTATCTGTCAATCGTAGCGTTTCGTGAACCTCGTGAGATTGCTTCGTTGGCTGTCGCCGCCTCGCAATGACGGTTGTTAATGCCTCGTCTGCCGGTGGCCGCTTCGCAACGACTGGATGCGACTGCGTGGAGGTTTCCGTTTGGGATGTGGCGCAGCACCCTCTCCCTAAGCGAGAGCGGAGTAGACCAGCAAGAGGCGCGAGGCGTGACATGAGGTTGGTTCGCCGGTTGTGGCCTGCTTGGAATGACAGGGTGTGTCAGACGGCTTTGCTGGGCCTGATCTTGCCGGCGCGAATGTCGCGCTTGCGGATGCGGATCGACTCGGGCGTGACCTCGAGGTACTCGTCGGTTGAGAGCCACTCGAGGGACTGATCGAGGCTCATGAGGCGCGGCGGCTCGAGGTGGACCGTGTCGTCGGAGCCGACGGCGCGGACGTTGGTGAGCTGCTTCGTCTTGCAGACGTTGATCGGCATGTCCTGGTTGCGCTTGTTCTCGCCGACGACCATGCCGGCGTAGACCTTGGTGCCGGGCTCGATGAAGAAGGTGCCGCGGTCCTGAAGGCGGAAGATGCTGTACGGGATGGCGGTACCGGCTTCCATGGCAACCAGCGCGCCGCGGTTACGCTCGGGGAATTCGCCCTTGTACGGCTCGTAGCCGTGGAGGTTCTGGTGCACGATACCGGTGCCCCGGGTCTGAGTCAGCAGCTCGTTGCGGAAGCCGAACAGGCCGCGGGAGGGGACGCGGAACTCGATGCGAGTGCCGTCGCTGCCGGTGGTCATGTTGATCATCTCGCCGCGCCGCTTGCCGAGGTTTTCGATGACGGCGCCGACGTGCTCTTCCGGCACCTCGACGACCAGGTCTTCGACCGGCTCGCTGAGGACGCCGTCGACGGTCCTGAGGATGACCTCCGGGCGCGAGACCTGGAACTCGTAGCCTTCACGGCGCATCGTCTCAATAAGGATCGCGAGGTGCAGCTCGCCGCGGCCGCTGACGCGGAAGCATTCCGGCGTTTCGGTCGGCTCGACACGGAGGGAGACGTTGGAGCGCAGCTCGCGCTGGAGGCGGGCAGCGAGGTTGCGAGTCGTGACGAATCGTCCCTCCTGGCCGGCGAAGGGTGAGTTATTGACGAGGAAGTCCATCGACATGGTGGGCTCTTCGATCGAGACGAAGGAGAGCGGCGTCGGGTCGGCGGCGTCGGCCAGCGTTTCACCGATGCCGACGTCTTCCATGCCTGCGATGGCGATCACGTCGCCCGCGGAGGCTTGCTCCACTTCGGTCCGCTTGAGCCCGTCGAAGGTGTAGATCTTAGTGACGCGCGCGTCTTCGGCGACGCCGTCGTGGTGTACCACCTTCATCGGCGAGCCGAGACGGATGGTGCCGCGCGCAATACGGCCGATGCCGAGCCTGCCGACGTACTCGTTGTAGTCGATGGTGGTGATCAGCATCTGGAACGGCGATTCGGTGTCGCCGGGCGGCGCCGGCACGGTATCGAGGATCGTCTCGAACAGCGGTTCGAGCGTGGTGCCCTCGTCCTTGAGGTCACGGCGGGCGATGCCGTGGGTGGCGACCGTGAAGAGGGTGGGGAAGTCGAGCTGCTCGTCGTCGGCGCCGAGCGACATGAAGAGCTCGAAGACCTCGTCCAGCACCTCGTAGGCGCGGGCGTCTTTGCGGTCCGTCTTGTTGATCACGACGATGGGCTTGAGCTTGAGGTCGAGGGCCTTGCGCAGGACGAAGCGCGTGCCGGGCAGCGGGCCTTCGGCGGCGTCGACGAGGAGCAGCACGCCATCGACCATGGTCAGCGTGCGCTCGACTTCGCCGCCGAAGTCGGCGTGGCCGGGGGTGTCGACGATGTTGATCTTGGTGTCCTTGTAGAAGACGGCGGTGTTCTTGGCCAGGATCGTGATGCCGCGCTCGCGTTCGAGTTCGTTCGAGTCCATCACGCGCACGGCGACAGCCTGATTCTCGCGAAACGCGCCGGTCTGGCTGAGCATCTGGTCGACGAGGGTGGTCTTGCCGTGGTCAACGTGGGCGATGATCGCGATGTTGCGGATGTTGGAGGCGTGGAAGGCTATAGGGTCCTCTATTCAGCAAACTCCCCGGGCCGGATTGCGGCCCAGGGAGCTGCGTATGTTCCTTTATGGCGGAAGGTCACTTCACATTATACATGCTGGTTACCTCACCCCCGCTGCCGCGCGCCCCTCTCCTTGCGAGGAGAGGGGCTGGTTGAGACGGAGCGTTGGGTGGAATGCGTTGCCGAGGGCTGTTTGATATGTGAGGCAGATTGCTCACCCTCACCCAGGACGGAAGACTTCACCGGTGGCTGTCATTTGTTGACGGGCAGGACCTCGGCGCCCTCACGCGGCACCATGGCGAAGGCGTTGTTGATGCACGAGATGTAGGAGTATTGCCCAAGCGTAGCGGTGATCTCGACCATCCAGCGCGCGTCGTGGCGGGCGAGCATTGAGTTGAAGAGGGCGTCGTCCACCTTGTTGTCGCGCAGGAGCTGACGGGAGTAGGTGATGATGTCGCGCTCGTCCGGCTCCAGGCCGCTGGGGTCGCCACCGCTGCGCATGACGTCGATCGCCTCTTCGCGCATGCCGGCCTTGCGCGCGGTGCCGACGTGGGCAGCCCATTCGTAGGCGGCGTCACGCTCGCGGCAGAGCGAGAGGATGCAGAGCTCGCGCTCGACCATGGTCAGGCTGCTCTGGAGGCGGACGTGGGCGCCGGTCTTGCAGACCATTTCCGCCAAGCCGGGACTGTGCATGAGGACGCCGAAGGGGCCGCCGACGTTTCCGAGGACGCCGACGATCTCGTCGTATTCCTGGTGCCGGTCTTCCGGGATCTGGTCTTTGGACGTGATGAGTTCGATTCGCGCCATTTTGTTCCTCCTCAACGGCTAATTGTTAACGGCTGGATTATTGCACGCGGGACGTTAGCAGAGGACAGGGTTTGGCGCAGATAGCAGGCTCTGGCGCCTGTTATCTGTTCTCTGTTGTCTGCTCTCCCCGCCGTTGACACGCGACAGCAGTCGGTCAATGCTCTGCCTTACGGACAGCAACAACGGCAGTAGCCAAGACAGCGGAGGGGCACATGGCAGTAGAGGTAGAGATTCAAGAGCGGTTTCTGGACCTGAGCCACGGCCGGACCCGAGTACTCGAGGCGGGTACGGGCTACCCGACCTTGCTGGTGCACGGCGCGGGGTTCCTCAGCAGCGCGGACAACTGGCGTGGTGTCATGCGGCCGCTGGCGGAGAAACTGCACGTCATCGCCATCGATTGCCTCAATTGGGGCAAGGGCGATGTGTTCGATCAGGAGTTCTCCTTCGGCTACATGGTGGACCACATCCGCGAGGTGATCGACGCGCTGGGCTTCGAGAAGGTGAACTTCGTCGGTCACTCGATGGGAGGCTGGCTGGGCACGCTGTTCGGCTACGAGAGCCCACATCGCATCAACAAGCTCGTGCTGGTCGCGGCGGGCGGCACGCAGGCGCGGCCGCTGGCCACGATGGTCGACTGGAAGCCGCCGAGCGAAGAGGACATCAAGAAAGCCGGCGGCCACCTCTCGGAAGCCGACCGCGAACGGACGATCCAGGGCTTCCTCGAGAAGCGAGCCAAGCCGGAGCAGGTCGAGGGCTTTGGCAAGGTTATGAAGCATATGACGAACCCGGACACGCGCATCCGGTACAACACGATGCGGCGCTTGAAGTGGATCCCGGTGCCGACGCTGGTCGTCTGGGGCGCCGAGGACAAGACGAACGACGTGTCAATGGCGCACGAGCACGCCGACGGCATCCCGAACTCGAAGCTGATCATCTACGAGGGCGTGGGTCACGGCGTGCCGCAGGAAGTGCCGGACAAGTTCGTCAAGGACGTGCTGGAGTTCCTGGAGGGCTAATCGCCGCCTAAACACCGTTGCGGCGCGTTAGCCCGAGATTGCTTCGTCGCTGGGCTCCTCGCAATGGGAGTGAGGGCTACTTCCCGAGCCTTTTCGCCAACCGCGGGTAGGCTTTGTAGGCGTTGCCTTCGAAGATCTTCGTGGCGTCTTCGGCGCTGAGGTTTAGCGCGTCGACGTAGGGTTTCGTGTCGTCGAAGTAGCGGCCGGTGCGGTCGTCGATGCCGCGGACGGCGCCGATCATCTCCGAGGCGAAGATCACGTTGTCGGGGCCCATGACCTCGACCAG
>DASTLN010000128.1:0-3916 GCA_035714925.1 Dehalococcoidia bacterium | reverse complement strand
CCTCGAAGGCGAGGCGTTGAGGCTCACCGGCGGCGCGGCCAGTCTCGATCGCGGCTTCGAGGGCGTCGACGACCTCGGGTGGGGAACTGCCGGCGTACTCCGGCTTGTACTTGAAGCCGTTGTAAGCGCCGGGATTGTGCGACGCGGTGATGACAATGGCGCCCCCGGCCTGTTTGTCGAGGATGGCGTGGCAGGCGACGGGCGTGGCGGCGGCGGAGTCAAAGATATAGGTCTTGATGCCGTGGGCGGCGACGACCTCAGCGCTGGCGGCGGCGAAGCGCTCTGAGCCGAAGCGGGTATCGAAGCCGATGACGAGGCCGCGTTCGGCGAGACCGGCGTCTTTGAGGTAACGGGCGACGCCCTCGGCGCAATCGCGGACGTTTTCGAAGGTGTAGTCCTCGGCGATGATGGCTCGCCAGCCGTCGGTGCCGAACTTGATCGGAGTCTTGGTCATGGGCGGGTTCATGTCCTCGCTACCCGGGCGATCTAGCCCGCGACTTCGTCCGGCTCAAGTCTACTCCCGCGCTCGAGGCGTACGCCGCGTTTGACGCGGACGCCGTTGGCCAGTACGGCGCCTTCGACGACCGCGTCGTCGCCGATCCAGCAGCCGGCGCCGAGAATGCTGTCGCGCACGACCGCACCGGCGCCAATTCTTACGTCTGACCAGAGCACGGAGGCAGAGATCGTGGCGCGCTCTCGTACTGCACAGTTGTCACCGAGGACGGAGGGGCCTTCGATGCTGACCTGGCTACCGATCCGGACGTTGCGTCCCAGCAGGACGTTGGCGCCGAGCGTGGCGTCCGGCCAGACCTCGCAGCCTTCACCCAGCGCGGCGCTGGTGGCGATGCCTTCCGGCAACCAGCCGGCGATGCCCCTGGCGAGGACGTCGGCGTGCAGTTGGAGATAGCGTTCGGAGGTGCCGACGTCGATCCAGTAGGCGTCGGCCGGGAAGCCCTGGACGAGGAGGCCATCGGCGATGAGCGATGGGAAGACGAGGCGTTCCAGGGAGCCGTCCATCTTCTCGTCCGGGATCTGGTCGAGGACGGAAGGCTCGAAGATCCAGGTACCGGCGTTGGCCCAGGCGCTGGGCGCTTCCTCGCGCGAAGGCTTCTCGACGAAGCGGGTGATACGGTCCTCGGCGGCCAGCTCGGCGATGCCGAAGGCCGTGGGGTCGTCTACGGCCGAGAGCGCGATGCTGAGCGTGGCGCTGTTGTCGCGGTGGCGCCGGAGCATGGCCGAGAGGTCGAGGTCGGTGATGACGTCGCCGTTGCAGACGAAGAAGGCGGCTTCGAAGTCGCGCGCCGCCATCTTGACGGCGAGTCCGGAGCCGAGGGGCTCGGTTTCATAGGAGTAGGAGAGCTTGACGCCGAGGTGGGCGCCTTCGCCGAGGGCTGCCTCGATGCGGCGCTCGCCGTCGGAGGCGGCGAGGACGACGCGGTCGACGCCATGGCTTGCGAGGTTGGCGATGATGCGGGCGAGGAGGGGTTGATTGAAGACGGGAATCAGGGGCTTCGGCAGGGCGTAGGTCAGCGGCCGGAGCCTGGTGCCTCCGCCTCCGACGAGAATTACAGCATCCATTTGCCGACTAGAGTTCGACGACTTCGGAGCCGAGGGCGCCGGCACGGTATCGGGCCAGGAGGCGCTTGAGGAAGGGGACCGGGGTGTGAGCGCTGCGGCGCGTCGCCATCGCCTCGACGAGGCGGCCCGCTTCTTTGTAGCCGAGCTGCTCGTAGATGTGGCGCGCGGTGCGGTTCGCCGGGTCGACGTTGAGGACGATAAGGTCGCAGGCGTCTAGCAGGTGCTGCGTGACCGCGGCCGTAGCGGCGGTGGCGAGACCATGGTTGCGGAAGTCGGGGTGGGTGTAGACGTTGCCGACGACACCGACGCCCTCGCGCCGGGAGTAAATGTGCGTGCCTGCCGCAGCGACAAGCCGGGAGCGGTGGAAGGCGCCGTAGTAGATTCCCTCGACGATCTGACGGCCTATATGGCGAGTGCCCTCGTCGTGGTAGAGGCGGTTGAGGTCCCTGGAGTCGGCTGACGTGAGGCGACGGACCTCAGCCATGTCTTCGGGCAGTTTGAAGTCCGCCGGGTCGAGCCGCATGCGCATCATGGCCTGGGGGCGCCAGAGGTTGTGCGAGTGCAGTACGGACTCGGTGTGAGTGGTCTCACAGGTGAAGAAGGCCTGACGCGGGCCGGGATGCAAGTCGAGTAGGTGCTCGACGAGCACGCCGTCGCCGCAGGTCAGGGTAGACGGGCCGAGGCCGCCGCGAGCATGCATAACCACCGCCTGGCGGTCGCCCGCGACGATCTCGTAGAACTGCGCCAAGTGGAAATTGCGGGGATCGAGGTACGCCAAGGCGTAGGCGGCGTAAGGGCCCGCGGATTCGAGGATCGGCCTTATCGACTCCGCATCGCGGACCTGGCGCACGTGAGCAGAACGGCGGAGGTTGGTTTGTCTGGTGGTCGCGCTGCCGGCGCGGGCGCTCATTCGATATTCCTCGGGTCCAGTGGTGGAGTCTGCTTCAGAGAGTCTGCTTTACTTAAGAAGGTATCAGCCATCGTATGGAGCGCCCGCAATTGCGTCAAGCTGCTCGTATATGAGAGTCGGCCCGCGTTGACACTAGTAGCACCCCAGATATGATTGGCATCGATAAGCAGACGGAGGCAGCATGCCCAGACTCGACAACTCGATCGACATCAATGCGCCGCTGGAGACCGTGTTCGCCTATCTGGCCGACGTGGAGTCTCATCCGGAGTGGGTGAAGTGGACGAAGGAAGCTGAAATCACTTCGGTGGAGAAGGCGGGCCTCGGCGCAACGAGCACCATGAAGATGCAAGTAGGGCCACGCAAAGAGACGGTCGAGGCCATCGTTACGGAGTTCAAGACGAACGAGTTCGTGACCTGGCGGCACACGCGAGGCATGGAGATGACGGATCGCCTGTCCGTGGTGCCGTTTCGAGAGAGCACGAAGGTGGCATGGAGCGTCGACTACACGCCGCCGATGGGAGGAATGGGCAAGCTGATGGACATGCTGTTCATGGAGCGCCTGTTCGATCAGCTTGCCAAGGACTCGATGGCGCAGCTCAAGGCGCGCCTCGAGAACGCCAACTAGGACTCCGGTGCTGGAACTCGACGAACTGGAGATCGAGCCGCTGCCGCTGGACGGCATGGAGGTGGCGCGAATCCGCGTCCACGGCCCACCGCCGTTCTCGCAGACCAAGCTGGGCGAGCAGGAATACCGCTACGAGCGCAGCTTCCCGGTAAAGGGACACGGCGCGAGCCTACCCAACTTCATCCGCGAGCAGGTGGCGGAGGGCAAGACGCCGTTGGTCCTGGAGCGCGAGAACCGCTTTTACGTCTATCTCAGCGTTTAGGGCTTCACGAATAGCGAATCAGCCGGCGGTTTCTTGTGCCCAGCGGCGTTCCCAGCAATCGCGCAGGTAGGCGAGGTGTTCGCCGTAGGAGTCCGTGTTGATCGGCGGCGTGGTCATGATCAGGGCGTCTTCCTTGTTGTCTGTGTAGTAGCGACGCCGGACGCCGACTTTGAGGAAGCGGAACTTCTCGTACAGCGCCTGGGCGGACTCGTTGCTGCGACGGACCTCCAGCGTGACGCTCTCCTGGCCATTTGACAGGGCCATCTCGACAGCCTCGGCAAGCAGCAACTCCCCGAGGCCTTGACGACGGTACTCCTCCCGAATGGCGATGGCGACGATGTGGGCCTGGTCGACCATGAGCCAGATGCCGACGTAGCCGATGATGAAGTCAGTTGTGAGCTCCTCGCCGGGCTTGCGGCGGAAGATGCCGAGTAGAGACTTGCGGTGCGGTTCCTGCTCCTCGGGAGAGACCGGTGTGCGGGAGCGGTCGACGAGGACGAGGTAACGAGCGAGACGGTTGGCCAGCTCGCGACGATAGGCC
>DASTLN010000127.1:0-25694 GCA_035714925.1 Dehalococcoidia bacterium | reverse complement strand
TGATCCTCGATCACTATCGCCACCCGCGGAACCGCGGCGAGCTGGCGCACGCGACGGCGAAGGTCGAAGGCTACAACCCGCTCTGCGGCGATGAGATCGAGGTCGAGCTGCTTCTGGAGGGCGACGTCATCGAGGACGTGGCGTTCAAAGGGCGCGGCTGCTCGATCAGCCAGGCGTCGAGCTCGATGATGACGGACCTGATCAAGGGACGCAGCAAGGCGGAGGCGATGGCGCTGGTGACGGCGTTCAAGCGCATGATGACAGACCCGGAGGAGGAGCCGCCGGCCGAGCTGGGCGACCTGGAGGCGTTCCAGGGCGTCGCCAGGTTCCCGGTGCGCGTGAAATGCGCCACGCTGGCGTGGAACACGCTGGAGCAGGGCTTACGAGAAAACGGCGCCTCACACACTGAGGCAAACGACTAGCATCAAGCTAACTGGAGGACGGCATGACTGAGAGCGTAAAGGTAACGAGCGAGGCGGTGATGGAAGCCCTGATGCCGATTCAGGACCCGGAGATCCACCTGGGCATCGTCGACCTCGGCCTGATCTACGACGTTCGCGTCGATGATGACAACATAGTCGACATAACGTTTACATTGACGACGCCGGCATGCCCCCTGGGGCCGATGTTGATCGCGCAGATTCAGGACGCGGCGATGGACGTGCCCGGTGTGCGCGACGTGAACGTGGACCTGACGTTCAGCCCGCCCTGGGACCCGCGGACGATGGCGAACGACGACATCAAGATGCAGCTGGGAATCTGGTAGGCGGACATTCGTTTCCGGTAATCACCGGATTCAAGGTCTTGCGCCATTTCCCATATGTAATTATTATCCGGTCACTAGCTGGCCTGCCGTTCAGGCGGGCCGGTTTGATTTAATTACAGGCTTTCGCCGGGCCCGGCGGAGCGCTCACCCCGAATGTCACAGGATGGGATATCGAAGACTCACATGAGCCAGGACTATCAATTTCCCAATCTGCCAAGACTAACCAAGCAGGGTCTTTACGACCCTCGCCAGGAACACGACGCCTGTGGCGTGGGCATGGTGGCGAACATCACCGGCGAGAGGTCCCACAAAATCATCGAGCAGGGCATCGAGGTTCTGATCAACCTGAGGCACCGCGGCGCACGCGGCGCCGACCCCAAGACCGGAGACGGCGCCGGCATCCTGATCCAGATGCCTCACGAGTTCTTCCAGCGCGAAGTTCTGCAGCACGATATCTCACTGCCGCATCGAGGTGAGTACGGCGTTGGCATGGTGTTCTTGCCGCAGGAAGCACGTCAGCGTCATCGCTGCGAGACGATCATCGAGCAGAGTACGGCGCAGGAGGGCATGACCTTCCTGGGCTGGCGCGATGTGCCGGTCAACCCCGACGCCATCGGCGTGCTGGCGGCGCAGGCGATGCCACGGATCCGGCAGTTCTTCGTCCAGCGTCCGCCTAACGTCCACGATGAATTTCATTTCGAGCTGAAGCTGTTCGTGCTGCGCAAGGTGATCTTCAACATCATCTCGACCAGCGACATGCAAGACAGAGACGACTTCTATGTCTGCAGCCTCTCGTCGCGCACCATCGTCTACAAGGGACTGCTGGTCGCGGATCAGATCGAGCCCTTCTATCACGACCTGAGCCATGAATCGATGGTGTCGGCGTTCGCGTTGGTCCACTCGCGCTTCAGCACGAATACGCTGGGCACCTGG
This sequence comes from Dehalococcoidia bacterium, assembly GCA_035714925.1. GTDB lineage: Bacteria > Chloroflexota > Dehalococcoidia > DSTF01 > WHTK01 > WHTK01. Next base: position 23,995 of record DASTLN010000127.1, on the reverse strand, counting down.
AAGCTGGCCCACCCTTATCGCTTCGTGATCCACAACGGCGAGATCAACACGCTGCGCGGCAACATCAACTGGATGGCCGCGCGCGAGACCATGTTCGCGTCGCCGGAATTGGGTGACGATATCAAGAAGCTGTTGCCGATCATCGCCGCCAGCGGGCAGAGCGATACAGCGAGCTTCGATAACGCGCTCGAGCTGCTGCTGGCGACCGGCCGTTCGTTGCCGCATGCGCTGATGATGCTGATCCCGGAGGCGTGGGCGGACCACATTCCGATGGACTCGCCGCGGCGCGCATTCTACGAGTATCACTCGGCGATGATGGAACCGTGGGACGGCCCGGCGCTGATCATCGGCACGGACGGCACGCAGGTCTGCGCCATCCTGGACCGCAACGGCCTGCGCCCCTGCCGCTACCTGGTTACGACGGACAACCTGCTGGTCATGGCCTCCGAGACGGGCGTCCTGGACGTGCCGCCGGAGAAGGTCGTGTTCAAGAGCCGCATCCAGCCCGGGCGCATGTTCCTGCTCGACACGAAGGCGGGGCGGCTGATCGATGACACCGAGATCAAGGCCGAGCTGACCAGCCGCGAGCCCTACGAGGAGTGGATCCTCTCGCAGCGTGTCGTCTTGGACGAGCTGCCGGCGGCGGCAGAGGTCCCCGGTCTCGACGCCGACACCATCGTCGATCGCCAGAAGGCGTTTGGTTACACCAACGAGGACATCGACATGATCCTCGAGCCGATGGGCAGCAACGGCACCGAGCCGATCGGCTCGATGGGCAACGACACGCCTATTGCCGTGCTCTCGGACATGAACCCGCTGCTGTACAGCTACTTCAAGCAGCTCTTCGCGCAGGTCAGCAACCCGCCGCTGGACGCGATCCGAGAGGAGCTCGTGACTTCGCTTGAAACGTTCATCGGCTCTGAGCAGAACCTGTTCGAGGAGACGCCGCGGCACGTGCATCAGCTGCGTCTCAAGGAGCCGTTCCTGAGCAACGAGGAGCTGGCGAAGATCCGCGAGATTGAGGCGGGCAGCATCCGGTCGCGGACGCTGTCGACGTTGTTTGAGACGTCAGAGCCAGAAGGGGCCATGCACGCGGCGCTGGACCGTCTCTGCGACGCGGCGTCGGCCGCCGTGGCGGAAGGCATTTCGATACTCATCCTTTCAGACCGCGGCACGGACCACGATCACGCCGCGATTCCCGCGCTACTAGCGGTCGGCGCGGTGCACCACCACCTGGTCCGCGAAGGCACGCGCACCAAGGTCGGCATCGTCGTTGAGTCAGCGGAGCCTCGCGAGGTGCACCACATGGCGGCGCTGATCGGCTACGGGGCCGGGGGTATCAACCCGTACCTGGCGCTTGAGACGCTTGAGGACCTCTGCAACCGCGGCATGATGACGAAGGACGTCGACTTCCACGCGGTGGAGAAGAACTACGTCAAGGCGCTGCACAAGGGTGTGCTGAAGGTGATGTCGAAGATGGGCATCAGCACGCTGCAGAGTTACCGCGGCGCCCAGATCTTCGAAGCGGTCGGCCTGGCGCAGGAGTTCGTCGACCAGTATTTCACGTGGACGCCGTCGCGCATCGGTGGTGTCGGCGTGGACGACATCGAGCGCGAGACGCGGGCGCGGCATACGTACGCTTATCCCGAGCGCGCCATCGCGGGCATCCTCGATCTCAAGCCGGGCGGCTACTACCAATGGCGCCGCGACGGCGAATATCACATGTACAACCCGGACACGATCTCCTTGCTGCAGCACTCGACGCGCAGCAACAACTTCGAGTCGTTCCAGCAATTCACGAAGCTGATCGACGAGGAGAACCGGCGGCTCTGCACGATCCGCGGGCTGCTCGACTTCAAGGCCGGTAACCCGGTCCCGATCGACGAGGTGGAGCCGGCTGTCGACATCGTCAAGCGCTTCGCGACCGGCGCCGCGTCGCTCGGCTCGATCAGCCGCGAGGCCCACGAGACGATGGCGATCGCGATGAACCGCATCGGCGCCCGCAGCAATACGGGCGAAGGCGGCGAGGACTATCACCGTTTCACCCCGGACGACAACGGCGATTCTCGCAACAGCGCGATGAAGCAGGTTGCGTCCGGCCGCTTTGGCGTGACGGCGAACTACCTGTCACACGCGACCGACCTGCAGATCAAGATGGCGCAGGGCTCCAAGCCCGGTGAGGGCGGCCAGCTGCCCGGCCACAAGGTCGACGAGTACATCGGTTGGGTGCGCCACACGACGCCCGGTGTGGAGTTGATCTCGCCGCCGCCACACCACGACATCTACTCGATCGAGGATCTGGCGCAGCTGATCCACGACCTGAAGAACGCCAGCCCGCAGGCACGTATTCACGTCAAACTCGTCTCGGAGTTCGGCGTCGGCACGATCGCCGCGGGCGTTTCGAAGGGCCACGGCGATGTCGTCTTGATTAGTGGCGACAGCGGCGGCACCGGCGCCTCGCCCGAGTCGTCGATCAAAAACGCTGGCTTGCCCTGGGAGCTAGGCGTTGCGGAGACGCAGCAGGTCCTCGTGCTCAACGACCTGCGAGGCCGCATCGTGGTGCAGACCGACGGCCAGCTTAAGACGGGCCGTGACGTCGCCATCGCGACGCTGCTGGGCGCAGAAGAGTTCGGCTTCGCGACGGCGCCGCTTGTCGTCATGGGCTGCATCATGCTGCGCAAATGCCACCTCAACACCTGCTCGGTAGGCATCGCGACGCAGGACCCGGAGCTGCGGGCACGCTTTGCGGGTCAGCCGGAGCACGTGATCAACTACTTCTTCTTCGTCGCGGAAGAACTACGAGCCATCATGGCTGAGCTCGGCCTCCGGACCATCAATGAGATGGTGGGTCGAGTCGATATGCTAGACGGCCGCATTGCCGTCGAGCACTGGAAGGCACGTGGTCTGGACTTCAGCGCTTTGCTGCACCGTCCCAACGTCCCACCCGGCGTGGCCACCTACCAGTGCGAAGTACAGGACCACAGCCTCGACCACGCGCTCGACCACCAGATCATCGAGATGGTGCAGCCGGCGCTGGAAGACAAGCAGCCTGTCAGCCTCGAATTCGAGATTCACAACTCGAACCGTACTGTCGGCTCGATGCTGAGCAACCAGATCGCGAGTCGCTACGGTGAGGAAGGCCTGCCGGAGGGGACGATCAAACTCAAGTTCCACGGTTCTGCCGGTCAGAGTTTTGGCGCCTTCCTGGCCAAGGGCGTGACCGCAAGCGTCGAAGGAGACGCTAACGATTACTTCTGCAAGGGCTTGTCCGGCGGCACCGTGATCATTCAGCCGCCGGCGGTCAGCAGCTTCACGGCCGAAGAAAACATCCTCGTCGGTAACACCGTGCTGTACGGAGCCACCAGCGGACGCGCCTACATCCGCGGCATCGCGGGCGAGCGGTTCGCGGTACGCAACAGCGGCGCCGAGACCGTCGTCGAGGGCGTCGGCGACCATGGTTGCGAGTACATGACGGGCGGCCGCGTCGTTGTACTCGGCCCCACAGGCCGCAACTTCGCGGCGGGAATGAGCGGCGGCGAAGCCTTCGTCCTGGACGAAGCGGGTGTGTTCGAGAGCCTCTGCAACCAGGAGATGGTCGACCTCGAGCGCGTCGAAAGCGAAGCGGACAGAGCGGCGCTGCGTGGGCTGTTGGAAGGTCACCGCGACGCGACCGGCAGCGTCAACGCCACCCGCGTCCTGGACGCCTGGGAGACGATGCTGCCCAAGTTCGTCAAAGTCATGCCCCGAGACTACAAACGCGTCCTGGCTGAGCGCCTTGCCCGAGGCAACGGCGCCGGCTTCAGCGACGCCGCAAGCTAGAGGTACTCCGTATTGGGCGAACCCACCGGTTTCAAGGATCGACCGCGCCAGCCGCCGCCGCGTCGAGACACGCAGGAGCGCATCCGCGACTACAACGAGTTCGTGCTGCACTGGACGGAAGAGGATGCGCGCGGGCAGGGCGGGCGCTGCATGGACTGCGGTATCCCGTTCTGTCACAAGGGCTGCCCGCTGGGCAACGTCATCCCAGATTTCAACGACTTCGTCTACAAGGGGCAGTGGGACAAGGCTCTCGCCGCGCTGCACGCGACGAACAACTTCCCTGAGTTCACGGGACGCATCTGCCCGGCGCCCTGCGAGGCGGCCTGCACGCTCTCGATCAACCAGGACCCGGTGACGATTGAGTACATCGAGAAGGCGATCGCGGATCGGGGATGGGAAGAGGGCTGGATTACGCCGCGGCCGCCCGCGACGCGAACCGGCAAGACGGTTGCCGTCATTGGCTCCGGGCCGTCCGGCATGGCGGCTGCGCAGCAGCTCAACCGCGCCGGCCATACCGTCACCGTGTTCGAGCGCGCCAACTACATCGGTGGGCTGCTGCGACTCGGCATCCCGGACTTCAAGCTCGACAAGCACCTCGTGGAGCGCCGCGCGCAGCAGATGCGCGACGAGGGCGTCACGTTCCGCACCGGGGTCTACGTCGGCCAGAACTACGCCGTCGAAGACCTCAAGCGCGACTTCGACGCGATCCTGCTCTGCATCGGCTCTACGGTCCCTCGCAACCTGGACATCCCGGGCCGCGAGCTGGACGGCGTGCACTTCGCGATGGACTACCTGACGCAGCAGAACAAACTCCTCGCCGGCGAGAGCTTCCCGGAAGAGGAGCGCATCAGCGCCGAGGGCAAGCGTGTTGTCATCCTGGGTGGTGGCGACACCGGCGCGGACTGCCTGGCGACGGCCCACCGGCAGGGCGCCGAAATCGTCCGCCAGTTTGACATCATCCCGGAGCCGCCGGTCACGCGTTCCGAGGGCAACCCGTGGCCGCAATGGCCGGTCATACTGCGACGCTCCTACGCGCTGGAGGAGGGCGGCAGCCTCGACTGGAGCGTCGGGACGAAGTCCTTCTCCGGCAGCAACGGCCAGGTCGAGAAGCTAAACATGACCCGCCTCGAGTGGAAGCCGGACGAAAACGGCCGTAGCCAGATGACCGAAATGCCCGGCACCGAATTCGACGTCGACGCTGACCTCGTCTTGCTGGCGATGGGCTTCTTGCACCCGGAGCGCCACGGTCTGGTCGAGAGCCTGGGTGTGGAGCTCGATCCGCGTGGCAATGTGAAGACGAACGCCGACAAAATGAGCAGCGTGCCAGGGATCTTCGCCGCCGGCGATGCCTCACGCGGCCAGTCGTTGGTCGTTTGGGCGCTCGCGGAAGGCCGGGAGGCCGCACGCGGCATCGATCTTCACCTCATGGGCGAGACCACCCTGCCGCGTTCGCTGACGAACGCATAGAGCCCCGCTAGCGAGCTTCGTCTGCGCCTCGTAAGCTAGAGGCGGAGGTTCGTCATGGCCAGCACGCTTGCCGTCACGCCGACTCAGATCGAAGGGCCGTACTGGTTGCCTGGTTCGCCGCAGCGCAGCAACCTGGTCGAGCCCGGCATCGCCGGCGAACCGATCGTCCTCAGCGGCGTCGTTCGCACGGCAAAGGGATCGCCGGTCGAAGGCGCATGGGTGGACGTCTGGCAATGCGACGGTGAGGGCGTCTACGACATCGCAGGCTACAAACTGCGCGGCCACCAGTTCACCGACGCCGCGGGACGTTATCGGGTCGAGACCGTGATTCCGGTTGACTATGAGGAGTCAGGCGAGCGCGACGGTGAACCGTACCACTTCACGCGAACGCCGCACATCCACGTCAAGGTGAAGGCGTCGCGCCGCGAGACGCTGACCACCCAGCTCTACCTTCCCGAGCAGCCGCTGAACGAGACGGACAACCTCTTCGTGCCGGACTGCATCGTCGATCTGAGCGATGGACCCTCGGGCAAGCAGGCCCGCTTCGACTTCGTTTTGGCCTAGACGTTGCTCTCCGGTGCCGGGGCGGCGGGTTCCGGGTCGTCCTCGGCGATGCCGAATCGTTGCATGATCGCATCCTGGTGCCGCTGGATGAGGAAGTAGGCCCAGGTCCCGATGGCGATGAGGAGTGCCCACTCGACGTAGCGGAAGTAGCTGTCGGTGGAGTCGAGCGTCAGACCGGCGACTCCCAGGCCGTAACCGATGCCGAAGTAGCCGAATATCCAGAGCACGGCGCCGCCGTAGTCCACGGGCGCCCAGCGCCGGTAGGGCATGCGCAGCAGGCCGGCGGCCGTGGGGCCGATAACGCGCGTGTAGCCGGCGAAGTGGTAGAGCAGGACGAACCAGGTGCCGCGTCGCAGCAGCGGTTCCCGAACCTTTTCGACGAGATCGCTGAGGAACTTCGTGCGTCCAAAGCGCGACCAGCCGTAGCGGCCCAGGAAGTAGCTGATCGTGTCGCCGATTATGGTGCCGGCGATGCCGAGGACTATCGCCTCGGGCCAGGAGATTGTGCCGTCGTGGGCTGCCAGGCCGGCGAGGAGGACGACGAGCGCGCCGGGAATAATAAGGCCGACGAGCAGCGTGTTTTCACATAGCGTGCCGAAGAAGACGACCCAGTAGCCGTAGTCTTCAAATAGCGATTGGACGGCGTCGGCAGCCCACCGCAGTAGCGACCCGTAGCCACGAAAGATCTCGACCGGAAGCTTCGCCACCCACTCGATGATGTTCACCACCGAGTCGAGGACGGAGAGCAAGGAAAGCGCCGCGATGGCCAATAGGGGGATTGTCATCATAATGGCGCGGCCCAGGCTTCAATCTACCTGGGCCGCTGCCATCGATTCTAGCATTCATGGCTAAAGTCTCCGTGGACCCCAATGGCTGAGGCGCCCCGCAAGCCCCCGAAGGGCCAAATCGCTGCGTCATCATGACGAACGGATGCGAGACGCTTGCCGGGAGTCGCGACCTTTAGCGGTCGTCGACGAGGTCGGCCTCCCAGAACTGCCACAGCAGATAGGCGGCGCAGAGAAGCGTGCAGATGGCGATGACGACGGGGCCCATGGTGATCCTCCTCAGGACGTTTGTTCGAAGAGAATAGAACGGACGTGCTGTCATGTCAAGCAGATTACGAAAAAATGTGCTGAAGTGCTTGTAGACGGAAAACGGACGCCCCGCCTATCATCCATCCGCCTGCCACGAGAATTGCCAGTGGAGGTAGAAGGAATGGCGCGTATCAAGGTTGGTGACCTGGACATCGTTTCGATTCTCGACCTGGAGGCTCCGTTCCCGATGGCGGGAGTCTTCCCGGACGTACCGGCTGACGCCTTCGCGCCCTACAGGCCGTTGTATCCCAACGCCTTTCATGAGGCGGACGTGAAGCTCGGGATATCGTGCTTCGTCATCGCGGGAGGCGGCCAGGCGATCCTGGTCGACACCGGCCTCGGGCCGAACGTGAACCCAGCAGCGCCAGGGAAGCTGGTCGAAAGCCTGCGCGCGGAGGGCTTCGCGGCTGAGGATATCGGCACGGTCTTGTTCACGCACCTGCACCCCGACCACGTAGGCTGGAACTTCCAGGACGGAATGCCAACATTCCCGAATGCTCGGTATGTCGTCCAGCAGGTGGATTGGGACTTCTTCAGCACGCGGAAGGACGAGGAGGTCGTCCAGGCGCAGGTGCTGCCGCTAGAGAAAACGGGCCGCCTTGAGCTCGTCTCGGGAGAGACACAGCTCACGCCGCAAATAACGCTGGTGCCGACGCCGGGTCACACACCAGGGCACCAGAGCGTCATCGTTGCGTCAGGCGGCACACGCGCGTTCATTGCCGGCGATGTCGGGCATCACCCGGCGCAGGCGCAGGAGACGGCCTGGCGAGTGGGGTTCGACAACGACGCCGCCGAGGCGTCCGCGACCCGCGAGCGCGTCATGGCACAGCTGGAGCGGGACGGCGACAACGCTTGCTTCGGGCACTTCCCGAAGCCCGGATTCGGCGTCATTGTCCGGGAGGGCGGCCGTCGAATCTTCAGGGCGCTCTAGGGTCCTCACCGATCTCGACGAGCACTTCGCCGATCTCGACCCGCTGGCCGGCCGCGGGGTGGACGGCGGAGACCGTGCCCGCGACGCGCGCCCGCAGCTCGTTGAGCATCTTCATGGCTTCGACCACGATCAGGACGTCGCCCTGACCGACGGCCTCACCGGCCGCGACGCGCGTTTCAACCACGACGCCGGTCAGCGGTGCGCGCAGCAGCCAGCGGCCCTCGACAAAATGGTCGCCCTCGCTGACGTGGCCGCGACCACGATGGCGCACAGTCTCCACGTCGTAATTGCGGCCGGCGATCTGGACGTTGAACGCCTGCGACTCCTCCGTGACCAGGACCTCGATCATGCGGTCGTCGAGTACGAGGAGGTAGCGCGACGAGTCGCCGAGGCGCTGCAGGCTGACATCGCGCCATGTGCCGTCGAGGTTGACGCGCAGGCCCTCGGGCGTCTCCTCCAGCTCCGCTTCGGTCTCGCGGTCGCCGAGCCTCAGGAAGTACTTCGCCAGCGGCCACCTCCCGGCGCGCGGTCGACGGCCGCTTGGCGCGATGAAGCCTTCCAGCGACTCATCCCGCTCGCGGCCGCGCCGTTTGGTGTCCCGTTCGATCGCCGCTGATGCGACAGCAATGCCGCCACTGCCAGCGCGTGATCGTCATGTTCCGTACCGGGCGCTTCAAAGTGGAAGCTGCGGTCGAGGAATCGCGTGTCGATCTCGCCGGCGATGAAGGCGGCGTCGTCCGCGAGGCGGCGGTGGAACGGCAGCGTCGTCTTCACCCCGAGCACCTGGTATTCGCCCAGCGCCCGCCGCACCCGCGCCAGCGCCTGTTCGCGGTCCGCGCCGTAGACGATCAGCTTGGATAGCAGCGAGTCGTAGTGCGGTCCCACCTCGCAGCCATCAAACAGGCAGCTGTCGACGCGGACGCCGGGACCCGATGGCTCGCTGACGTGATGGGCGACGCCCAGGCCCGGCATGAAGCCGTTGTCGGCGTCCTCGGCAGTGATGCGGCACTCGATCGCCCATCCCCGCAAGTCGACGTCTGCCTGCGCGAAGCCCAGCGGCTCGCCCGCGGCGATACGCAGTTGCTCGCGCACCAGGTCCAGCCCCGTGACGAATTCGGTCACCGGGTGCTCGACCTGCAGGCGCGCGTTAGCCTCGATGAAGTAGAAGCTGCCTGCGGTGTCGAGCAGAAACTCAATCGTCCCGGCGTTCTCGTAGCCGGCCTCGCGCGCGATGGCGACGGCGGCGGCGCCGAGTCGCTCGCGCAGCGCCGCGTCGACGGCAACAGAGGGAGACTCCTCGACGACCTTCTGGCTGCGGCGCTGCACGGAGCACTCGCGTTCGCCGAGATGGACGACGGCGCCGTGCCGGTCTGCCAGTACCTGCACCTCGATGTGGCGTACCGGATCTAGATAGCGCTCGAGGTAGAGGCCGTCGTCGCCGAAGCTAGCCTGCGCCTCCTGCGCCGCGACACGCAGCGACTCCTCCAGGGTTGATGCGTCTTCGACCAGGCGGATGCCTTTGCCGCCGCCGCCGGCTGCCGCCTTGATCAGGAGCGGGAAGCCGACCTGGGGCGCAAGGGCGAGCGCCGCTTCGGGTGTGACGCGGCCGTCGCTACCTGGCACCGAAGGCACGCCCACCTTGTCCGCGATGCGACGAGCTTCGACCTTGTCGCCAAGCTTGCGCAGCGTCTCCGGCGACGGTCCGACGAAGATGATGCCTGCTTCGGCGCAGGCGCGGCCGAACTCGGCCCGTTCGGAGAGGAAGCCGTAGCCCGGGTGTATCGCTTCGGCGCCGCAGGCCAGGGCGGTCTCGATGATCTTCGACGCATCCAGGTAGCTTTCGGCGGCGGGCGCTGGGCCGATGCAGTAGGCCTCGTCGGCGTAGCGAGTATGCAGCGCCGTGGCATCGGCCTCGGAGTAGACGGCGACGCTGGTGATGCCCATGTCGCGGCAGGTGCGCATGATGCGCACGGCAATCTCGCCGCGATTGGCGATCAAGAGCTTCTTGAACAAGCAGAGCCTCCAGCCCGGCGGGGCGGTCCTTCCCGGGAAGGAGCCGCAAGGCTAGGCGTTTTGTAGCACAGGGCCGTGTACCCGGCAAACGATATTTCGTTCGCGGTTTCGAAATGTTATCGCTGCGGCGCTTAACACGAGGTCGATGCCCAGGCTGCGAACATGGGCATATCCCGGAACCGTATCTGGAAGGAGTCCTATCGTGTTTACGGCGATTCTCGTCATGCTGCTCTTGATTCTGCTTTTCGGCGGGTTGGGAATCTTTGTGGCGAAGGTTTTCCTGCTCGGCCTGCTGCTGGCCGTACTAGCCGGTGCGCTCAGCGGGGTTGCTCGTCGAAGTATCTGACCCGGCCGCCGGCGTGAAAAGAGGGAGCGGGCAATTGCCCGCTCCCTCTGTGTTACTTCGCTTCGGCCTCCGCTTTGAGCCGCGCGATGAAGTCATCGACCACGATGGCGCCGAGGTCCTCGCCTTCACGCGTGCGGACCGAGACGGCGCCGGCTTCGATGTCGCGGTCGCCGGCGATCAGCATGTACGGCACCTTGTGCAGCTGGGCGTCGCGGATCTTCGCCTGCATGCGCTCCGAGCGCTCGTCAACTTCTGCCCGCAGCCCGGCAGCACGGAGCTTCGCGGCCACCTCGTTGCAGTAGTCGTTGTGGCGGTCGGCGATCGGGATCAGCTTGGCTTGCACCGGCGCCAGCCATACCGGGAACGCGCCGGCCAGGTGCTCGATGAGGACACCGAGGAAACGCTCGACTGAGCCCAGGATGGCGCGGTGGATCATCACGGGCCGCTGTAGCGTGCCGTCTTCGGCGGCGTAGTGCAGGTCGAAGCGCTCCGGCAGGTTGAAGTCGAGTTGACAAGTGGAGAGCTGCCATTCCCTGCCGATGACGTCCTCGATGAAGAGGTCGATCTTTGGTCCGTAGAACGCTCCTTCTCCGGGCACTTCCTCGAATGCCATGCCAGAGGACTGCAGCGCGGTGCGCAGCGCTGCTTCAGCGCGGTCCCACGCCTCATCCGTGCCGATGCGCTTATCCGGCCGTAGTGACAGCGTGAACCTTGGCTCGCTGAGACCGAAGGCCCGGTAGGCCTCGCGCATCATTTCGATCCAGGTCAAAATCTCGTCGCTGACCTGGTCCAACGCGCAGTAGACGTGTGCGTCGTCCTGTACCAGCGAACGGACCCGCGTTAGACCGTGCAGGGTGCCGGACCGCTCGAAGCGGTGCAGCCGGCCAAAGTCGGCGTAGCGGATGGGCAATTCGCGGTAGGAGTGTACCTGCGATGCGAACATGACGCAGTGGCCGGGGCAGTTCATCGGCTTGACGCCCAGTTCCTGGTCGTCGTCCTGGATGAAGTACATGTTATCGCGGTAGTTGTCATAGTGCCCGGAACGCTTCCAGAGCTCGGCCGAGAATATCTCCGGCGTGATGACTTCCTGATAGCCGTTGCGCGAGTACAGATCCCGAATCAAAGCGACGGCCAAGTTGTAGACCGTAGCACCCTTCGGAAGGAAGAAAGGACTACCAGGCGCGATGGGGTCCGTAAAGAACAGGTCCAGCTCACGGCCGAGCTTGCGGTGGTCGCGCTTCTCCGCTTCTTCGAGACGGTGCAGGTAGCCGTCAAGCTCCTCCTGCGTCGGGAACATGACGCCGTAGATGCGCTGCAGCATCTGGTTGTGCTCGTCACCGCGCCAGTAGGCGCCCGCGACGCTCATCAGCTTGAACGCGCCGACCTGCCCGGTGCTCTCGACGTGGGGGTAGCCGCAGAGGTCCGTGAAGTCGCCGTGCTTGCAAATGCCGACGTCCGGCGCATCGATGGCGTCGATCAGCTCCAGCTTGTAGGGCTGATCGGCGAATATGCGCCGCGCTTCGTCCTTCGACGCCTCGCCGCGGACGAACGCTTTGTCCGCAGCGATGCTCTCGCGCATCAGCTTGTCCAACGCTTCAAGGTCCTCCGGCGTCAGCGGCCGCGGCAGCTCGAAGTCGTAGTAGAAACCGTTTTCGATCGGCGGCCCGATGGCGTATTTCGCCTCCGGGAACACCTCCAGGACGGCCTCGGCCATGATGTGCGCCGCCGAGTGACGCTGGCGGTAGAGCAGCTCGTCCATGCCTTTAATCTGGGCAGGAATCTCTTCGTTCATTTCGTTACCTCTTCGCGGCGCCGCCGCGTGATTCGTCGGTCGGGTCCAGGTATCCCGGCGCGGTTACACGGCGCGGCGCGGCGTGCAGTGGCGCGATGATGCGATGTCTGCTCAACTCTCCGACCCTCATCTCACTCTCCGTCCCGTTGCGAAGCGCAACAAAAAAGCCCGACCGTCACAGGGACGGTGGGCTCCGTGGTTCCACCCTGGTTCGCTCTCACTTTGAAGATGGGGGACACCCCCATGCCCCAGCTGAAGGGCCGGCGGCCACGCACTTCAATCCGAGAACCTCGCTATGCCGTTAACGCCGGCTCACGGGGCCGTCTACTGATCGCGGTGCGATGTTCGCGGCCCGGCTCGGAGGGGGTTTTCGCGGTGCGCACGTCGCGGGAGTTCCAGCCTTGCTCCCGTTCTCTGGTCGACGGCGGTGCCGCTACTCGGCCTCGTCACAGCCTGTATTCGATTGTGGCGTCAGTATAACGCGTCTGGAGTTTCGTAAGAATACGGCGATTCACTTGTAGGTGGTGGGCGGTACTGGACTTGAACCAGTGACCTCAGCGATGTCAACGCTGCGCTCTAGCCAACTGAGCTAACCGCCCGAGAGGGGTGAAGCTGATGCTAGCAATCAGCCCCCGGAGCGTCAATCAAGCGACGTGTCCTACTGCGTGTAGCGCTCCTTGCGGAACCACGGCTTCTTCGGCTTCTGCATCCCGAGGCGCTTGCCAATCTGCTCGATCAGCTCGTCGAAGTCGGCCTCGAGGCTCTCGACTTCGCGGGCTCGCTCGTCGGCAGCGGCGCGGATGGCTGCGGCTTCGGCCCGCATCGAGGTGCTCTCGGCCGTGGCTCGCTCGATGACCTGACGGGCTTCGTCGCGAGCTTCGTCGCGGCGGCGCTCCGCCTCTAGCTCCGCCTCGCGCAGTAGCTCTTCGATCTGTCTTTCGGCCGCCAGGCGGAAGTTGCTCAACGATTCGGCCAGCGCCGTCAGCTCACGCTCGCGGTGGTTTCGCGCGTCGTCGATGGCCTGGAGACGAATCGTACGGGCCTCGTCGAGCGCCTTCTCCAATGCTTCGCGGGCGCGGCGGTATGCCAGCTCGGCGAGGCTGCCGCTGGCCTGCGGGCCCTCCAACGCTTGCAGCCGTTCGAGCAGCTCGTTGCGTTTCGAGTCGAAAAGCGTATCGTCCTGCATCCTTGCAAACCTGATCCCGGGCGGCGTTCGTTACTTCTATGTTAGCTGTCTTCTTAAACGACGCGTGGCGGCCTAGAATCCCTTACTAATGGATAACGCACCCGGAGTCCGTTTCGTATCGCTGACCTTTCTGGTGGGATTTGGATTTGGCGCCTTCATCGGTGTCGCGCTGGCCCTGGTCGCCGTGGCGATCTCGCGGCCGGAGGACGAGGAGCCGCGGCTGATCGAGATTGCGCCGATCCCAACCGCGACGCTGCTGCCAGAAGAGACGCCGCTGCCTCCCGCGGTGCGAGCGACCGCGGCAGTAGCGGTGCGTGTCGGTCCCGGCGATGAGTATGCAACGCTCGGGACGGTGTCACGCGGTGACGGGCTTGACGTCGTCGGGCGTGACTTCGACAGCGAGTGGCTGGCGATCCGGTTTCCGGCCGGTTCGGATGCTCAGGGCTGGATACCGGCGGCAACTGTTGAAGGAATCACCTTCTCCAATCTGCAGGCGTTGGCAGTCCTCCTGCCGACGCCGCTACCGTTAGAGTTCACGACACCGCCGGCGTTCTTCGGCACGCCGGGGACACGGGGCACACCGGAAGAGGGCACGCCGGGCATCGGCGAGGGGACGCCCGGCCCGCTCGCCGGCACAATGGACCTGGCGGTGTTCGACGTGAGCGCGCTGGCCGACGGCCGCGTGCGTGTAGTCGTCCTCAACGGCGGCCCGGCCGACCTTACGGATGGGATACTGGCCGTCGCCGTCCGGACGCTGAGCGCCAGTGCAGAGACGCTGTACTTCACGGACATTCTTGCGGCGGGCAATACGGTGGTGCTCACGACGTCGTCGTCGATCGTTGGGGATGATCCTATCGATATCCTGGTGATCATTGACCCGTCATCCAACCTGCGCGATCCGAACCGAGCCAACAACGTCATCACCACGCCGCTCAGCCGCGCTACGGCAGTGGTGCCGACAGTCCAGAGTCCGGGCCCGGGTTAGGGTGAGGCTTCGGTGGCAAACCAGATGGCGGCAGGTATAATGACCCAGTAGCCCTTCCACACGCCCTGACTCGGTTCGTGGTCGCCGTCGCGCGGTTTGGGCCTATAGGAGAGTGAGGGATCGTGGCAGCAAAACCAAAGACACTCGGTGAGCTGCGCAGCTCCGGTTACAAAGTCCAGACCGTCAAGCAAGAGATGCGCCGCAACTTGATTGACAAGATGCGGAAGAACGAGGACGTTTTCCCCGGCATCTTCGGCTTCGAGGACACCGTTATCCCGCAGCTGCAGAATGCGATCCTCTCCGGACAGGACATCATCTTCCTCGGCGAGCGCGGCCAGGCGAAGTCGCGCATCATCCGCTCGCTGGTCAACCTGCTTGATGACGAGATCCCGGTGATCCAGGGCAGCGAAGTTAACGACGACCCGTTCAACCCGCTTTCGAAGTACGCGCAGGACCTGGTCGCGGAAATGGGGGATCAGGCGCCTGTCGAATGGGTCGGGCGAGACCGCCGCTACGGCGAAAAGCTCGCGACGCCTGACATCACGATCGCCGACCTGATCGGCGAGGTCGACCCGATCCGCGTTGCTGAGGGCCGCTACCTCTCGGACGAGTTGACGATTCATTACGGCCTGATTCCGCGCACCAACCGAGGCATTTTCGCGATCAACGAGCTACCCGACCTTGCAGAGCGCATCCAGGTCGGACTGTTCAACATCATGGAAGAGCGCGACATTCAGATCCGTGGCTACCAGATACGCCTCTCGCTCGACGTGTTCCTCGTGTCGAGCGCGAACCCTGAGGACTACACCAACCGCGGACGCATCATTACGCCGCTCAAAGACCGCTACGGCGTCCAGATACGCACCCATTACCCGCGAGCCGTCGAGCACGAAATCGGCATCATGGACCAGGAGCGCATGGTCTTCGAGGACGATGACTTTAAGGTCGTCGTGCCGGCGTTTATGAAGGAGATCGTGGCGGAGGTGAGCCGTCTGGCACGCCGCAGCCCCGATATCAACCAGCGCTCCGGCGTCTCGGTACGCGCCTCGATTGCCAACTATGAGAGCCTTCTGGCCAATGCCCAGCGCCGCGCCATCAGCGTCGGCGAGAGCGAAGTGGTGCCGCGCGTCAGCGACCTGCCCTTCGTCATCCCGGCGATCGCCGGCAAGGTCGAGTTCGAGACCGTGGAGGACGGCAAGGAGGAGCAGATACTGGAGAAGCTGATCCAGGGCGCCATTCTCGCCGTGTTCAACCGCTACTACAGCGTCTCAGACTTCGACGAGCTGGTCACGAGGTTCAAGGCCGGTATCTCTGTCGAAGTCGGTGACATGATGCCGTCGGCCAATTACGAGAAGATGGTCAAAGAAGTTGATGGCCTCACCGGCCACATCAGCAAGCTCGAGGCAAAGCCGTCCACGGCCGTCACCGCGTCGATCATCGAGTTCATTCTCGAAGGGCTGCATCTCAACAAGCGCCTCAACAAAGACAGGGTCGGTCCCACGGTCTCCTACAGAGGCTAGGTATCGCTCCCCGGGTCAGGGGATTCACATGGTCATCAGATATCGCTACACGGAGTGGGACGGTACTCAGGAGATACCCCCGCTAGACCCGGACGATATCCTCAATGCGCTGACCGATGACCTGATGAACTTCGGCGACCTGCAGCATGCGCTGCGCAACCTGATGCAGCGCGGCATGCGCAACCAGCAGGGCGATCGCACGCAGGGCCTGCGCGACTTGCTGCAGCAGCTACGCCAGCAGCGCCGTCAGAACCTCGACCGCTTCGACCTCTCGTCCGCGTTCGAAGACATCCGAAACCGCCTCGAAGGGATACTCGACAAGGAGCGCAACACGCTGGAAGAGCGCCTCGGCGACGCAATGGGCGATCGACAGGAGGGCGAGCCGGGCGACGGCTCCGAGGGGCAGGAAGGCAGCGAGGGCTCACAAGAAGGCGAGTCAGGTCAGGGAGGCGGCCAGCAACCGGCCGGCGCGCGTTCTCAGCAGGCCGGCCAGTCTGGCCAGGGCCAGCGCGGTCAGCGATCGCAGGGCGGCCAGCCAGCCGGCGGCGACCAGGAGCAGTTCCAGCAGATGCTCCAGAACATCGTCGAGCGGAAGCGCAACTTCCTCGAAGGTCTGCCGCAGGACCTGCCGGGCCAGATGAAGGAGCTGCAGAACTACGAGTTCATGGATCCGGAGGCTCAGGCCGAGTACCAGGAGCTTCTGGAGATGCTGAAGAAGGCGATGATGGATACCTTCTTCAAGGACCTTCAGCAGCAGATCGCCAACATGACGCCGGAAGACATGGAGCGCATGAAGCAGATGATGCGTGACCTGAACCAGATGCTTCAGGAGCGCATGCAGGGTGGCGAGCCCGACTTCGACTCGTTCATGCAGCAGTACGGTGACCTCTTCGGCCCCAACCCGCCGCAGACCCTCGATGAGCTGGTCGAGCAGATGCAGCACCAGGTGGCGCAGATGCAGAACCTGCTCGACTCGCTGCCGGCTGACATGCGCCAGCAGCTGCAGGACCTGCTGATGGACAAGATCGCCGACCCGGAGCTACGCGACGAGATGTCTGAGCTGGCGGCGAACCTCGAGTTCCTCTACCCGCAGCGCGACCTGCGCAACCAGTACCCGTTCCGTGGCGACGAGGAGATCGACCTGAACCAGGCGATGGACCTCATGGGTGACATGCAGGACCTCGACGAGCTGGAGCGCCAGCTCGAGCGCACGCAGTACGGTGGCGACATCGACGACATCGACATGGAGAAGCTGCGCGAGTTGCTGGGCGAAGAGGCGGCGGAGACGCTGGACGAGCTGAAGAAGTTCCTCGAGATACTGGAAGAGGCCGGCTACATCCGCAAACGCGGTAACTCCTGGGAGCTAACGCCGCGCGGCACGCGCAAGATCGGCCAGGCAGCGCTGGGCGAAATCTACTCGCAGCTCAAGAAGGAGCAGGCGGGCAAGCACAAGGTGGCGGATCCGGGCCGCGGCGTCGAGCGCAGCGAGGACACGAAGGCCTACGAGTTTGGCGACCCGTTCCACCTGCACCTCGAGAAGACGATCATGAACGCGCTGCGCCGCGAGGGCGCGACAATCCCGATACAGCTGCAGAAGGACGACTTCGAAGTGTGGAAGTCGGAGCAGCTGACACAGACAGCCACTGTGATGATGGTCGACCTGTCGTGGTCGATGGCGCTGCGGGGCAGCTTCCAGGCCGCGAAAAAGGTGGCACTGGCGCTGCAGAACCTGATCAGCACGCAGTTCGCGCGCGACTCGCTTTACATCATCGGCTTCTCGGCCTACGCGCGGGAGCTAAAGGCGGACCAGCTGCCCTACGTGCGATGGGACGAGTCCGTGCTCGGCACCAATATGCACCACGCGCTGATGATGGCGCAGAACCTGCTGGCGAAACACAAGACGGGCACGCGTCAGATCATCATGATCTCGGACGGGGAGCCGACGGCGCACATCGAGCACGGGCGGTCATTTTTCTCCTACCCGCCGAGCCCGATCACGATCCGCGAGACGCTCAAAGAGGTCAAGCGCTGCACGCAGAAGAAGATCACGATCAACACCTTCATGCTGGACCGCAACTACTACCTCAAAGAGTTCGTCAACCAGATGGCGAAGATGAACAAGGGCCGCGTGTTCTATACGACGCCGGACCACCTCGGCGAGTACATCCTGGTCGACTACGTCCGCAACAAGCGCAAGAGCGTCAACAGCGGGTAGCAGGTTACTGCTCGACGTGCAGGCGACCGGCAAGGCATCTGTAATCTCTGCACGCAAGCATCTATTCGTAAGCATCACAAAAGCGCCGACTGTCCGCGGTGTACTTGCCCGATTCCTCGATTGTAGTCGAGCTGAAGTTGAAGGATTTCTCTCAGGCCAAATCGCTCACCTCAACGAAACCGAAGTGACGCATGATCTCGAGCGGCCGCTAAGCGATGGCGATGTGCTTTCGGTCTTTCCTCGGGGCGTCGCGGACTACGGCATTCGGGGCGAACTAAGCATGGCTCGTTTCTCCGGCATTCAGGTAGACATGCCGTACAAGGAATCGCGCCATCGGCTACCGCATTTCCACATCAATGGACATGTCGCATCAATTGCGTGGGACGGTACGCTTCTGGACGGTTCGTTGAAGGGATTGACTCGCAGCCAGAAGCGTCAGTTGGACAAGTGGATTTCTGACCATAAGCAGGACATTCGGGAGAATTGGGACCGGCGGCAGCGTGGGATCGAGATGATACCGATTGGTCCTTGGGAATAGGCGTAAACTCCCGCCATGCTGAAGACACGTTTGACGGAGAAATACGGGTTGCGTTACCCGATCCTCGGGGCGCCGATGGCGAACCACAGCAGCGCCAACCTGGCTGCCGCCGTGACGAAAGCAGGCGGCCTGGGCTCCTTCGGCGGTATCAGCGCCAACGGCCCGGACTGGGTGCGCGAGCAGATACGCGCGGTGCGGAGCCAGACGGACGGGTCCTTCTCGGTCGGTTTCATTACTGCATTCATTCCCGGGTTCGAGGCGAACTTTGAAGCTGCGCTGGGGGAGAATGTACCGCTGATCATCCTCTCGTTCGGCGACCCGCGTCCCTACGCGTCTCGGGCACAGGCGGCGGGCGTTGCCATCGCCTGCCAGGTGCAGACGCTGGAGGGCGCGCGTTGGGCGCTGGAGGCGGGGTCTGAGTTCATCGTCGCGCAGGGCAACGAAGCCGGCGGTCACAGCGGCCTCCTCAATACGTTGCCCGCGCTCTCGATGGTCCTCGGTATCGCCGGCGAGACACCGGTCGTGGCGGCTGGCGGCATCGCCGACGGACGCTCGTTCGCGGCTGTACTGGCAGCGGGCGCCGAGGGCGCGATGCTGGGTACGGCGCTGCTGGCCACGCCGGAGGCGACGGACGTGCCGCAGTCGTCCAAGCAGCGCATCGTGGAAAGCGACGGCGGGGACACCGTGTTCAGCACGGTCTGGGACATCGTGTCCGGTGCGCCGTGGCCCGAGGGCGTCGGGAACCGGACACGGCAGGATGAGCTCGTTGCCCGGTGGCAGGGTCGCGAAGAGGAGTTGCGCCAGCAAGTCGAAGACGTCCGAGCGCAGCTAAAGGACAGGCCGGTGGCCCAGGTCCTCATGGGACAGTCGGCCGGCTTCGTTGGCGCTGTGAGGCCTGCGGCGGAGGTCATCGCTTCGATCTGTGACGATGCGGAGGCGGTGTTGAGACGGCGCGTCGGTGAACTGGATCTCTGAGGGCTGAAGGCAAACGCGTCTCGGAGGGCGCGGCGACGAGATTGCTACGCCTCCCTGGCGGTCGATGGCTCGCAATGGGGCTTGGCCACCTGGGCCAAGTAAGACTCCTCTGCGCTTAGAATGGCGTCGTGGACCCACTGGGCCTGGCGTCGACGCACTACAACCGGGTTGTCCTGGGCCTGCTTGCTCTGACGCTCATCCTCATAGCAGGCACCGCGGGCTACATGGTCATCGAAGGGTGGTCGCTGAGCGACGCCTTCTACATGTCGGCGATTACGATCACCACGGTTGGCTATCGCGAGGTTGAGCCACTCAGCGAAGCGGGGCGGCAGTTCACCATCGTGCTGCTGTTCTTCGGCGTGGGAGCCGCGTTCTATATCCTCACGACGATGGTTGCGGCGATAATCGAGGGCGACCTGGGCCAGGTCTTCGGGGCTCGTCGCGTGAAGCTGATGATCGAACGCCTGCAAGATCACTACATTGTGTGCGGTTTTGGCCGTGTCGGCGAGCAAGTTGCCCTCGAACTGCAGAGCCGGGACGCGCCGTTCGTCCTCGTGGAAACGCGCGAAACGAGAATCGACGACGCACAAACGATGGGGATGCTCGTCGTGCAGGGTGACGCGACTGTCGAAGAGACGCTTATCGAGGCGGGAATTGAGCGCTGCCGGGCCCTGATTGCGGCCTCGGACTCGGACTCCACTAACACCTACATCACGCTTACTGCCAAGGGACTGCGGCCGGACACGTACGTCGTGGCGCGCGTGAGCACAGAAGCGGTGGAAAGGAAGCTGGTTCAGGCCGGTGCGGACCGCACGGTGTCGCCTTACCGTATCGGCGGCCGTCGCATGGCATTCGCGGCGCTGCAGCCCCTGGTGAGCGACTTCATCGATATCTTTCCCAGCGCCGAACAAGGAGACCGGGTCCTGGCAGAGATACCGGTCGATGAAGACTCAGGCTTTGCGGGCAAGCAGCTGTCCGAGGCGCTGGCCGGGTGCGAGGACCTGGTGGTCCTCGCCGTGCGCACCGCGGAGGGGCGCTTGGACGTGGGCCCAGCACGCTCGCGTGAGCTTTCTGCGGGTGAAATCCTCATCGTCGTCGGCGAGGACGAAGACCTTAGCAAGCTCGGTGTCCGCGAGCGCCACCCGGCGGCCGCGCCGCGGCAAAGCCGGACGGGGCTGCGTCGCTTCCTGAAGCGGCCCTGAGTTTGTAGACGCTCATCGCGTATACTGCCGCGAAGGATCGCTAGCGATGACACAGGCGCGAAGCATCACTTGTCGCAGCTGCCGGACCTGGATCGAAGACCGGGGTCGCCTACGGCGCTGCCCCAGCTGCGGGGCCGATCTGGCTATCGCGGCGCTGCCTGATATGCCGCGAAGAGTAGCCGTGTCTGAGGATCTGCAAGAGCCGGCTTTCCCCCAGGATCCGCGGGCACGGCAGGATGATACGGCGCCGTTTTCGGAGTTCGTCGCGGCCGGAGCAGTGCTGGGCGGGCTCGTCTTGATCGTCCTGGGAGCCGTGCTCCAATCCGGGACGGTAGCGCTGGTTGGCGTGGTGACGATGTTTGGCGTCACGGGCTTCTTTGCGATCGCCAAGGGATCGCTTGGCAGGGCGATGAAGCACTACAGGGAAACGCTATGGGGCGGCTCCCGTCGCCGTCCGTATGACCGCTCAGACTACGACCGTGACGAGGGCGGACGGTAGGTCACGTTTCGCCACGACGACCTGACGGCCGCCTGACTGTTTGAAGCCCTGGGACCGCACGGCAGGCGTCCCGCCGCTTACAATCGGGATGCATGGCCACTCGTGGTTTCAGCTGTCCCAACTGCCACACCTGGTTTGAAGGTGCGGGCAACCATCCAAAGTGTCCGCTTTGCGGTACGCGCGCGTCTTCGCGCGATCTGCTGGACGACCGGGAGCACCACCGGTCGGCCTTCGAGGATGAATTGCCGGCTTCATCCTCCGACTACGAAGTAGCGCCGTACTTCGAGGAGGTCCACGATTACAAGGTTCCGGCGCCGGCTCGCGTTGAAGGGGAAGCGCCGCATGGGGACAGCGGCTCCGGGCCCGACTGGAGCAGCCGGCTCACACCGCTCCTGGGCGGGCTCATCTTCGTCATCATCATCGCCTCGCGGGTTTGCAGCGCTCTCGCCGGGTGACTCGTTTGATCGGCCACCGCCGGTCGCGAGCTGAACCTCAACCCAGCGCGTTATAGCGTCATCCTTGCTACCATGACGCCATGACGCAGCGCTATCACATCTGGACCGAAGGCTGTCAGATGAACGTGGCCGATTCTGCCAAGCTGGCCGCGGGCCTCGATCGCTTTGGCTGGCAGGCCGTTGAAGGGCCGGACGGCGCCGACCTTGTCGTGCTCAACACGTGCGTGGTGCGCGATCGCTCGGAGCAGCGCGCCGTAAGCCACCTTGGGCGGCTGGCGGCGATGAAGCGCAAAGGCAAGGCTGACTTCCAGATCGTCGTCATGGGCTGCATGGTCGGGCCGAAGGATGACGAGCTGCGACGCCGCTTCCCCTACGTCGACCACTTCGCGCGGCCGCAGGCGTTCGAGGGCATCTTTGAGGCGCTGGGGCTGGCGGAGGATACGGGCGGCGAGTTCTGGCCCACCGCGTTTCCGACACCCACGGGGCCCACCGGTTTCGTGCCGATCATCCACGGCTGCGACAAGTTCTGCACCTACTGCATCGTGCCGTACCGCCGGGGCCGCGAGAAGAGCCGCCCGATGGACGAGATCGTGCAGGAGGTGGCCCATCTGACGCACGGCGGCGTACGAGAGGTGACGCTCCTGGGACAGACGGTAGAAGCCTACGGGCTCGATTTCCCGGACCAGCGCCCCGACCTGGGCGACCTGATGGCCGCGATGCACGACCTGCCGAACCTGCAGCGCATCCGCTTCCTGACCTCGTACCCCAAGGACATGACACCGAAGATCGTCGAGGCCGTGCGCGACCTGCCGAAGGTGACGGAGTTCTTCAACATCCCGGTACAGCACGGCTCCGATGCGGTCCTCGACCGCATGCGCCGCGGATACGACATCGCCTTGTTCCGCGACCGCGTCGAGATGATCCGCTCGATGATGCCGGAGGCGTCGATCACGACCGACATCATCGTCGGCTTCTGCGGCGAGACGGAGGCCGAGTTCAACGAGACGCTGGCGCTGATGGAGGAGATTCGCTTCGACAAGGTACACGTGGCCGCGTACTCACCGCGCCCAGGAACGATCGCGGAGCGCAAGATGGAAGACGACGTCCCGGCCGAGGTCAAGAAGGAGCGCCTGCACGCGGTAGAAGCGCTGGAAGAGCGCATCTCGACCGAACTCAACACACGTTACGAGGGCTCAGATCAGGAGATCCTGGTTGAGGGCAAGCGCGACGGTCGCTGGTTCGGCCGCACCCGCAGCAACAAGCTCGTCCATTTCATGGGGGAGACCAGCGTCGGCGAAGTCGTCAGCGTGCATATCGAGAAGGCGACGGCGTGGTCGCTGCAGGGCACGACGGCGGACGACGCGCTGCCTATCCTGTAGGAACAGGGAACAGGGAACAGGGAACGGGGAACAAGCGACGGGGAAGACCTGTCGGAGGCATTCGTGGCGGTTGTCAGGCTGAGCGAGGGGCGCGACGCGATACAGGCCTACGTTGGCGAGCACGTGGGGCAGGGCTTCGGTCACGTCCTCGATCTCGTCACGGAGGACCATAGCCGCGTCCTGAGCCTGATCGGCGACCTCACGGAGGACGAGGCGATGACGGTCACGGCGGCGGATGAATGGCGCGTCTTCGATGCGATGAAGCACCTCAGCGCCAGCCTCGACCGCAGCCGCGACCGTTTGCAGAAGATGTCGTCCGGCCAGCCCTTCGTACCGCCGCCCGGCGTTGGCGGGCCCGGAGGCCTGGGCTCCGCGGAATACGCGTCGTTTAGCGACCTGCGGCGCGCTTACATCGACGGCATGGCCGATATCCTCGCTGTCGTCCGCAACGCTGACCCCGCGCGCGGGCTCGACCTGACCTCCGACCACGCCACATTCGGGCCGTTCAACTGGATGGGCTGGGCTCTGTACTCTCATCATGTACACACGCACGACCACATCGGCCAGATCGAGAAGATCAAGCAGACCCTGCGCGAGCATTAGCACGTGGGCTGGTCAGCCGGCAAGGCTCGGGATGCCGTGGCGTGTTGGATCAGCGCGACGTTACGGACGATGCGGCGACGAGATTGCTTCGCCTCTCCCTGACGGTCGATGGCTCGCAATGGGCTGGTTGGTCAGACGGCGCACTTGGCGACGGAGCAAGGCTTGGGATGGCGTGGCGTCCTGGATCAGACGCGACGTTACGGACGATGCGGCGACGGGATTGCTTCGCCTCTCCCTGGCGGTCGATGGCTCGCAATGGGCTGGTTGGTCAGAGCGTACCTTCATGAATCTGGCGGGGCCACTTCGATAGCGTGGCGACGAGATTGCTTCGCCTCTCCCTGACGGTCGATGGCTCGCAATGGGCTGGTTGGTCAGACGGCGCACTTGGCGACGGAGCAAGGCTTGGGATGGC
>DASTLN010000126.1:0-73264 GCA_035714925.1 Dehalococcoidia bacterium | reverse complement strand
AGCACCCGGTCGCGCGGGATGGTGTTTATGAGACGAATAACCACCGGAAGTTCGCCCGGCGGCTGAGCGTTGATCGCGGCGTCGAGGAAGAGGTTGAGCCGCTCCACGCCCGTGTAGCCGGCGTACCAGGTCTGGACTACGCCTTCCGCGTCGATGAATACGGTGGCCGGGAGGCCCCGCACGCGGTAGAGGTCGCTCACGGTCAGGTTGAGGTCGAGCCCGAACGTGAACGGCGCGTCCAGGAAGTCCTCGAACTCGATAGCGCGCTCCCGCGTTTCACCCGAGTTGACCGCGAGCACGGCGAAGGAATCGAGGCCGCGTTCCTCTTGCGCTGCCTTGAGCTCCGGCATCTCGACGAGGCAGCTTGAGCACCACAGCGCGTGGAAGTTGACCACCACGGGCCGCCCGCGGAAGTCGCTGAGTCGGACGCGCCTCCCGTCCGTGGTCGAAATCTCGAAGTCGGGCGCCAGCTGACCTACCTCGAGGCCCACCTCCGAAGCCGCATCGCTCGGCGGCGTCTCAAGGACGACCGGGTTGCTCACGGTGGCATCCGTTTCCTCGGCCGGCCGCAGCGCGACGAAGTAGAGGGGGATCGCCAGGACGGCCAGGACTACGACTCCGGCGAGTAGGCGGCGAGGATCGACGAAACGGCCCACGTCTAGCCGTTGTCCTCCTGGTGGCTCAACGCCTCCAGTCCAGCGCGGTCCTTGATCACGATGTGCGCCCGGCCGAGGTCGATGAGCCCCTGCGAACGAAAGTCGCCCAGCGTCCGCGTGACTGTTTCGCGAGACGCGCCGATGGCCTCGCCGATCTGCTGGTGCGACGCACCGGCGATCTCTGAGCCATCTCCCGCCAGACGCAGCAGCGTTGCGGCGAGCCGTTCCGACACAGATTGAAAAGCTTGCATTTCCAGACGCGACTCGAGGTCTCGGACGCGCCCCGCCAGGTTATGAATGATGTTGAGAGCCACCCGAGGGTTGCTGCTGACCATGATCTCGAGGTCATGACGGCTCATGACACAGATCAGACAATCGTCGAGGGCCTCGGCGGTGCTGTCCTCCATATGCTGAGACAACATCGGCATCTCGCCGAAGATCGCGCCGGGCTCAAGGACCGCGGTCGTCAGCTTGCGCCCGTCCTCAGCCATGCGAGAAATCTGGACGCGGCCCGTCTTGAGGATGAACAGGACCTCACTTTGCTCGCCGGGGCTGTAGAAGACGCGGCCCTTGCGACACGTCGTCATGGTCGTGACGCGCTCGATTTCCTCCATCTCGGAGTGCGAGAGGTCATGAAAGACGTCGGCCTTACTGAGCAGCGTCAGCTTCCACTGCCGGCTGCGTTCATCAAGCTCAACCTTGGGCCCGCCTATGAATCGTCTCAGCATGGTTCAATAGACATGATCCTACGCGCCTGAGGGACTGTGTTGTGATCGAGATCACACACGCTTAGGAACGTCCCGCCAACGCGGATTCGATCATCGACGTAAGCTCGGTAGGGCTGGGGTTGCCCAACGAAACGACCTTGCCGTCGAGCACGTAGGTTGGGACCGCGAACACAGAATCGGGGACGCTGCGCTCGGTTTCAGAAATGTCCACCACCTCGACTATCAACCCGGGATACAACTGAGCGACTTCCTGCGCCAGCGCCAGGGCGCGCCCGCAGCTTGAACATCCGGCCTCGATGTAGATCTCCAGTGCCATGGCCTCATTTTAGGTCGCTCCACGCAGGCTCACATGTGACCTTCGTCACGGTTGGCTTGGCTAATTGCGTCATACGCTCTATCCCACAATACTCCGCGGAGGTGCCGCACATGCCGGCCAGGCGTCGTCCATCCAAGCGCAAGAAGCCCCCGCCGCCATTTGGCAGCGGCGTCGTCAAGTTCTTCAAACGCAACGCCCGCAACTTCGCCGTTACCGCGCTGGCGCTCGCCATCATCGCCGGGGCCTGGATCATCATTGACCCCTACGCGGCTCCCACCGCGCTCGACGCCAACGGCCAGCAGGTGACGCTTGGGCCGATCAATGACAACCCGGACGCTCGGCCGCGCTCCGGCTCGCCCGCCCCCAATTTCGTCCTGGCTGACTACGATGGCAACGCTGTCCGGCTGGAGGACTTTCGGGGGAAGGTCGTCTTCCTCAACTTCTGGGCCACATGGTGCACTGCCTGCGAGGCAGAGATGCCCGCCATGAATATCCTCGCCGAACAGCACCCGGACGACCTTGTTGTGCTCGCGGTCAACCGCGGCGAGGGCAAGGGCAAGGCTAAGAAGTGGAGCGACGCGCGCGACCTCGACAGCATCTTCTTTGCGGTGGACCCGCGCGAATCAATCTCAGGCGCTTACAGGCTGCCCAATAGCATGCCGGTGAGCTTCTTCGTCGATGCCAACGGCCGCATCACGCGGGTTGTGCCCTCGGCCCAAAGCCTCTCCGTAATGGAGCAGGCCTACCAGGAGGCGAAGCTGTCGTCCGGCTTGGGAATGACCCCCTCTCGTTAGCCGGCGAAGTGACCTGACAGTGATCAGCGTCACACGCCTGGCTGGCGACCGAGCTTCAAGCTAAGTGGGAGGGCATTCGCTCTGCGTGGGAGGTAAGCAATGGACTTCGAGCTTGGCACTGCCATCGTTGCCGGCCTGGCAGGGACGGCCGTCATGACTGGGGTCATGTACATGGGCTTCTTGATGAACATGCGCATGGACATGCCCATGACCCTGGGCACAATGTTTCTCCCGAAAGGTGCCGCTGCCTGGGTCGTCGGCCTGATGCTGCACTTCATGATGGGCGCCGTCTTCTTCGTTATCTACGCAGGCCTATTCGACGCGCTGGCCGTGGATAGCGGCGTCGCCGGCGTGGGCGCGCTGTTCGGCCTCGTCCACGGCGTCGTCGCGGGCGCGGCGATGGGCATGATGCCCGTGATGCACCCCCGCATGGTCACAGCCGGCGGCCCCGGCGAAGCTGAGGGGGTGATCAACCCCGGCTTCTTCGCCACGACTTACGGCGTCATGGGTGCGATGGCGCTGATCGGCGTGCACGTGCTCTACGGCCTCGTGGGCGGGCTGGTTTACGCCGCCTAGGCGAAGCAGACCTGCAAGAATGGTGGAGGTGGGGAAGATGGCCGCGGACGTTATCATCTACTACATAACCGGCAGACAACTCGGCCCGATTAGCGTGCCGCACTCCTGGTGCGAGGAGTGCGACCTCACGGTCCGCGCTGTCCGCGGCGCCCTCGATGAGGTCGACCAGGCTGGCCGCATAGGCGTCGAGGTCAAGCCCTGGATGCGCTATGCGCTTCCCGCCCTCCTCGCTAACTGCCGAAGCCGTGAGAGTGGTCGAAGCTCTGGGGCTAACCGAAGCCTTCGACGCGATAATCGGCCTTGACCAGGTCACTCGCGGCAAACCCGATCCCGATATCTATCTCAGGGCCGCCACTGCCCTTGGAATCTCCCCAAGCCACTGCCTCGTCATCGAGGATTCGCCGCCGGGTGTAGCCGCGGGCCTCGCCGCCGGCATGAACGTCATCGGCGTGGCGAATCCATTTACGTTGCTCGGCCTGCACGACACCCAACTCAACCACGACTGGATTGTCCACGACCCGGACCAGCTTGCCGCAACGGTCGCCCGCCGCATTCGCGAGCACAACGCCTTTGAGCCCGATCAGCAAAGTGAGTAGATCATCCGGGTCCTTCTGGATGCTCGCTATGATCCCCGCATGAGCAGAAGCCTGGCCGATCTCCCGCTGGTGGAAGCAGCGGCCCTTCCTGCCCTCAGCCGCGGCCAGATGGCCGACGTCGACCGGATAGCCGTCGAGGTATTCGGGCTTGGCCTGCTTCAGATGATGGAGAACGCCGGCCTCTGGCTCGCAGAAACCGTGCGGCTCTATCTCGGCGGCTCGGTCGCCGGACGCGAGATCGCGATCGGCTGCGGAAAGGGCAACAACGGCGGCGGCGGCCTCGCGGCGGCGCGCAGGCTTTCGATCTGGGGCGCTTCCGTTACTGTGGTTGTCGCAGCTCCCCTCGAGGTGCTGGCTCCAGGGCCCGCGGCTCAGCTCCGGGTCCTCCGGCGCTCCGCGGTTCCGGTGCAACCTTTCGACGGGACGCTGCCTGCGCACGACATACTGGTCGACGCCATCGTCGGCTACAACCTGCACGGGGCGCTGACCGGAGCCGCCGCCGATGCCGTCGAAGCGCTGAACGCGTCCGGGGCCGGGGTCATCGCGCTCGACCTTCCGAGCGGCGTTGACGCCGACACGGGTGCCGCGCAGGGGCTCGCCGTCCGCGCCACGGCGACCGTCACGCTGGCGCTTCCCAAGGCCGGCCTGCTGGCAGAATCGGCCCGCGGCCACGTTGGCCAGGTCCTGCTCGCGGACATAGGTATCCCGGACGCGGTCTACCGGGAAGCGGGAATCCCGGCGCCGCCGGGCGTGTTCTCGTCTGGGCCTCTGGTCCGAGTGCGAGTTTGAAAGGGAGCAGCCGTGTACGAGGGACCTTACAAACCGATCAGCGACTACGGGGTCATCGGCAATCTCCGCACCGTGGCGCTCGTGGGACTGGACGGCTCCATCGACTGGTGCTGCCTGCCGGACTTCGACTCGCCCAGTGTCTTTGGCGGCTTGCTCGACGCCGCCAAGGGTGGCCTCTTCCGGATCATGCCGGCGGACGTCGGCACTTCGAAACAGATGTATCTGCCCGAGACGAATGTGCTCTTGACACGCTTCCTCTGCCCGGAGGGCGTCGGCGAACTGACAGACTTCATGCCGGTCCAGGCAGGCCCAGACTGGGACGACACCCCTACGGATATCGTGCGACAGGTGAAGGTCGTGCGCGGCTCGGTCCGCTTCAAGCTCGTGTGTCGGCCAGCATTCGACTACGCGCGGGGCGACCACGAGATCGAGCTGATTCCCGGGGGCGCCGTCTTCACCTCGGGTAGCGTCAAGCTGGGGCTTTCTTCACCTGTACCCCTCTCCGCGGTTCGCGGTGCTGTAGAAGCGGACTTCGCACTGCAGGAAGGAGAGTCTGTCACATTTATGCTGCGCTGGTCACGCGCCAACAGCAGCAGCGAGCCAGTCGAGCAGTCTTACGATGGCCAGCCGGAGTTCGAGTCCACGATCGAATACTGGCGCCGCTGGGCAGGCGGCATCAAGTACAGCGGCCGCTGGCAGGAGATGGTGATGCGTTCGGCGCTGACGCTCAAGCTGCTGACGTTCGAGCCGACCGGCGCCCTGGTCGCGGCGCCCACAACCAGCCTCCCGGAGGAGATCGGCGGCGTCCGCAACTGGGACTACCGCTACACCTGGATCCGCGACGCGGCCTTCACGATCTACGCCTTCGTCCGTCTCGGCCTCACGCGCGAGGCGGAGCGGTTCATGGACTGGATCGACGACCGCGCGCACGAGACCGCCCCCGACGGCTCGCTTCAGATCATGTATGGCATCAGGGGCGAGCACAACCTGCCTGAGATCGACTTACCACACCTCGAAGGCTACCAGCGTTCGGCGCCCGTGCGCGTCGGTAACGCGGCGGCCGGACAGCTCCAGCTCGACATCTACGGCGAGTTGCTGGACGCCGCCTATCTGGCAAACAAGTACGGCAAGCCGACGACGTATGAGCTGTGGGGCCACTTGCGTCAACTGCTGGACTACGTCGTGCATAACTGGAACAAAAAGGACGAGGGGATCTGGGAGATCCGTGGCGGCCGCCACGACATGGTCTACTCCAAGCTCATGTGCTGGGTTGCCCTCGACCGAGGCATCAGGCTCGCGGACAAGCGATCCTTCCCGGCGCCGCGGGCAAAGTGGATCGAGGTCCGCGACAAGATCTACGAGGAAATCATGTCGCGCGGCTGGAACGACTCACGCAAGGCGTTCGTGCAGCACTATGAGACGGATGCCCTCGACGCCAGCAACCTGCTCATGCCACTGACCTTTTTCATCTCGCCGACAGACCCTCGCATGCTCTCAACCCTAGACGCGATGCAGGAACGATTGGTCTCGGACGGCTTGATCTACCGCTATGAGACCGGCAACGGGGACTTCGACGGCTTGGCGGGCCGCGAGGGCACCTTCAACATGTGCACCTTCTGGCTGGTGGAGGCGCTGACGCGCGCGGGCCGGATCCACGAAGCTCGCCTGATCTTCGAGAAGATGCTCACGTATGCCAACCATGTCGGCCTGTATTCGGAGCAGACGGGGCTCACCGGCGAGGCGCTTGGCAACTTCCCCCAGGCCTTTACACACATGGGCCTGATCAGCGCCGCCTTTAATCTCGATAAGGCGCTGCGCGACTAGGGGGGGCTTCGTCGGTGGGTCTTTCCGGAAAGCGTCGCGCTCCTAATGGCGACAGGCAGGGCTGTGGAAGTGGTCGCTTAGAGGCTCCGCCGCGGCTGTCAGCGACCGCCAGAAGAGGAAGTCGGCCACGTCCACGGTGATGCTGCTGGCCTGTGAGTAAAGGGCAGGCGCAATCAGCAGCTTGAACTCGTCTTGAAGGATGCTGCGGTAGCGGCTAAGGTTCCTGCCTTTGAGATGGGTGCCGACCGACACCTCAGGGTATCCGCCTCAAGCGATGGCTGGGACGTAGTCTATAGTGGCGATTCCGCCGCGCCTTGCTAGCTCTTTCGCCGCTCGCTGCGTGAGGTTGACGTTCATCAGTCCACCGTCCCTTCTTCCGCCTCTTGAGGAGAGGCCCAGCGCTTCGCCGGGCCTCTTCAAATCGCTAGGCCTTCCAGCTAAGGGCAGTTCGTTTCATCTATGCCGTCGATTACGGCGAGGAAGCTTCCGAGTTCGCTAACGTGGCCAAACGGGTTGTTTCCCAGGCCCGATCGCGGTACCTCCTGCGACGAAGCGTGCTCGCCGACGTCATGCAACGCGCTCGCTCTCTGACTCGTTACGACGCCCAAACAATCTGGGTTGTCGGGTGATGCCGCCAGTGCGACTCCCGGACCGAGCGCAGACGCAGCCAGCCCGAGTATCGCGATGGCGAGTGCCAGGCGTGCCTTCAGTTCTTTCAACGATGCTCCCCTTTCGAGTCGCGAGAGATCCCTCTCGGATGTTGACAGACTCACACCTGTTTGATTCTGGGCTCGGCATCACCTCCGATCTCCCGAACGTCAGAGCAATCCCTCTCTGGTGAGCGCAGACGCTACCGCACGCTGGTCCCAGTCCACCACCACGGATTCCCCGATGATGAAGGTGGGGACCGTCTTGTACCCACGCGCCAGGTTCATGACCTCTCTGGCGGCGCCCGGTACGCGTTCGATGTCGATTTCGCGGAAGGCAACGCCCTTCTGCTGCAGATAGCGCTTGGCCATAAAGCAACTGGCGCACCACCCCGTCGTATAGACCGTGACTGCCGGAGGGTCGGCCAGGGGGCGCTCAACCACGTGAGGTCCCCCTTGCTGCGCCTCGCCGTCACGGCGGAAGAATCTGGAAATCAGGCTCACGATGTTCTGCTCCTTAGTCTGCCTGACCACCATCCCACCCCGACGAGTCGCTGACTGTGACGTGCGTCACGCAGCCGGACACAGAAAGAGCCGATACATCCTCTGACGCCGGTCTGGGTTGAGCCAGTCTGGTTGAGAAGGAGGCCGGTTACGGCTACTGGAATAGAACGACGGCTAACGTGGGATTCTGCCGTCCCGAAAGTCCCAGGGTTCCTCCGCAGAGTCGGCGCGAGCAGCACCTACGCCTGCCTCTGGGCGGCCGTTGTCCTGGTCACGCTGGCACTCGAGGGCGATTGGCGAATCGCCCTCCTCATGCTGGCCGCGCTCGCAGCCGAGTTCCTCGCAACCTCGCACCACGGCAAGGCCGTAACACTCGCGGGTCTGCTGGCGGCCCTCGCCGTGCTCTACCTCGGCTTCGGCGCCGGACTCGCGGTAGTCGCCACCTCCGTACTCATAGGAGATGGCGCGATCAGGCGCCGGCGGGCGTCGCTGGTCCTCTGGAATCTTGCCCTCTTTGGGCTCATGGTCACGGCCGGGGCTTTCGCCGCCGGCGCGATTTCGGGCGCTGAACCGCCTTCTGTCGGGCAAAGCAGCGTCCCCATTGTCTGGCTCATCATCTTCGGTCTCTGGCTCGCCGCGCGTCACGAAGCCGGACATAAGCTTCTGTCGCTTTCGCCGGGCCTGGCGGCAATCGCTGTCATCATCGGCGGCATGACGGCCGGCCGGTGGGAGTCCCTCCTGCACGCTGAAGTGGACCTGTGGAGGAATGCCGCCATGGAGGGTATGCGCTTCGCGGGCGCCTTCATGCTGGTCGACTTCGTAACGGCAAGCGCCAGGGCAAGGCTGCAGGCGGGCCAGATAGGGACCGCATTCTGGGGCGAACACCTGCCGTTGCTCTTCTTCCGTTACAACGGCCTGATCATCTCCGGCTCCCTCCTGGCGCACTGGGCTGCTGTCGAAGGCGACGCCATCCTCGCCCTCAGTCTGGGCGGGCTGCTGCTGGCGCAGGCTGCCTATCGCATGTACGAGCGCGCGAGCTGGGTCTCAGAAGCCGCGATCGCTGCCCTGGGCGAGGCTATCGACGCGCGCGATCCGTATACCGCCGGACACTCCCTGCGGGTTGCGGACTACGCGGCGCATTTCGCCACGTTCCTGGGCTGGTCGCGCGGCCACGTCGACCGCCTGAGGAGGGCGGCCCTGATGCACGACGTGGGCAAGATCGGCGTCCCGGACGCCGTCCTCTTCAAACCCGGCAAACTGGACGCCGGCGAGTTCGAACAGATGAAGCGCCACGCTCCCATCGGCGAGTCGATCGTCTCGCGCATCCCCGGCCTGGAGAGCATCGCCCGCATCGCCGGCGAAGACCACGAACGCTGGGCCGGCGGCGGCTATCCGCGCGGCCTCAAGGGCGAAGAGATCATGCCGGAAGCGCGGCTGCTCGCGATCATCGATGTCTTCGATGCAATGACCACGGACCGCCCCTACCGCGCCGCGTTGACCGAGGAGGAGGCGCTGCTTCACCTGGAGAGCGTGGCGGGCGATCAGCTAGACCCGGTGATGACGAAGCGCTTCATCGAGCACGTCCGGGACGGCCGGCAGAGCGGCGTGCTGTTCTGCTACTGCGCCACCCACTGAGCCAGGTACGATGCGCCGATATCCACGAACGCTGCTCCATCGCCTCGCGAACCTCCCTGCTTCCATCGCCGGTTTCATCGAATGGCGCCGGGACTACGAACGCTTGAAGGCATCCGAAGCGAGGTTTCGGGATCTCTATGAAAACGCGCCGCTCGCCTACTTCACAGTCGATCGCGCCGGAGTTGTGCAGGGCGCTAACCGCCGCGCCAGAGACCTGCTTGCGTCGCAGGATGATACCTTGGTTGGTAAGAAAGTCATGGAACTGTACGCGGATACGCCTTCCGGCAGGGATAAAGCGCAGATGCTCTTCCAGCGATTCAAAGCTGGTCTCGCTATCGATAGTGAGGAACTCGAGATGCGGAGGTTCTCTGGCGAGTCCGCCTGGGTCAGCCTAACCGTCGAACCGATCAGCGACGAATCGGGACGGGTGATTGCCAGCAGATCCGCGGTCGTGGACGTGAGCCGGCGCCGTGCGCTGGAGGAAGAGCTGCGCGCCCGCGTACGACTTGATCCGTTGACCGGAGCGCTCAACCACGCCGCTGTTGTCGAGGAGCTTGAAGCGCGAATCGAATCGTCGCCGGAACCACTGACCGTATGTATGGTCGACCTCAACGGCTTCAAAGCCGTCAACGACACATACGGCCATCTAACCGGCGACCAGGTGCTCAGAGACGTTGCGCAGGAATTGTCCCGACCGGGCGCGACAGTCGGACGCTTCGGAGGTGACGAGTTTTTGGCGCTCGTTCAAGGCTCAGCCGAACAGGGGCGCTTCTTCGCTAGGCGGGTCGGGGAAGCGCTGGCCACCTTCGATGCCGGCGGCAAGCACTTGTCCGTGGCGGCTACCTTCGGTTTCGCGAGCTATCCCGACGATTCGGACACGGCCACCGAGCTGATCAGGCTCGCCGACGCCGACATGTACAACACGCGGCGCGCCAGGCAGGCGGCCGACCGGGCAGAGGCCGTCTGATCGCACGCCGCCACCCAGTGACCTTTACCGCTTGCGATAGCTGCGCCTCGGACTCGGCAGGGCTACCCGGCCCTCCTCTCGCCAGCTCAGATGCTGGATGCAGCGTTCCTCGCTCCTCATCTGCCGTTTGAAAGCAAGCAGGCAGTCCTTGCAGAACGAAGCCAGAAGGCTCTCCGCTGTCGTGGCCTTGGGCGAAACGGAATCGACCCACATCAGGAACTGCTCCGGGGCGACACAGCGAAGCCTACCGGCCACCAACGACGCGGCCCGCTCTCTCGCTCTATCGTTTCGCGCCGGGGCTGCGCCGTCGGGCGACACCTCCGGAATCACGACCCTTCGCCGTGGCACCAGCCTCGGCTCTGGAGATCGGCGGGGCTTCGGTCGCGACGGCAGGTTCACGCCGCTGCCTCCACGGCCTGCTTTAGTTGCGTCAGGTGCTGCACCATGAATCGCTGCATCACCGGCCGGACGTAGAGCAGACACAGCAGCCAGCCGAAGACGGAGCCCCGCAGGCCGATCGTGCTCTCGTAGCGTACGAGCGTGCCGCCCTCGAATGGCTCGGTAGAGAAACGGTCGTGCAGGAGGTCGAGCGGCCCTTCGACTCCCTCGAAGCGGACCTCTGCCGCCTCGTCGATCGTCACGCGCTCCACCGTGCGATGCAACTTGCGGCGGCCGAGCAGCCCGGTAACGGGCGTGCGGAACTCAACTAGCAGCGACGAACCAGACTCGTCCGCTTCGAGCACGCGCGGCCAGGCGTTGGGGAGCCTGTTCTCTCTGAACCCGGTCAGCCGCGCGAAGACTTCATCCCGGCCGGCGTGGAGGTAGACCTCGGCGGTTTTCAATTGCAGCGGAATGATCCAGATGTTCAAGCCCATCGCGCTCCGGAGTTTGCAAGATCATTGAACAGTATCGAGCCTCGGTCTGCGGGGCTATGTGATCAGCGTCACCAAGGCTCACGCGGCTAACGCAGCCAGGCGATCGGACGCAATTGAACCTTGGCCTCGTGAGTGACGCCGCGGCGACTGCGGTGGACCTGTCGCAGATGGGTTTTGGCACGAAAACATTGGCTGGGTCCTCGCCACCAAAATCATGAACCTTAACCTTCATTGCGGCGAGATCGCGTGCCTCAAAAGGTTTCAAGGGCACAAGGGATATCCGGTTTGATCGAGAGTGTGCGAACGCTCGCCAACATAGGTAAACTCATGAACGGCGGCTGAAATAGACCACCGGACTCATGTCGAAAGGTCCCGGCGGGTGGCCCGGTCGATTAAGGTTCAAAATGGACCGACGGACTAAGGCGACGTATCTAGCTACCTTTTAATCCGTCGGTCATCCCGGCCGGGTTGAGGGGCGCCCGAGATTCGAAATCGGCACGCTTTCGTTTACGCAGGATCGCCTGACAGAGCGGAGAGCGCCCCCAAACCGTTCTGCTGCTTTCCCCAACCGTTCTGCTGCTTTCCATCGCGCTGACCGCACGCAGACGTCACGTGCTGTTCACGCACCCTGAATGGCTCCTGCCGGCAGATATAAGCGAGCTGCTCCTGAAGTCCGGTTCGACTGTTTCGATTGGGTCTGAGTAAATCGTTGCGAAGGTCAGCGGCGAGACAGTTACGCCGCCTTTCGAGCGGTGGTACTGGTTGACTCATCTATCGGTTTGACTCATCCATCGGTCGGACTGCTTGCTCGCGCCCTCGGAGGTAAGTGCTAACACGCCCCAGAACCGCAGAAACAACCTCTTTGAGGCCACCTTCAATAATCGCCCCCGCGGCCAGTCGGTGTCCTCCATCGCCCAGAGATCGGGCGATGTCGTCGACGCGTACTGGCTCACGCGACCTGAGGCTTACTCGCGTCTCCTCCGGTGACTAATCTAAGATCGCCTAGGACGTGCGCGCGTGCGCATCATTGTGCGCGAAGCATCGCCTTTTGTTTCTTAGCCACAGGTGAGTCTCTTGTCTCCCGCACACAAAGGCGCTGCGCCGGCGTAACCGCCTCCCTATTGGAAGACGCTAAGTCCCCAGGGTCCTCCAGCTCTTACACATTTCTTATACAAATTGAAGGGAGTAGCGATCCAGAGTCCGGCGGTCTTACGCGGCCCCGCACCAGGCCTCCCCGTTCAGCGGCGCCTTCGTTGGGTCTAGGAACAGTGTGCGGTCGCGCATGGTCGTGTTTGCGGCCAGGGAAGTTGCCCGTTTCCTTCGATTCGAAGCTGAGCTAAGCCTTCTTCGCCACCACCCGGTTGCGCAGCGCGCCGATCTGCGGCGACGACACCTCGACCACGTCGCCCGCGTTCAAGAACAGCTTGTCGTTCTCGAAACCGCCGCCTTCGATACGAGGCGTCGAGTCCATCGCCGTGCCCTTGCAGGTGCCGGCGGCGATCATGTCTCCGGCGGTGAATGTGACATCCCGGGTCGCGTACTCCAGGTACTCCGCGAAGCTGAAGGTCATCCCGCTGGTGTTGCCGTTCTGGCGCAGCTCGCCGTTGACGGTGGTCTGAAAGTCGATGTCCTGCGGGTCCTTGATCTCGCCAACGACGATGCACGGCCCAATCGACGATGAGCCGTCCCAGTTCTTCATGCCGGCAAAGGAAAGCGTGCCCACGGCGTTGTCGCGTTGATCGCGGGCACTCCAGTCGTTCTGCAGCGTGTAGCCCCAGATGTAGTCCAGCAGGTCGCCTGCACTCGCGTCCTTTGCCGCTTTCCCGACTACGATGGCTACCTCGCCCTCGTAGTCGAGGTAGCGGGTCTTTGCGGGATAGACGATGTCGGCCTCGGGGTCCGCAACGAACGACGGGTGCTTCCAGAACCCGCCGATGCCGCGCTCGCGCGACCTTTCCTTGACCTGCGCCATGGTCACGCTGGGGTCCTGCGCCCGCATCATGTCGAAGAGGTGGTCGGCGTAGTTCGCCCCGGCCATACATAGCTTGACGCCGCGGTGGGCCAGCGGCGCGCGCAGCCTCGCTTCCGAAAGTGGGAAGACGACCGGCTCGCCTCTAGGCCCAGACTGATCCGCGCGGCGCTTCCCTAGATACTCGACGGCCTCGTGTGCGGCATCAATCGCCCTGTCGCCGAGCTGGATGAAGGCCTCGAGGTCCGCCGGCGCGGTCGCGGTGGCCGCCCTGTACGGCGCGGGGTGGTCCTGGACTTCGTGCGCCAGCTTGGCGTAGGCGCGCTCGGCGTCGACCACGCTATCGCCTTCCAGAATGCCAACCCTGCGCTCCGGCCCGTAAACGACTACTCTCACCGCTCTCTCCTCAACTAACGCGCTCGAAGATGGTGGCGATGCCCTGCCCGCCGCCGATGCAAAGAGTGACCATGCCGTGGCGGCCCTGGCGGCGCTCTAGCTCGTACATCAGCTTGACGACCAGGATTGCGCCGGAAGCGCCGACGGGATGGCCCAGCGCAATCGCGCCACCGTTAGGGTTCACCTTTTCGGGATCGAGTCCCAGCGCGAGGCTGCAGGCGGCAGCGACCGCGCCGAAGGCCTCGTTTAGCTCTACAACGTCGAGATCGTCGACGGTCAATCCGGCTTTGGCCAGCGCCTTCTCGACGGCCGGGATCGGCCCTGAGCCCATGATCTCCGGCCGCACCCCGGCCTCCGCCCTGGCGACCAGGCGCAGCTTCGGCGCCACGCCAAGTTCGCCCGCCTTCGCAGCGGACATGAGCATGACCGCCGCGGCGCCGTCGTTGATGCCGCTGGCGTTGCCGGCCGTTACGCTGCCGCCTTCTTTGAACGCCGGCGAGAGCTTCGCCAGCGCCTCCGTCGAGGTCTCGCGGGGGTGCTCGTCGCGGTCGACGACCAATGTCTCGCGGCCGTTGTGTACCTCTAGCGGCACGATTTCGTCCTGGAAGCGGCCGGCGGCTAGGGCGGCGGAGGCGCGTCGCTGGCTGCGCAGCGCATATTCGTCCTGCACCTCGCGCGATATCTCGAACTCGGCCGCCAGGTTCTCCGCCGTGACGCCCATGTGGTAGCGGTTGAAGGGGTCGCTCAGCACGTGCAGGATGCCGTCCTCCAGCTTACCGTCGCCAAGGCGATAGCCAGAGCGGGCGGCGCGCAGGTAGTGCGGCAGCCGCGTCATGTTCTCGGCGCCGCCTGCGACGACAACCTCGGCGTCGCCGCACTCGATCCAGCGTGCGGCCGTGTTGATCGCCTCCAGGCCGGAACCGCAGATACGGTTGACCGTGTAGGCCGGCACCTCGATCGGCAGACCCGCCTTCACGGCGGCGTGACGGGCGATGTAAGCGTCCTCCATCACCTGGCCGACGCAGCCCAGCACAACCTGGTCGACCTGCTCGGGCTGCAGACCGCTTCGCTCGACGGCAGCTTTGATTACGGCCGCGGCGAGATCCGACGCCGGCGTCTCGGCGAAGCCTCCCTGGAAACGGCCGATGGCCGTCCTGGCGCCGCTAACTACGACTACTTCATCCATTGCCATTCTCCCGGCGCCTGCACCGCTCAGGCGCCCTGCACGGTTAGAGGTCCACGACCTTCACGTCTTCAATTATGAGCCGCGCTGCCGGCGCCGCCCGCACTTCATCGGCGCTAACGCCCGGCGCGACCTCGCGAAGCGCCAGCCCCTGGCCGGTTACCTCGATGACTGCAAGGTTCGTGACAATGAGGTCAACGCAGCGCTGCGCGGTCAGCGGATAGGTGCACTGCTCCAGGATGCGCGGCTCGCCGTCACGCGTGGTGTGCTCCATGGCGACGATGACGCGCTTGGCGCCCGCCGCCAGGTCCATAGCGCCGCCGATGGCGCCGCCGCCCCGGCCCGCCACGGCCCAGTTGGCCAGGTCACCCTGCGCCGAGACCTGCAGCCCACCCAGCACGGTGACGTCGACGTGACCGCCGCGGATCATGGCGAAGGACGTCGCGCTGTCGAAGAACGACGCGCCCGGGGCGAGCGTCACCGGCTGGCCGCCGGCGTTGATCAGGTCCTGATCGAACTCGGCCTCGTCCGTGACGATGCCGCCGTAGCCGAGAATGCCGTTTTCGGCGTGCAGGACAATGGTTGCGTCCTCCGGCAGGAAGTTCGCAACGAGAGTGGGCAGGCCGATGCCGAGGTTGACGACCATGCCGTCGCGCAGCTCGCGCGCCACGCGCAGCGCGATCAGCTCTCTAGTTAAACCAGCGGACGTCATAAGCAGGCGCCTTTACGATGCGGTCGACGTAAACGGCGGGTGTGACGATAGCCTCGGGATCGAGCTCGCCGGGCTCGACGATCTCCTCGACCTCGGCGATGGTGACGCGGGCGGCGGTGGCCATGATCTCGTTGAAATTTCGTGATGCCCTTCTATATATAAGATTGCCGTGGTGGTCGGCTTTGTGGGCGCGGATGAAGGCGAAATCGGCGGTCAGCGCGCGCTCCAGGATGTACTCGCGGCCGTCGAAGCATTCGACGCGCTTGCCTTCCGCGACGACAGTGCCGACCCCGGTCGGCGTGTAGAAGGCCGGTATGCCGGCGCCGCCCGCGCGGATGCGCTCGGCCAGCGTACCCTGCGGCACCAGCTCCAACTCGACCTCGCCCTTGGCGTAGAGCTGCTCGAACAGGCTCTGCCGCTTGGCCGAGGCGCGGATGGCGAATGATGCGATCATCTTGCGCAGCTGCTTCTTCTCGCAGAGGACGTCCAGCTTGTCGCCGAGGCCGATATTGTTGGCGATGCCGGTGAGGTCCTTCGTCTCCTTCTCGTACAGGGCGAGGATGAGGTTGGTCGGGCTGCCGGCCGACACGAAGCCGCCGAACATGATCGTCGCGCCGTCGAAGACGTCGTGGATGGCTGCAGCCGGGCTGTCGAATACCTTGTCCATATCACGCGGCTCACATCGTCGGTTCCAGGACGCGGTCGCCGATGCGGACCGGCTCGGCGTCGAGGAGGATCCAGGCCATCCTGGCAGGCTGGTGGCTGTCGTTTATCCAGGCGTGATTCGTACCACGCTGGACCACCACGTCACCCGCTTTGAGATGAACACGGTCGCCGCCGTCCAGCTCCATGTCCAGCTCGCCTTCGAGGACGATGCCGTAGTCGACGGAGTTGGTGCGGTGCATTGGAGACCTGGCGCCGGGCCCGATCTCGCCTACGCGAAACACCGTGCCTCCAGGTATGGTAATACCAACCTCTCGCTCGCCCCCATCGCGAGGATCCGTGTTATCCACCGGAAAGCCCTCCGTTGTCCAGATCAGGGTAAACCGCGCCCCGCGGGCGACCTCGTCCGTCTGAACAACCGCGAGCCCTCCTGCGTTATGTCCGGTGATCACGCGTCTTACCGAGGGACCAGGCATCGCTCAGTGTCCCACCTTCGTTGTGACATCGGCCCCGATCAAAGTTCGCCGCGCAACTCTCGGTAGGCCACGGCGACGTTGGCGATGAAGCGCTCGGCCTCCGGCCACTCGGCGTAGGGCCCCAGGTTTATTTCTTTGACCGCCTCCTCAGGCGTCAGGCCACGCTCGAAGCACCTACGCGACTGCTCCATCACGAATTCGAAGTACTCGCGCTCATCCTCCAGCTCCCGCTTTCCGCCAACCGGCCCGTGGCCGGGGACGATAAGCTCGATGTCCAGCTCCTTGACGCGGTCGATGACATGGAGCCAGCCACCGACCTCGCCCGCCACGAGGGGCATGGCATAGAAGAACGCCACGTCCCCCGCGAACAGGACCTTCGACTGCGGGAAGTAGACCAGCGTGTCGCCGAAGGTGTGAGCCGGACCGTAGTAGAGAAGCTGAACCTCCGTCTCACCGTAATGCAGCGTGAGACTGTCGTCGTAGGTGACGTCCGGTAAGGGGATGGAGCGGTCGGGGTCGTTCGCCACCATCTCGAACATCCGCTCAAGCGCGGGCGTCCGGGGCATGAGGCTCATCGGCCCTCGCGGCAGCTCGCCCGCGAGCGGTCTGGTCCACGTCCCCGCCATTTCCTCGCGGCAGATGCGATGGCTGATGATTTCGGCTCCCGTGAAAAGGCGGTTACCGCCGATGTGGTCGGGATGGCTATGCGTGTTGATCAAGTGCCGAAACGGCTTGTCCGAGACGCGCCGGATCTCCTTGATGAACGCCTCCGCCATGGAGGCCACCATCGTGGCGTCGATGACGAGAAGGCCGTCGTCGCCGGCCAGAAAGCCGGCGTTGCTGATCCCCCAGCTGCCGTCGTGCTGCAGGTAGGCGTAGGTGTTGGGCGCGACCTCCTGCAGGCCGGTCTGCCACTTCGGCGCAGGTCTTACAGGCATGAGTCCTCGTCTTCTGTAGCTAGACCGCCGACTCCTGAACGGACGAGCCGTTCAGTGTCGCGCTGACGGTCACTGGTGAGGGATTGCGCAGAGCGTTTATCGTGAAGCATCCAGCCTCTGCCTCCCGGACGATGCGGGCGATGAGGTCTGGTGGGTGCTCCCCCTCGACTGCCACGTTGACTTGAACCGACTCGGCACCGGCCTTACGGTCGCCGCGCAAGATTGAGCCCTCAGAGAAGTACTCGCCGTCGACGGTTATCTTCACCTTCAAGTCCAGGTTCTGTCTGCGGGCGACGCCCGCAATATGCGTGCCCATTCAAAACCCGATCGCAGTCGTGAAGTAGCCGAGCGGTGACGGCGCCGTATCGGTGGCGCCCGGAATATACAGCCCCTCGTCGCAGCGGATGGTGAACCCCTGGACGCGCCCCTCCTTGAGCTGGCCCTCGTGCAGGATGACCTCGGCGACCACATGGGGCGTGACACGACCGGGGCGCGCCGACTCTAGCGGCGCGTCGTTGGACACGCGATCCGCGCGTGCTGGATACACGTAGTCCGGGTCTTTGGGCATCGGCGGCGGCAGCTTGTAATGCTCCTCACCCATCGTTCTTCTCCTCCAGTCTCTAGCGCCGCGAAGCGAGCGGGTCCACGCTGCCGTCCTTGAGCTTCTGCGGGTAGTCCTCCGCACCGGGCGGCAAGGGCAGCAGGCCAGGCAGGCCGTCGCGCACATAGGACACCTCGCGTGGTTGCCGCTCGCAGCGCATCGTCATCGTCCCGATGTTCTCGATCCACTGCTCGACCACGTCTCCCGGTTGCGGCCACTTGCCCGAGTCGACGCTGCAGCTGAGGCCGATCGTGCCGGCGGATATGACGTCGCCCGGCTGTATCTCTTCGGAGTCCGAGGCGTAGGCCAGGAGTTGGGGCATTGAATAGTTGCGCCTCCAGCCGGTGTTGCCCTCGTACCACGTTTCGCCGTTGACCTTAAGCGAGCAGCGCAGGTTCAGCTCGTCGCCGACCTCGTCCGGGGTCACGAGACACGGCCCCAGGTTGGTCCCGAAGTCCTTTGCTTTGTAGGGGCCCAAATACTCCTTGGCCATCACGTCGCGCGCCGACCCGTCACAGAAAATAAGGTAGCCGGCGATGTAGTCGCCGGCTTCTTCAGGCGTCAGGTTCTTTCCGCGCTTGCCGACGACGCAGGCCAGCTCGAGCTCCGGGTCGAGCTTCTCCGTGTAGTCGGGCCAGATAATCGGGTCGTCGGGTCCAAAGACCATGTCCGGGTTGCCCTTGTAGCAGCATGCGAAGTGATAGAAGCCGGGCTGCTTGTGCTGTGCTCCGGTCCGAGTCGACATGTGCTCCTCATACTCGGAGAAGTCGCGCATTGTACGCGGCCGCGGCAGCGGCGCCAGTAGCTTGACGTCGCCGCGGGCAAAGATCAGTTGAGCGCCATCGCTCTGCCCATCTTTGCGCTGGCCGGCGAAGTCGAGGACCTGGCGAGCGCGGTCCATGGCCGGGGCGCCGCCTTCGAGGAA
This sequence comes from Dehalococcoidia bacterium, assembly GCA_035714925.1. Lineage (GTDB taxonomy): Bacteria > Chloroflexota > Dehalococcoidia > DSTF01 > WHTK01 > WHTK01. Next base: position 54,494 of record DASTLN010000126.1, on the reverse strand, counting down.
CGCGAGCATGTCCGGCGGCAGCGCGGCGGCGGCGATCTCCCCGCCACGCGGGTCGCCGCCCTCGCGCAGGAGCTGCGAGTACCCCGCGCTGAGGTCGATTATGCGCGCCACCTCGTCCAGTTGCGCGTCCATTACAGCCCCGATGCGGCGTACAGGTCCCAACGCGGTGCTGACCTCGAACGACACGAGTCTCATGTCCAATCCTTCCCCTTCGTTAGGAAGTGGGGTCAGCCCGGTCTGGGCCGACCCCACTTATCAAGGCCTTCTTGCTACTCCTAAGCCAGCGGTGCCTTCGCTGGATCGATCCACAGCGTGGACGAATTGAGTGTGCCAGAGCGACCTGAGCCGCCCTGATACACCTCCCGATTTCTCACGGCAGGCCAGGCGATACTGAAGCCGGATCCACCACCGAGGCGTGGGTAGAAGTTCTTGCCACCTTCATAGCGCTGGATTTCGTGACAAATCTCCTTGCGGGCTTCGGCATCGAACTCCTGGATGGCGTTCGCGGTCATCTCGCTCAGCGTCTCGTCAGTGCCCATGCGGAGCGTGCCGAAAGAATTGTAATAGGTGAACAGATAGTTCGCCGGATCTTCCGCCAGGCTTGAGAGCGAAATACTCACGCCGCTGAACGTCCCGCGTGCCTGATTGTGATAAACCGGGATGAACTCGGCAAAGAAGTTCTGGATGATGTTCAGATTCCATTCGAACAGGCCACTCTCTTGCATGAGCGCAATGATCGTGTCGATGTACACCGAGTAAGTGCCCGGCACACCGGCACCAGCCGAAGCATATGTGAGGTCAAAGTCCTTGAGCACACCATCTTCATGGCCGGCAGCCACGATTAGCTTTTTCGCTTCAGCCACGTCCTGCGTGAAGAACTTGGAGTTCTCACCAAACTCTGCGCTGAGCGGATCAATCAACCAGCCCGCAAAGGTGTTGGCCTGGAGGCCACTCTCGTAAGCCAGGACCACGTCGAGCCCTGCATCGGCGAACCGGTCCTTGTTGAAGACGGTTGTGAGGAAGAGCTCACGGTCCATACCGAGAACCCAGGCCTGGCGCAGGCGATCGTCGACGAAAGGCGATCCCTCCGCCATGCCAAAGCCGATCCTCGGGACGAGAGTGGAGAAATAAGTCGCCATCAACTCCATCTCGGAGTTGTCCTTCTTCGCCGGCAGTAAGTCTTCCGCAAGAAGGCCTCCGCCCTCGTAAATATTGCCTGCTTTGTACTGAGCCAGGAAGGCCGCGTATTCGGGGACGGTCGGGTACTCAATTGTCTCGATTAAGGGAAAGTCCTCGTCGTGGAAGCCCGGATTGCGTGTCAAGACGATGCGAGTCGAGGGCTCGTATTCCGACATGTAGTACGGACCGCTGCCGATGGATGTTCGGTTCAGGTCCAGCACTGCTGGGTCTAAGGCTTCCTTCGGCACGACGTACATCGAGCCCGGGGTGGCGCGAGCGAGGCGCGCGGTCACCACTGCGTTCGGCGCCGCGAGAGAAATGATGATGGTGCGTTCGTCCGAGGCCTCGATCGACTTGATGGGAGCCGCCGGGTTTGCAGAATTCGCGAAATCGAATCGCTGATTGCTCGACTCGGAGTGCCGTTGCCAGCTGGCTACGACGTCGTTGGCATCGACGGCCCTTCCGTTGACAGGCGCGGTTGGCGCGAAGTGGGCATCTGGGTTCAGCTTCGCTGTGATTGTCAGTTTGTCCCCAGACAGCTCCCAGGACTCGACCAGGTCACCGATGACGTTTCCGGTGCTATACGAAAGGACTCCGTCCTCAATGCGGAAGAGATTGCTATAGGTGGCGTTGGAATGGAAGTTGTTGGGAAACTGCTGCGGGTCAAGAGTGGAAGGCTCGAAGCTGTTTCGAGACTTTAGAACTCCGCCCTTCTTTGCGCTGCTGGTCTCGTTGATCGGCTCCGTTAGCAGACCGCTGCTGGCGGAACCCGAACTGCCTCCTCCGCTCGCCGCCGGAGTGCTGCCGCCTGTTGCTCCTCCTCCCGATGAGGACGAGCCGCTAGTTCCACCACTTTGTTCGTCATCGTCCCCGCCACAAGCAGCGAGAAACGCTGCGGCTGCGGTGAAGCCGCCGCCGGCAACCATCGCCCTCCGGCGGGAGATGCGCCTCATTAGGACCTTGTTCCAGTAGCTGTCCATTGCCACTCCTCCTGCGATTAACTCGCGATGAGCGGCAGTATATGGAGCTTCCTATGATTTGAAAAATCGATTATAAGGATGCCTAACATCGATTGCGTGCATGATCAACAGTCTATGGTTCCCGTAGATTCCCGCAGGAACGTCCGAAGCCAGCGATGAGCAGTATCCGAAGTCAGTCGGGGGTGCCAGAACATTGCCTCCGTAATCCGGGCTGTGGGGAATTCCAGCTGGAGGATCTTGAAGTCGCCCTGGCGCGCGACCTGCAGGGCCATCCTTTCGTGCACGACTGCGATGTAGCGAGTCCCGGGCAACATGAAAGGCAGCATGAAGAAACTCTGCATGAGCACCGCTACTCGGGCTTCGGGATGCGTCGCAAGGATCGCGCGGTCCAGGATTCCGACACCTTCCAGACCTTGGAGGCTGGAGCCGTAAGCGAGGTGCGGGAAGCTAAGATACTGCTCCATAGAAAGCGTCCCGTCCAGTTCCTCATTGCCAGACCAGGCAACGGCGACCCACTTGTCCGCGAAGAGCTCCTCTGAGGGCAGGTCTGGCCCGATCGCAGACGGCACAATGGCAAGGTCGACGTCACCAGCTTCGACTGCCGGAATCCACCCCGTCCACAACGGGTGAATCTCCAGCCGCACGCCCGGAGCTACCTCCTGCATTCGCCGCAGAGCGGGCTGAAATACCACGTAGGTGGCGTAATCCGAAGCCGTGATGGTGAAGACGTGCTCGTCGACAGCCGGGTCGAAGCTCGGACGATACTCTATGGTCTGTTCAATTTGCTTGAGGATGTCACGTACCGGCTGTCTCAAATCCCTGGCTAGTGGCGTCAACTCGTACCCTCGGCCGATCCTGATAAGGAGCTGATCGTCAAAGAGCCGGCGCAGACGCCCCAAGGTATGGCTCATCGTCGGCTGAGTGAGACCAAGCCGTTCTCCCGCCCGCGTCACATGACGCTCATCCAGAATCGCGTCCAGAGCCACCAGTAGATTCAGATCGACCGAAGCGAGGTTCATCCAGGCCTCCATGAAGCAGGTGCATGGTAAGCATCGCAAATATCGATTTTGTAGATGCTCATTGCGCCAATATACTCCAACCCTAGCCGCAGGGAGCAAGTTGAATTTGGAGGGCCCCCATGGCCATCGAAGCCGAGACCGTCAGCAGGGAGGACCTGCTGAATCGAGCCGCCGACCTCCTGCCTGTCCTCAAGGAACGCGCGTCAGAGGCTGAGAAGCTGCGCCAGATACCGCAGGCGACCATCGACGACCTCAGGTCCGCCGGATTGCTTCGAGTCGGCAACCCGCGCCGTTTCGGGGGCTATGACGGCGCCGACATGGACCTCTACTTCGAGCTCGACATGGAGATCGGCCGCGCTTGCGGCTCCACGGCCTGGTGCTTCTCCGTGTGGTCCAGTCACGACTGGATGATCGGCCACTGGCCGCTGGAGGCCCAGGAAGAGTACTTCGCGGCCGGGCCGGACGTGCTCGGCTCCAGCGCCTTTGCGATTCAGGGAAGAATCGAACCCGTGGAGGGCGGCTTCCGCCTTAACGGGCACTGGGATTTCTCCAGCGGTAGCGATGGCGCCAGCTGGGCCATGCTCGGGGCGATGGGGCCGGCTGGCCCGTGCATGGCCCTCGTGCCGCGCTCAGACTACGAGATCCTGGACACGTGGTTCGTCTCCGGCCTGCGCGGGACGGGGAGCAAGGACATCGAAATCAAGGACGCGTTTGTCCCGGCTCACCGCGTCGCAGCACTCATGCTCCCCGGTTACGACAGCCCAGGGTTCGAGCTCCACGGTCGGCCGAGCTACCGGTTGCCGACGATGAGCCTGCTGCCCTTCACGCTGTGCTCCCCGCTGGTAGGCATGGCCCAGGGCATGCTCGATGCTTTCATCGAGAAGCTTCAGGGCAAGACCGGTCCGGGTCGCACGGCCGACTCAATTGCGATCCAATTGCGAATCGCTGAGTCTTCGGCCGAAATCGACGCCGCCAGGCGCATTGTCAAGACCACGCCGCGAGAGGTGCTGGAACAGGCTTCGCGTGGTGAACTGCCGAACGAACTCGAGCAGGCAAGGATTCGCCGCGACTATGGCTATGTGGCAAAGCTCTGCCTGCAGGCCGCGAACCGGCTATTCGAGGCCAGCGGCGGCCATGCTCTCTACGAGTCGCAGGCCTTGCAGCGGTTCCACCGTGACATCCACGCCGGCTCGCATCAGATGGCACTCTACTGGGATTCCATCGCGGAGGGGTACGGACGAGCGGCCCTGGGCCTGCCGCCCCTCGACCCGTTTCATTAGCACTCATTAGACGGAGGATACTCATGGCGAAAGTAAGCAGTCTCAGGCACGTAGACGTGGCCGTACCAGACTTCGAACAGCAGGTTGACTTCTATGGCGGTGTCTGGGGGTTGAAGCGGACGGACGGCGAGAAGGACATCGCTTTCCTCGCCGCGGAAGGTTCTCCCGAGCAATACGTCTACCGAATCCGGAAGGCGGACGAGAAGCGCCTCGACCTGATCGCGTTGGGCGCCGACTCCCCCGAAGACATTGACCAGCTCGCCGCCGACCTCGCGGCAGCCGGAGTTCGCTTCGTGTCCGAGCCCGGCCAGCTGCAAACGCCGGGCGGCGGCTATGGCTTCCGTTTCTTCGACCCCGACGGCCGCGTCGTAGAAGTGTCGGCTGGGGTGGAGCAAAGGTCTTTCCGAGAGGTCGAACCCCGCGAGGGAATACCGGTTACCCTCAACCACGTCGTGCTGAACTCACCCAACCGCAAGGAGGTCGAGGCGTTCTACGCGGAACGCCTGGGTTTCAAGCTCTCGGACTGGATCCCTTTCATGGGCTTCTACCGCTGCAACGCCAATCACCACAGCCTTGCAATCGCCGACGGAGAAGTCGCGACGCTGAACCACGTCGCGTTCGAAGTGGGCAGCATTGACGACATGATGCGCGGGTCCGGGCGTGTGATGAAGGATGGGCGCGCGCGCATCCTGATGGGCCCCGGCAGGCACTCGGCCGGCGACAACACCTTCTATTACTTCTTCGATCCCCAGGGCAACGTCTCCGAGTACACCTCGGAAGTTGAGCAGATCACGGACGAAAGCGCCTGGACGCCGCGCGAGCATCCACCGACCGACATGTGGGGCACGGCCCAGATGCCCGGCCGGCCTGCGGGCACGCAGATGGACCCACCCGCCAGGCAGGCACAGGCCGGAGACCTGCCCTCGACCCGGATGCGTCAGCCCGACACGGGCCTTTGGGTGGCGCCGCCGGTCTAACCATAGCTACGCCCGCCCCGAATCATGAAGGGTTGAGTCATGAAGCGAAGCATCCTGAGTCGACTGCGCGGTCGCACTTAGCTCTCGAGGTCCAGCGTGACTCAATCGACCAAGCCCTTCGTTATCGCCCTGGAAGAGCATTATGCCGACCCGCTCCTGCAGGCCGGTGCGCCACGGCCAGACGGCGGCGGCCAGGCCAGATCGCCTACGTCGGGTATCTTCCAACGCCTGCCGGATCTCGGCGAGGTACGGCTGCGTGACATGGATGCGGCGGGCATAGACGTGCAGGTGCTGTCGCATACGCCGTCACCGGTGCAACAGCTGGAGCCGGACAAGGCCGTGGAGATGGCCATCGGCGCCAACGACCGGCTGGCCGAGGCCGTCGCCAGGCATCCCGAGCGCTTCGCGGGCTTCGCGGCGCTGCCGACGCCGCACCCCGGGGCCGCTGCCGAAGAGCTGGAACGCTGCGTCAGGAAGCTCGGCTTCAAAGGCGCCATGATCCACGGACGCAGCCAGGGCGCGTTCCACGACGATGAGCGGTTCTATCCCATCTTCGAGCGCGCTCAGGCGCTGGACGTGCCGATTTACCTCCATCCCGGCCCGCCCCATCCCGCCGTCGTGGAGGCATACTACGGAGACTTCATCCCCGACTTCCCGTGGCTCACCTCGGCAGCCTGGGGCTACACGATCGACACGGCGAACCAGGCAATGCGCATGGTGCTCAGCGGGCTATTCAACCGCTTCCCTGACCTGAAGATCATCCTCGGCCACCTCGGCGAAGGTCTGCCTTTCATGCTCGACCGCATGGACGAGGCGTTCAAACGCGAGGGCAGCAAGCCCATGGAGTTCAAGAAGACGTTCTGCGACCACTTCTACGTCACGACCAGCGGCTTCTTCTCCACACCCGCGCTGCTCTGCACCATCCTCCAGATGGGAATCGACCGGGTCCTGTTCTCCGTCGACTGGCCCTTCGTGGAGAACCTGCCCGGCATGCGATGGATGGAGACAGTGCCGCTGTCGGAAGAAGACAAGGGAAAGATGCTCAACGGCAACGCCCGCCGGCTACTGAAAATGCAGGCCTAAGGCCGGGAGGAAAAGGCGATGACACGCGAGATGTCGATGGACGAGATCATGTCCCGCATGGCGCGGTTGCAGCTCTATGCCATCTTTATGCGGCCGACCGAGAAGTACGACACCGAGTCCGAGGAAGGCCGCGAGATCATGCGCCGCCATCTGCAGTTCCAGCTCGAGATGGAGGACAAGGGCATCCTCCTGGCCGCCGGCCCGCTCGACGACTTCGGCCGCGCCTCGACGCTGGTGAAGTACCGCGACAGCACCCCGGCCGGCGAGAGGCTGATCGATGCCAGCGGCATGTACTTCATCGTGGCGCCGTCTCGCGAGGCTGCCGAGGCCATAGCGGCCAGCGAGCCCTTCGAGGCGGCCGGTTGGCGCACCCACACGCTGTGCAGTTGGATGCTGAACGAGGGCACTGCCGGGCCGCTCGTGAGGTCGATGATTGAGTCATCCCAGGCGGAAGTGAGCAAGAGTTAGTGAGGAGCGCATCGTGCTGACCGGGACGGAGTACAAGAGCAGCCTGCGGGACGGGCGCAAGGTCTGGGTCCTCGGCGAAGGAGACGTCCCGGACCTCACCGCGCACCCGGCCACCAAGGGGCTGGTGGACGAGTACGCCCTCTGGTACGACCGTCACTCCGATCCCGAATGGGCCGATGACCTCCTTTGCGACCCCGACGAGGACGGCGTCCGGCGGCCGCTCGGCCTACGGATCCCGCGCACAGCCGAGGACCTGGTCCGCCTGAGCCGCTCGATCTACGCGCAGGCCATCGTCAGCGCCGGCAACGCGACACACACGCCCGCATACGGCGCGCTGATTGCGCTGGGAATCCTGGACGCCGCAGAGATCATCGGCGATGCGGGCGGAGGACGTCCCGCGGTTGCCAAGGCCTACCGCGATTCGCTGGAGCGCGACGGCTTCTTTCTCACTCTCACGGGCGGGGCCGCGGTCCTGGGCGACCGCTTTCGCGACCCGAGCGAGCACTCGGCGCTGCGCATCGTCAAAGAGACCGATGCCGGACTCGTCGTCTCGGGCCGGACCGGGATGCACACCAGCACGCCCTTCGCGCACGACGTTTACATCGGGCTGCAGCGGCCCGACGTGAATCAGCGGGCGATGATCGCCGTGGCAGTCAACAGCCCCGGAGCCCGCGTTGTAGCGCGCCGCCCCGCCGCGCGCTACCAAACGCCGTTCATGTCGCCGCTGTCCAGCCGCTACGACGAGCTCGACGCGCACCTCTGGCTGGAAGACGTACTCGTGCCCTGGGAGAAGGTCTTCGCCTACCGCTTCGAGCCGCCACCGCCTGAAGAGACGCAGCAGCGTGACCGCATCTTCTGCTGGCTGGTGTGGCACCACCAGCACTCTTACCTGGCTCGCGCCGACTTCACGCTGGGCCTTGCACTGGCCGTGGCTGACGCCATGGGGCAGCGGGAGAGCCCGGCAATCGTGGCGCGGCTGGTCGACCTGATGATCCACGCCCAGACGATGCGAAGCTGCCTCACGGCCGCGACCCTGGAACCACAGACGTCTACGGCGGGTTATCTCTATCCCAACCCGCTACACCTGGTCTCGTCCACCGTCTACACACTGAGCGTCCGTCAGCGTATGGCTGAGATCTTGCGCGACCTGCCGGGGTCCTCTCTCGTCATCACGCCGACAGACGCTGACTTCGAGGACACGGAGATGGCCGCGTACCTGGAGAAGTCCTTTGGCGGCGGGGGCTACACGGCGCAGCAGCGGGCCGCGCTGCTCAACCTCGTCTGGGACCACGTCTCGTCCGGCCTCGACGGCCGCGAGTCCGCCTTTGAGATGCACGCCAGCGGCGGCCTCGCCCTCTGGCGCAGCAGGATGCAGCGCTGGTTCGATCGAGGTAACGAACTGACCCGCCGAGTGCTCGCCACGCTCGACGTCGAGATGCCGGCCGTCGACGTGGAGTATTTGCGGAACATGGCGCCGCCCGGGCCGGGTCAACCGCCAGCGGCGAACGGCCGGCAGGGCTCCAGCCCGGGAACGGGCGCACCGGCGGACCTTGAAACAAGCAAAGAGGCGTAACTCGAAATGAAGCGGAGCACCGATCGAATCCTTACCACTCACGTGGGCAGCCTGCCACGGCCGCCCGACATTCGCGAGATGCTCCTGGCCAAGGACGCCGGCGAGCCGTACGATAAAGACCTGCTGGCGCGGCGTGTGAAAGAAGAGGTCGCGGCCGTCGTCAAGAAGCAGGTCGAGGTCGGCATCGACATCGTCGCGGACGGCGAGATTAGCAAGGGCAGCTTCACGAACTACATGAAGGACCGCCTCTCCGGATTCGAGGCGGTCGAATCGGAACCCTGGCCCGGTCCGCCTGACGACTTTCCCGAGTTTGCCGAAATCTCGCGTCGCTATGGGCGCGCCGGACCCATCGGCGGCGTCGGCCTGGGCAGCGGCTCAGCCACCGCCGCGACTGCTGCGCCGCCCCCCGGCCGCTCACCGGTCGCGGCGCAGATCGGCACGCTGCCGCGCAACATCGGCCCCATCGGCTGGAAAGACGAGCGCGGGGAACTGGAGACGGACCTCGCCAACCTCAAGGAGGCGCTGACGGGACTGCAGTACGAAGAGGCGTTCATGCCATCCGTGGCCGTGGGGCAGGTCATCTTCATGATCCGCAGCGCCCACTACAAGTCCGATAGCGAGTATCTCTATGCGCTGGCCGACGCGATGAAGCTGGAGTACGAGGCCATCGTCAACGCCGGCTTCCTGCTCCAGCTGGACGCCCCGGACGTGCCGATGATGCGCAACCGCCAGCTGTGGCAGATTCCTTTCGAGGACTACAGGAAGCACCTGGCCCTTCGTGTCGAGGCGCTTAACCACGCTCTTCAAAACATCCCTGAGGATCGCATCCGCTTTCACATCTGCTGGGGCAACACTTACGGGACGCACCATCGGGACGTGCCCCTCAAGGACATCGTCGACATCGTTCTCCAGGTCAAAGCGCAGGCCTACACGATTGAGGCAGCCAATCCGCGCCATGAGCACGAGTATGAGGTCTGGGAGGACGTCAAGCTCCCGGACGGGAAGATCCTCATCCCTGGCGTCATCGACTCGGTCAGCCTGTTCATAGAGCCCCCGGAGCTGGTCGCCCAGCGCATCATCCGCTACGCCAACATCGTGGGCCGCGAAAACGTCATCGCGGCGCCAGACTGCGGCTTCGGTACCTTCGCCGGCTTTCTGCCCCGTGTCCACTCTGAGCCGATGTGGGAGAAGTTAAGGGCGATGGTCCAAGGGGCGCAGCTCGCCTCGAAGCGACTCTGGGCGAAGTAGGAGGGATCACATGCGACGCGTCGGCAAGAACGCCTACACCGAGGTCTACTTCTGGGGCTGTAACCCCAGCTTCGTCGTCACCAACGACGGCGTGGTCATGATCGATACCCCTCAGGAACCAATCGATGCGCTGCGCTGGCGCGAGACGATCCTCGAGCACGGTCCGATCCGGTACTTGATCAACACTGAACCGCACGGCGACCACATTAGCGGCAATGCCTACTTTCCCGGCGTCGAGGTCGTCGGTCAGGAAGGACTCAAGAAGCGCTACGAGGATGCGATTCCGCAGATGACCTCCGGCGAACGCCTCGAACGGCTGAAGGAGACCGATCCCGACAGCGTCTGGCTGGTCAACCACCCGGACTACCCGCCCAACCCGCCCACGCGGACCTTCGACAAGGAGCTCACGCTCAAGGTCGGCAATCACACCTTTGAGATCACGCATCTCCCGGGCCACACCAAGCCGCAAACCGCGATCCTGGTGCCGGAGGAGGGCGTGGTCTTCACCGGCGACAACATCTTCTACAAGTGTAAAACCTTCATCCAGGAGGCCGACCCCTGGGAGTGGCTGGATGCGCTCAAGGCGATGGAGGCGATGGACGTGGACGTCATCGCTCCCGGCCACGGCGAGACCTGCGACAAACGCTATCTGTCTGAGCAGACACAGATCATCCAGAACTGGCTCGGTACGGTGGAGGACTTCGTGCGGCGCGGCATGACGGAAGAAGAGGCGCTGGCCCAGCCGCTGGACGTGCCGAGCCTGGACCCGTATCCCATCGGCCAACGGCTGTTTGCGATAAGCGATCGGCTGAACGGCATGAACGTCAGCAATATCTACAAGCACATAGTGCAGCGCTAGCGCGTCGGCCAGGAGGACCCCGGATGAGACTCGTGACATACGACACAGGCAACGGACCCGCGGCCGGCTTGGTCGTCGGCGATAGCGTCCACGACGCCGCAGACCTGCTGGGCGTGAGCGCCGGCCTACGCGACTTACGCGCACTCCTCGAGCTGCCGGACAACCCCCTTGACCGCCTTCGTGCGGCCTCGCCGGCCGGGAAGGGCACGCCTCTGAATCAGGTCCGGCTCCGCGCTCCAATCCTGCAGCCGCCCACCGTGCGCGACTTCATGGTCTACGAGGGCCACGCAACCGGAGGCGGTACGCGGCAGCAGGCCGAAGCCTGGTACCGCCTGCCCATCTTCTATTTCTCCAACCCGCTACGCATTTTCGGCCCCGGAGACTCCGTCCCCTACCCGTCCGCCGCCGCTGTGCTCGATTACGAGCTGGAGGTCGGGCTGGTCATCGGCAAGGAAGGCAGCAACGTACGCGACGCCGACTGGCTGGACTACGTGGCCGGCTTCACCATCTTCAATGACTGGAGCTGTCGTGACTTGCAGCGCGACGAGCAGGCCGTTGGCCTCGGTCCGGCCAAGGGCAAGGACGCGGCCACGTCGCTCGGCCCAATGCTGGTGACGCCGGACGAGCTGACGGTCCATGACGGCCGTCTGCACACCCGCTGCAGCGTCAGGGTCAACGGCGTCGAGTGGATGGCGAACGACACCGGCATCGCCTATCACAGCTGGGGAGCCATGATCGAGCGCGCCAGCCGCGACAGCCGCATCGTCCCCGGCGATGTCCTCGGTAGCGGCACGGTCACGGGCGGCTCGATAGGCGAGGCGATCCGGGACCTCGGCAAGCCGGCACGATACCTTCAGCCGGGCGACGTGGTCGAGATGGAGATCGAGGGCGTCGGCGTGCTGAGAAACACGATCGGCCCGAAGGTCTTTGAGGATGCGGACTATCGCTTCAAGGCGAAAGAAGGCGTATTCCAGATGCCGGTGCCCCAGGCGGCTCGGACCGGCCCATGATCACGGACGTCCACGCCCACTACCTGCCTCCAGAGTACGTGAAAAGGCTCGCCGCGCTTAGCGAGCGTCCGCCACGAATACCGCCAGGTGCAGGCCAACTGCAGGAGACTGTGAAGCGGCTGGAGATGATGGATGCAGCGGATGTCATCCGCCAGGTCCTTTCACCGATGCAGGGGCCATACCTGGAGGATGCCTCTAAGGGCGCGGAGGCTGCCAAGGTTCTAAACGACTGCTACGCCGAGCTGGTTACGAAGCATCCTCACCGCTTCGCAGGCTTCGTTTCGCTGCCCCTGCCGCACGTCGACCCCTCTCTCAAGGAGATGGCTCGGGGCCTTGACGAACTGGGTATGGCGGGCGTGGCCATGAACTGCTCCGTGTTTGACCGGTCAACCGCCGAAGAGGAGTTCGAGCCGTTGTACGAGGAGATGAACCGTCGGGGCACGACGGTCTTCTACCACCCGGTACAGAACGGCATTTGCTCACCGATGATTACCGACTACGGCTTCACTGTCTCCGTGGGTGCTTCGCTCGAGGACAGTGCGATTGTCCTCCACCACATTGCTCGTAAGACGCTCTCGCGCTACCCCAACATCAAGATGATCGTGCCTCATCTCGGCGGTATCATCCCGATGCTCCTTGCACGGCTCGACAACCAGGCGCCACAGCAGCACCCCGACCTAACGGAAAAGCCGAGCGTGACGGCGCGGCGCTTCTACTACGACACGGTGGGCCACGGTTCTTTAGCCGCGCTGCACTGCGCCGTTGAAGCCTTCGGTGCGGAGCATCTGGTGACGGGGAGTGACTATCCGGTGCTGCTGAGCTTCGAGTCTTACAAGCAGACCTTCGACTACATCAACGGTTCCGGCCTCTCATCGGTCGACATCGAGCGAATACTGCACAGGAACGCCGCGGGAGTACTTGGCTTCGCAGATGACCAGTAGGCCGCTGCATCGCCCGGCAGCGGGTGAGGTCAGTCCCAATCATAATCCTGCGAGGCCGCAGATTGAGCTGCGGATTGCTCAGCGCCGCTGCTCAGGGCTTTGAGCAAGTTCACGAAGCGCTGTCGGTCGGCTTCGTCCATCTCTGTGCAAACGTCCACTGAATAGCGCGCCACGGCGGGGATCAGCCGGTGGCAGAGCTCTACGCCCCTCGGTGTCAGCTCAACGTAGTTCGTCCTGCGGTCCGTGAGGTTCGGCCGGCGCACGATGAGTCCCTCCTGCTCGAGGGAATCCACGAGTCGCGTAACGCTGCCGGATGTGGTCTTACCCCGGCGCTGAATGTCGCCCTGAGTAAGACGGTGACCGGGTGTCAGATAGAGGTCTCGGAGCGCCAGAAAGCGAGGAGCAGACATCCCCGGTTCGACTGAATCGAGGACTCGATGCAGTCCCGCAACCAGACTCCGGTACGCCTCGACGATCCAGAGGTTTACTTGCAGGGCAGGAAGGTCGGCCCACTGACAGACCGCCTGATACTTCAGCGCGATGTCATCCGGCGTCCCGAGGGGCTCGCGGACCTGATTCATCTCGTCCACGTCGAGACTTCCCCTCTCGTGCTTCAACCGCGGTGCCAATCATGCGCTCGATAGATGCGAGACATACATAAAAAGAATTGGTAATTGGAGAACGTCAGCCTAATACTGAGGTTCATCATTTAATGCTACATCATTTAACTTTCAGACACTAGTTCGTATAAGTATAAGTTGGAGGTCACCGATGAACTACTGGCATCGCGTCGCCAACCGCCGCCTAACCCGCCGCCGCTCCCTGGCAAGCATGGGCTCCCTCGGACTGGGAGCCGTCCTGCTCGCCGCCTGTGGCGGCGAGGACGAGAAACCGCCCGCCACCTCGCCCGGATCAACCGCCGAGAGCAACGGCCAGGCGGCGACCCAGGAACCCCAGGTCAGCAGCCTTCTTACGCCCGGGAAGGATGAGTCGGCGCAGGCTCTCAAAGGCGGCGTGTTCAAGCACTTTGAGGACGCCGACTTCTTCACCTTTGAGCCGCAAAGCATCGGCGGCAACGCCGCGACAACCTTCCGCGCCTACTCCGGCCTCCTCAAGGAGGTCGAGGGTGTGCTCGGGCCGCCGCAAGGTGAGGTCGAGGGGGATGTCGCCGAGTCCTGGGAGATGGCGCCCGACAGGCTCTCGGTGACCTTCAAGATCAAGGAAAACGCGGGCTGGCCGCCCCTCGCGCCCGTTAACGGCCGCACGGTCGACGCTGAGGACATCGTGGTCACGCTCCAGCGCCATTCCGAGGTCAGCAACCGTCGGTTCGAATTCTTTAACTCGTTTAGCCCCGCGGCACCGATAACCTCCGCCACCGCAATCGATTCCAAGACGGTCCGGGTCGACCTGGCGTTTCCCTTTGCGCCCACGCTCAGTATGTTTGGCCTGAACTTCCTGGGCGGCCTTTGGATCGTTCCCAAGGAATCCACCGATCCCGCGGTCCATGACCCGTCGCGGAGTGTGCTGGGCACCGGGCCGTGGTACATGGACGAATACGAGCCCTCTGTGAGATCCGTCTGGAAGGCGAACCCGGGATATCCCCACGAAGGCCTCCCCTACATGGATACGATGGAGGCGCCGATCCTCGGCGAGTACGCCGCCGGCCTGGCCCAATTCCGGACCGGAGCCATCTACCAGTACGACGTCAACGCGGAGGACCTCCTGCCAACCAAGCGCGACATCCCCGACATCCAGATCACCCCGACGCCGGTCATGACGAGCATCCTTTGGCACGTGATACCTGGGAGGCAGGGTCCGTTCGTGGACGAGCGCCTGCGCCAGGCCTACGTGATGACCTGGGACCGCGAGGCTATCCTCGACGCTTTCTACAACATCTCTGCCTTCGAAGCTGAGGGCTTCCCGGTTGGCACCGCCTACGAGAGTGGCATCCAGGCCAACCACTGGCAAAGCTGGTTCTTGAACGCCAGGGATGAGTCCGAGATTGGTCCAAACGCCAAATACTTCCAGTTCGATCTCGCGGAGGCAAAACGCCTGGTGGAGGCAGCCGGCTTCCCTGAGGGAGTCTCCTTCAAGATTCACCACCCACAACCAGGCATCAACGCCCTGTGGCAACGCATGAACGAGGTGGTCGCCGGGCAGGTAAACAACAGCGGCCTCTTCAAGGGGGAGTTCGCGCCTCACGACCGCGTGGTGGAATTCATCCCGAAATATCAGGGCGGCAAAGCAGAGTTCGACGGCCTCGCTCACTACTACGCCAACCAGCCGATGGACCCCACGCAGTACCTCTTCACCTACTATCACCCATCGGGAGGTCAAGTAGGGCTCACGGACGACAAGATGACGGACCTGATCGAAAAGTCGATCGCCGAGTTCGACATTGAGAAGCGCAAGGAGCTGACCTGGGAGTTCCAGCGCTACGAGGCCGAGAAGCAGGTCTTCCCGCGCATGGGGGCAGCCACTACATTCACCGCATACTGGCCGGCGATGCGGAACATCAACGTCTACGCTCAGGCGTACCAGAACTACGCGCGGTGGTTCCTCGACCCCAGCAAGCCGCCGATCGCCTAGCGGGCTTCCCCCTCTTGTGGACAGCCCGCTTTGCGGTGGGCCTAGTTGGGAAAAGGCGTGAACAGAAGTACGGAACGCATCCTCACGACTCATGTCGGTAGCCTGGCCCGCAGTCCCGACCTCTCGGCGATGATCCGGGCGCGCGAAAGCGGGCAAGAGCACGACGCGGCCGAACTGGAGCGCGAAATTGACGAGGCTGTGCGCGAGGTAGTCAAGAAGCAGGCAGAAGCCGGAATCGACATCATCGACGATGGCGAGCAGGGCAAGCTCAGCTTCAACGGCTACGTCAACTCGCGACTGGAGGGTTTCGAGCTGCGGCCTTCAACCCTGGCGGGCCGCGGCCCCTGGGCGGGGACGCGCGAAGCGGCCGCCTTCCCCGAGTTCTACGCCCGCAACGCGCCGCAGGGCGCCCCTGCCGGCGGCGGGACCACCGGCGGCGGCTTCGGTGGCATCGTGACCTGTGTAGGGCCAGTGAAGTACAAAGGCCACTCGGCCGTCACCAGGGACATCGGACGACTCAAGGCAGCGGCAGAAGGGCTCCCCCACGAAGAGTTGTTCATGCCATCGCTCGGCGCCGCCTACATCGCCGCGACCCGCCCCAACGAGTTCTACAAGAGTGACGAGGAGTACCACCAGGCGCTAGCCGACGCGATGTACGAGGAGTACTGCGCCATCATCGACGCCGGCCTGACGCTACAAGTCGACGAGCCGCGCATGATCATGTACTGGACGATGCACCCAGACAAGAGCATCGAGGAGGCACGAGCCTGGGCGCAGCGCTCGGCCGAAATCACCAACTATTCTTTGCGCGACATCCCCCTCGACCGCGTGCGCTTTCATACCTGCTACGGCATCGACATCGGCCCGCGCGTTTACGACATCGAGCTGAAGCACATGATTGACATCCTGGTGACGATAAATGCCGGCGCCTACTCATTCGAGGCATCGAACCCGCGGCACGAGCACGAGTATCACCTCTGGGAGGACGTCAAGCTCCGCGATGGGCAGGTGCTGATCCCCGGCGTTATCTCACACACCACCAACCTTGTGGAGCATCCGGAGCTTGTCACCGAACGCATCTGCCGATACGCCAGGATCGCCGGGCGTGAGAACGTCATCGCAGGCGCGGACTGCGGCTTCGCAGCGGGCGGCGGCGGCCAGCCCGACATCCACCCGACCGTCGTCTGGGCCAAGTTTGGCGCGCTGGCGGAAGGAGCCCGCCTGGCTACGCGGCAGCTGTGGCCATGAGCGTCGCTTCGTCGCTGCTCACCTAACTCTGGCGAGCCCGGCATACGTGAGGAACCAGATGAAAACACCAACCATCGCCGAACTCGCCGATCGAGCCGAAGACATGCTTCCGGCGTTGAAGCAACGGGCCGCCCGCGCCGAAGCCGAGGGCCGCCTGCCCCAGGAGACGATCGACGAATTCAAGGAAGCAGGCTTCCTTCGCGTCTTTGTGCCCAGGCGCTACGGCGGCCTCGAGCTGGACTACGGGCTCACGCAGGTCGAGCTATGCAACCAGATCGGTCGCGCCTGCGGTTCCAGCGCATGGGTGTTCTCGGTCGTCACCTGCCACGCCTGGCTGCTCGGCATGATGCCGGAGCCCGCCCAGGAAGCAGTCTGGAGCACGGGCCCCGACACGCTCATGACCACCGCGGTGTCGCCTTCGACCGGGAAGATCAGGCGCGTTGAGGGCGGTTACCTGCTCAACGGCCGATGGCAGTTCTCCAGCGGCTGCGACTTCGCGGAGTGGATCCTCCTCAGCGGGCCGCTGGAGGGTGAACAGAGGCGGGCGCCCTGGTGCCTGGTACACAAGCGCGACTTCGAGATCGATCACGACTCCTGGCACCCGATGGGCCTGGCAGGGACGGGCAGCAAGGACGTCGACGTCAAGGACGCGTTCGTGCCGGAGGCTTGGACCTCGGGGTGGGGGGCCAGACCGGGTGCCTCACTACACGAGTCCTACATCTACCGAATCCCGTTCATACCCTTCTTCTTTATCAACACCTCGAGCCCCGCGCTGGGTGTGGCCCGGGGCGCCGTCGAGGAATATGTCAGCCAGATGAACGCAAGACCGGGACCGCCTACAGTGGGTCGTCAGATGCGCCTGGCCGAGTCATCGGCTGAGGTCGACGCGGCCCTGTCTTTGATGCGCGCCGACATGAATGAGATGGTGACAATCGGCCACTCCGAAGGCGAGATGACCCCAGAGCAGCTGGCCAGATGGGAGCGCGACCTGGGTTACGCCACGAAGCTATGCGTGCAAGCAGTCGATCGCCTGCTACCCGCGGTCGGCGCGCATGCCATCGATGTCAACAACCCGATCCACCGGGCGGGGCGCGACATCCACGCCATCTCCACTCACGCCTGCAACTGGGACCCGAGGGGCCTCGCGTATGCACGCTGGGCGTTTGGCCTCGAGCCCGAGTCGGCGTTCGGCTGATCGGACGTGGCGGCTGCGGTCGCCCAAGGAGGAGAGGCGCGGTGAAGTTTTGCTTTTTCGGCTCCATGTCTTACGGCGCACTTCGCAACCCTGTAGCCACCTGGCCGGTCCCAAACGAGCAGTTTGACCCGGAGCAGGCGCTGCGCGCCCGCGACGCCTGCTTCTCCGACTACGAGTTGGCGGACGAGCTCGGCTTCGACTGGGTATCGCTGGCGGAGCATCACTACTCGCCCAACTCCCTCGCTCCCAGCATCAATGTCCTTGCCGCCGCGTTGAGCCAACGCGTGCAGAGAGCGAAGCTTGCCATCCTCGGGCCCTTGCTGCCGCTTTCCAACCCTGTACGTGTCGCGGAAGAGATCGCGATGCTGGACAACCTCACGGACGGTCGTGTCATCGTCGCCCTCCTGCGCGGCGCGCCCTACGAGTACCTCGTCTACAACGTCGACCCGGCGCAGTCGCGTTCGCGCTTTGAGGAGGCATGGGACCTCATCTACCGCGCCTGGACGGACACCCAGCCGTTCGGCTGGGAGGGGGAGCACTACAGCTTCCGCAACGTCTCGATTTGGCCGCGGCCGGTCCAGCAGCCTGCGCCGCCGATCATTGCCTCGGGCTCCAGCAAGGACTCCGGCGAGTTCGCCGCCCGCAAGCGGACCGCCCTGGGGCTTGCCTTCACCAACCTCCCACTGGCTACCGAGGCCGCGCGCTTCTATCGTGCGAAGGCGGAGCAGTTCGGCTGGACGCCGCAACCGGAGGACGTGCTTTACCGGCTCAACGCATACGTGGCCGAGAGCGACGAAAAGGCATTCACGGACATGAGCCAGCAGTCCGCGGGCAGGGGCGCCGCCGGGGTCGGCGCCGGCATCATGAACGCGAACCGGTTGGTGGCCGCCTCCGGCTTCTTCGGTCAGCGAGACGCCAACCTGACACAGCGATTCCAGAACCTGGGAGAAGGGGCGCCTCACGGACTGGAGGACGCCGTGCGGCTGGGCACCCTGCTCTGCGGCGGTCCCACAAGCGTCATCGAGCAGGTCGCCAGGCTGCGCGAGGAGATCGGCTGCGGCGTGATCGAGGTGTCGTTCGCCGCTCCCATGGGGTCAGCTGAAGCGAAGCAGCAGGCGATGACGCTGTTCGCGCGCGAAGTCATGCCGGCCCTGAGGAACCTCTAGGATGGCTGTCCTGCCCATCGCCACAGTAGATATCGATGGAGGAAGCATCGCCTACCTCGAGACAGGGACGGGCGAGCCCCTGGTATACCTCCACGGCGCCGGCGGCCGCCCTCCCGCCGGCGCGACCTTCGTCGCCGAATTAGGACGGAGCTTCCGCGTGCTCTTGCCGTCGCGGCCGGGCTTTGACGAATCGCCTGCCGGACGCTACGAAACGCCGAGGGACGCCGCGGAGGCGGTCGCTGCCTTCGTTAATAAGATGGCCGGCAGGTCCGCCCACGTCGTCGCGCAATCGGCAGGCGGCGCCGTGGGCCTCTGGCTCGCCGTCCTCTATCCCGACCTCGTGGCGAGCCTCGTCCTCTCCGCTCCGGCAGCCTTCGCCCACAGGCCCGCGTCCGCGGGGCCTCCCGCCCGCGGGCCGGAGGAACTGGACCGCATCTTGTACGGCGATCGGCCTTCCTGGTCCTCGCCGCCTGACGACCAGGAGCAGGCCCGCATCCGGCGCAACGCCGCGTTCAACACGCAGCACTTCGCCGGCTCGAACGATAAGCTTCGGGAGAGGCTCGGAGAAATCAAGGCGCCGGTGCTGGTCATCTGGGGCACCGAGGACCGGATGGTGCCGCCGGAGAACTCGAAACTCTACCAGGAGCACATCCCGCATGCGCTGCGCATCTTTGTCTACGGCGCCGCGCACGAACTGCCGATTGCCGCGACCACGAAATGGGTAGCGCTGGTCACGGACTTCATACAGCGCGGCGAGTTCTTCGTCGTGAACAAGGGCGGGAGGGGGAACACGCCACCCCCAGATTGAAACGGTCGAGATTGAGGTGCGGATCGAAGGCCCCGGATTGCGTCCAAGCGATTGGCAGAAGTGCCGTTCCTTAAAAGCGCTGGCTATACTGGCTGTGACTCCCTTTCGCCCACAAAAGGGAGGAGAGGGCAGAGAAAGCCCAACGCGGCCAGAGTGGTGCCAGGTGCAAGAGTTAGAACTAGACAAGAGGATCGTCCATGACTACTCTCCGAACTCCCAAACTGTCCGACTTCTCCGAAGATGACCGCGCCATCCTGGAACGTATGGCGAAACGCACGGGGCAATCTCCCGAGCAGCTTCTGAACCCCTCGATCTTCGGTGTGCAGACCCACTGGCCTGCCTGGCTGGAAGCCAACCACGCGGAGACAGGCATGGCTTACATGCTGCAGGGTAAACTGCCGCGGCTCGCCAAGGAGGCAATACACACAGCCGTATCGATGACGAACCACTGCAATTATTGACTTACTGCCCACTCAGCCGCCGTGATGCGGCTTACCAACAGTGACCGCGCCGTAGTCGAGCTGGCGGCGATCGCCGAGCACATGGCGAGCTTGACGGCAGCAGCCGCGGCGTTCCGGCTGGAGCCTGACATCCCCAATGAGGTTGCGCCCGCCATCGCCTCGGTGGAGCTCCTCGATGAAGCCTCCGCGCCGGACGCGGCGGCTACTCTGGCGGAGATCCGCGAGTGGGCGGGCTCGGCGCTGAACGTGGACAGAGCGCCGAACATATGGCGTGCCTTCGCGCACCACCCTCGTTTCCTGGAGGCTGCATGGCGGAAGAACCGGCTCATCTTCGGACCCGGAGTCCTCGATGAGCTGGTGAAGAACTGCGCGGCCTTCGCCGTCGCGCTCTTCAGGCAGAGCCCGTACTGGATCGCCTATCAGACGCAGATACTGCGACATTCCTGCGGTCTCGATGACCGGGGGATCGTCGAGGCGACGGCGATGACGATGCATTCCCTGTCGTTCAACACGATCGCACACGGCATGCGCCTGGAGGCGGGGGCCGAGCACCTCAGCATCGAGGACTTCGCACCCGGGGGGCGTTTAGAGCACGCGCCTGGTCTGGGGCCGCCGCTCTCGGCAAACTCCCGTCCCAGAGCAGATTAATGAGCCGCTGCCAGGAAACGTCGGCCTTCGATCCTTAGCGGCGATCTCTTTGTGATTAATGCGGGGAGCGAGTAACTATGCCCTCAGGAATCGTGGATGTGCACGCCCATATTTATCCCGAGCGTTACCTCGAGTTCATTCGCGACATCGTCCACAACGACTCCACCCCTTGGGGACGGCATGCAGCCTTCCTTCTGGATAACCGGATCTCGACGAACCCCGCCATGTGGGACGTTGCCGCGCATCTCGAAGTCATGGACCGCGCTGGCGTCCAGGTGCAGGCTTTGTCTCTCCCGATCCCCCAGGCCTACTTCGAAAAGGAAAGCGATGCCGTCGAAGCGGCCCGCATCACAAACGACCACATCGCCGAGCTCTGCGCCAGGTACCCCGAGCGCTTCAAGGGCATGCCCTGTCTGCCGCTACCGCACGTCGACGCGGCCTTGAAGGAGCTCGACCGCACGATCAATGACCTGGGAATGCACGGAGTCATGCTGGGCGCGAACGTACGCGGCGTCGGCCTGGACGACGAGCGGTTTCGGCCGTTGTATCGCGAGATGAACCGGCTGAAAGTCACCGTGCTTCTCCACCCGGTAACGCCCCCCGCTTACGAAGAGACCGTGGACTGGGACATTGCCACCGGCGCGGGCTTCATATACGACGGCGCCGTGGCAACGCTGAAGCTGGCGAACAGCGGCGTGTTCGAGGAGAACCCGGACATCAACCTGATCGTGCCGCACATGGGCGCGTTCGTGCTGGCCGCGTGGGACCGAATTGGCGGTGGCGGGGCCGGCCCGATGGGCTCAGCCGGCAAGCGGCGCGAGACGCCGAAGCCGATCCACGACTACCTGACGAGGCTGTACTACGACACGGTCACGCCGGCGCAGAACCTCTGGAGCGCGGCGCTACAGACGGTCGGCGCTTCGCAGATCGTGTTCGGCACGGATTATCCATTCGCGCGTGGGTATGAGCCCATGATCGAGTCAATCGAACGTCAAGACCTGACCGGCGCGGAGAAGGACGCCATCTATCACGGCACGGCGGACCGGCTCCTGCGCTGACTCCTCGCCGGGAGCCGACCCGCCAGCGTCTGCGCCACCGGTCCTGACATTGCCACGAAGAATCCTAAGCATCGAAGGAAAGAATGCTTGATTCCATTGCCTGGCAGGAGCTTCTCCTGATAGCGTATCGTCTGAGATCTAAGACTTAAGATTGGAGCGTCTATGAGCGCACCTCTGGTCACTCTGGCTGCCATCGAGCGGCCTCCCTCCCAATCTCAGCTGGCGTACGAGCAGCTGAGGACGGCGCTTCGCAACGCGCAGTTTGGCGGCGGAAGCCTGCTCACGGAGTCGGACCTGGCGCGGCAACTCGGTGTCAGCACGACGCCGGTACACGACGCCATGGTGCGGTTGGCATCAGAGGGTTTCGTCGAGCTGCTGCCGCGCCGCGGCGCGCGCGTCGTCCGCCTGACCATTCGGGATGTCGAGGAGATCTTCGAAGTGCGTGAGGCGCTGGAGGCGGAGGTCACGCGGCTGGCCCAGGCGCGCATGACACCCGAAGACTTCGCGCACCTGGAAGATCATCTTCAGCAGGGGAAACGAGGGATCGACCGGAACGACTACCCGACGTTCAACGCCGCCGACGTGGCTTTGCATGACTGCGTCGCCCAGGCCGCAAACAACCAACGGCTGCTGCGATTGCTGGGTGAGATACGGATCTGGGTGCAGCGGGTGCGGTTTGCCACGGTGGAGCACCAGTTCAACCTGCCGGGCCGTCCCGAGAAGGCTCAGGACGAGCACGCTGAACTGGTCGAGGCGTTGCGGCAGAGAGACGGACGGGCCGAGGAGATCGTGCGCCGTCATGTCTCATCGCTCAAGGCAGACATCGTCGCCCACATGGAGTCTCAAGGTCTGGATTCAATCTGAGGCGTTATCAGCGGGTCCGGCTTGGAAGCAGTACACGCGCATAGAGGAGGATAGACATGGTCCAGCAGCAGTCCCGTCCACCGTTCACGCCCACGGAGTTCGAGCCCGACGAACACAAGCGGGCAGATGAGTGGCGCGACAAGAAGACCGTACGCACCTTCAACATCGAGGAGGAGTACAAGAAGGAAGACAAGTTCCGGCCGGTGGCGCTCAAGGGCGGCACAAAACCCCCGGTGGCCTTCCGTACGCCCGGCATCGGCCAGATCATGGGCAACAACCTGGTCGATAGGCGAGAGGTGCCCAGCGTCCACCTGATCCAGTGCGCCTACATCGAGCCGGGCAACCGCAAGTACCTGCACCACCACGTCCACGCCGAGACGATCTGGGTCATCCTCGAAGGAGAGGGCGAGTTCTACGGCGGCCCGGACCTCGACGAGGTGCATCCCGTCAAGGCCGGCGACGTCTGCCACGCCCTGCCGGGCCAGTGGCACGGCATGGGGAACACCGGCACCACGCGGCTCAAGTACCTCTCGGTCGAGGGACCCCAACCCCTGGGTGGCGCCTTCGACACGACGGTCGTCTGCGAGGGCGAGTAGCCGGGCCGCCCGAGCTTAAAGGTCCGAGCGACATCTGTGATTGCCGCGGCGGAGCACCATCGGTGTTCCGCCGCGCATTGTGAGGGGACATCATGCTCTACCTGAACCGGGATGACGTGGGTAAGCTGCTCAGCTTCGAGCTGTGCATTGAGGCGTGCGAGGAGGTGCTCAAGCTGCAGGCGCAGGGTCAGGCGGAGGAGATGCCTCGCTTCAAGTTTCTGCGCGAGCCGCTCCCAGAGGGCACCATCATGCCGGGGCTTCCACCAGGCAGCCCTGCGTTCATGATCGCCTACCTTCGCCCCTACGGCATCACCACCCTGCGCACCCTGTCGCCGAGCCCCATGCTCATTCTCTGGGACGAGCAGTCGGAGTTGATGATGATCGATGCCCAGACGCTCAGGGACCGTCGTACCGGGGCAGTCGCCGCCATCGCATCGAAGTACCTCGCCCGATCCGACTCGCACAAATTCGGCGTCATTGGCTCGGGCAACCAGGCGTCGGCCAGCCTGGCGGCGCACTCGACACTCTTCGAAATCAGCGAGTGCAAGGTCTTCAGCCCGACCGAGGAGCACCGGGACGCGTTCGTGCGGCGGTTTAAAGGCGAAGGCATAGACATCGTCGGCGTAGATTCCGCGCAGAAGGCCGTGGACGGGGCTGACATCGTTATCGGCGGGAGTGGCGTCACCGGCCCGAACCGCCCGCCTGTACTGCTGGGCGAGTGGCTCAGTCCGGGCATGCATGTCAGCTCGATCGCTGGGCGGGCCGAGTTGGACGATGAGGTCGTGCGGCGCGCCGACCGAGTGGTGGTCGATGCGAAGAAGACGTTCCCCGAGGAGTCCTGGGACATCACCCGCCAGGTAGAGAAGGGGATCACGACCTGGGATGAGATCGACGCGCTAGAAGACGTCGTGGGAGGCGTCCGGCCGGGCCGACAGGGCCCCGACGAGGTTACGCTACTGAAGACGGTCGGCACGGCCGCCCAGGATACACTGCCGGCCTTCCGTCTTTACCAGATCGCTCAGGAGAAAGGCGTCGGCAGGGACCTCGGCGCCCTGTTCCCCCGTCTTACACCTGTTTGGCCCCAAGCCGCCCACTAGACCGCACGCCACCACAATACACCTGAGCGCATTGCGGACGCCGTCGTCCGGAACTGCCAACCTTTGAAGACAAACGGGGCAAGCCGGTGCAAACGCCGGCCAACGCTGGCAAACTCACGAGCGGCGGTCGAATTAGACCAACGGACTCACGTCGAAGTCGCACGGTGGCGCGGCTGCTTCAGATTCAGGTTGGACCGGCGGACTAAGGCGCTCTATCTAGCTACCTAATCCGTTGATCCTTCCTACCGGGTAGAGAGTGCCACCAACCAGCATTACGATCGCATCGCGCTGATGCACTGGCGTGCAAGCCGTTCTGCTGCCAGCCACGAAAAGTGGCGGATCTGGGGCCGGTTCTCAGATTCAAAACCGTTACGCCGCCAAGTAGTTCCCGCTACTGAGCCTTCTAAGCGGCGGGTCGGGGGTTCGAATCCCTCCAGGGACGCCACTTCCGCCTAGCAGCGTATCGGTCTCAGACTCGAATCGGCACGCTTGTCGTTTACGCATGACCGCCTGACGGTTGCGGGGTCCCTTAAACCGTTACGCCGCCTTCTCAACCGTTCTGCTGCTTTCGGTCACGCTAACCGCACGCGACGGTCGCGTGGGTTCACGCATCTTAGGTAGTTAGCGTGGGCGAACTGCCTGAGGCACTCCCTGATCGTCGTGACGCCGTCATCAGGTTGAATGGCCCAATAGCGGCGGGGAACCACTGGCTGACGGTCAAGAGCTTCGCTGGTTGGAAAAGTTGCACTCGAGGCAGGGACGCCGACAGCCCGGTCTAACGTGGCGGGGCCATTTCGCCGGTGAGGACGAACTGGCCTGCCATCTCCA
This sequence comes from Dehalococcoidia bacterium, assembly GCA_035714925.1. Lineage (GTDB taxonomy): Bacteria > Chloroflexota > Dehalococcoidia > DSTF01 > WHTK01 > WHTK01. The sequence continues at coordinate 29,319 of DASTLN010000126.1, read as the reverse complement.
CACTGGACGGAGCGGCAATGAATCGTTGACTCAAGGTCCACGCGTCGCGGACGCAGCGCTAGAGGCGGCTGCCGTCGTAGTTCTGCAACGGGCTGGGCATGCTGGTGAGCGGGCGCAGCGATGGCCGCGGGCGAAGCTGGTCCGAGGCGCGAAGTATCTGCCGGGCACGGTGTTTGTTCTCTGGATCCGCGCTCAGCTCCCGACAGCGCCAAGTAGAATCCGCGCGACGTCGTCAGGGCGCTCCAACGAGGAGAAGTGGCCGGTGTGGTGCAGCGCGATCCGTTGAACATTCGCCAACGAGCTTGCTACCTGATCTCGCTCGGCAGGCCGAGACCAGTCACGGTCGCTGTAGACGAGGGTGACCGGAGCCGATACTTCCGGGTAACGTCGCCGCGCGCGATTGAATCCCTTGAGGCTGCGGTAGACTGCCCGGGCCACCGTTGAGTAATTCTCGCGGCGTCCGCTCCTCAAGAGCTCTTCCACGAAGTCCTCAGGCAACTTGGTCTTATCGATGAAGCCGCCTTGTAGTACCGCGCGCAGGATGGGCCGGGGCTCTTGGCGCGCGAAAACCGGCCCTAGCAAGGGCAGCCGTACACAGGTGATGATGAAACGGGCGAGCCAGTTGCCGCGCTCCAATCCACTGGGGTAGTCGTAGGCGTTGAACGCCACGACCCGGCTGACTCTGTCGCCGAGATCGATCGATGCGGACAATGCGAGGGCAGCTCCGAGCGATTCACCCGCCAGTGTGACGCCGTGAAGGCCCAGTCCAGTCACGAATTCGACCACCGCGGCGCGCAGATCCGGCTCCTCGTAGCATGCGCCAGGGACGATGTCGGACCATCCCATCCCGGGGAGATCCAGCGCGTAGACCGTGTAGTGGTCCCACACCCGCGTAATCACGCGCTGAAAGTAGTCTAGCTGCGTCCGAACGGTGTGCATTAGAACGAGGGGCGGACCATCGCCTGTGGTGAAGTAGCGTAGCCGTGAACCATCGGACCGTGTGAAGAAACGAACCTCGCCTCGGCCGTTGCTCCACGTGGTCACGTACGTCGTACCTGGAAACTCATGGGGTTGCATTTCTGCCCTCTCAGGACATCTACGTTGCCCGCTGTCCCGGCTGCGCTAGCGAGCCAGTGATCCGCTCTTCTGCCACCTGCGGATGCGTGCGTAAAGGAAGGACTAGGAGCGCGGTCGCTAGGCCGCCGGCGACTATCAGCCACCAGATCAGGTCGAAGCCCGGCAGGCCGTCCTCCGGCGGCGACGTTTGCCCGACGAGCGCGATGGTGAGCGCCACCCCAAGCGTGCCGGCGAACTGGCGCGCTGACTGGTGCAGGGCGCTGCCAACGCCCAGCCGGCCCGGGGCGAGGGACTGGGCCACCACGCTCGACAGCTGCGGCAGGCAAAGCGCCACACCTGTGCCCGTAAAGAGCATGGACGGCAGGTAATCGACGAGGTAATTGGGCGTTTCATCCAGTGCCACCAGCCGCCAGAGGCCGCCGAGGGCAAACGAGATGCCGCCCAGAATCAGCAGCGGCCGCTGTCCCTTCCCCCTTGCTACCCGGCCAAAGACGGGTGACAGGAGGGCTACCAGCAAGGGACCCGGGGCGATGCCGAGTCCGGCCTCCAGGACGGACCATTGCCATACCTGAGTGAGAAAGAGGACAGAGCCGAAGAACATCGCGGTGAACGCAGCACCGAAGGCCAGGGTCGCCAGGTTCGCCCAACGGAAGTTGGCCGATGCGAACAGATCGAGGTCGAGCACCGGAGCGTCACTTTGCCGCTGGCTGACGACGAAAAGCGCAAGAATCGCCACGCCGCCCCCGATTGCCGTCAGCGCGCGGCCGTCCGTCCATCCCCAGGCGTCGCTCTGCACTACGCCCAAAGAAACCAGGGCAGCTCCCGCCGCGACGAGCCCGATGCCGGCGAAAGCCGGGAGGCGCACACCCGGGTCCTTGTATTCCGCGAGCAGGCGAAGGCCGGCTCCAAGCGTGACGAGGCCGACGGGAAGGTTTATCAGGAAGACCCAACGCCAGCCGCCAGCCTCTACCACCGCCGCTCCAAGCGTGGGGCCAAGTGCGCCGGCGGCGGCTCCCGCGGCGCCCCAGACCGCCACGGCCAACGGCAGCTGCTCTCGGGGGAAAGCGCGCAGGACCAGCGCCAGCGAGGATGGCAGCAACGCCGCGGCGCCAGCCGCCTGGGCGAGCCTGAAAGCCACCAGGAGCTCGATGTTGGGCGCAAGCGCGCACAGCAGGGACGCCAGCGTGAACAGCGTCGACCCAGCAAGGAACGCCTGCTTGTGACCGACTCGGTCGGCGACCTTCCCCGCCGGTACCAGGAGGGCGGCGAAGGTGATCGTGTAACCGTTGAGCACCCAGGATAGCGATGCCGCCGAAACGGACCCGAAGCTGCGCCCGATGTCGGGAAAGGCAACGTACAGCGCCGTGGCGTCCAGGAAGGTCGCGAGCACGGCGAGACTGGCGATCGCGAGCGTCCGCCACCCGGGTCGCGCCACGGGCCCTGGAGGATCGAGGGCGGCAGTGAGTTTCGTCATGCAACGCACTGTAGGCCATTGAGTTTTATAACGCAACCCATTAGGATGCTGGTATGCGCCGTACGAGCTTTGAAGGAATGAACTGCAGCGTCGCCCGGTCACTCGAGGTGATCGGCGAGTGGTGGACGCCGCTTCTCCTCCGAGACCTGTTTCTGGGCGTCTCCCGCTTCGACGACTTCCAGGAGCGTCTGGGTATCGCCCGCAACGTCCTGACCGAGCGCCTCAACCGGCTGGTCGAAGCCGGCGTGGCGGAGAAGGTGCCCTATCAGGAGCGCCCGGTGAGGTTCGACTATCGCCTGACCGAGAAGGGCGCGGACCTGTGGCGGGTGCTCACGGCCCTGCGTGAGTGGGGTGACCGCTGGGAGTCGCCGAATGGCCCTCCCTTGCAGCTCCTGCATCGTCGCTGTGGCCGCGTCGCCACGACCGTCGTGACTTGCTCGGAGTGCGGCGAACCGCTGGAGCGCCGAGACGTCAAGTTGCTCGACGGGCCTGGGGCGGGCGGCGAATCCAAGCTGCCGGCCACGGATGGATAGAACGCCTGCCTGCGCATTCTGAGTGGGACATAGCTACCAAGCTCGGGTTATGAATCTACCAAAAGACATCTCAGGTCGAGAAGACTAGGCGATATCGCCAGAGATTTACCGACCTTCAGGTACTCGACGGTCGCTCCGCTCGATCACGATCGGCGACGACCACAAGAGCCTCATGGCTAAACTGACTCCCGCGTGAGAGGATCGGGTTACAATCGCATCGCGCCGATGCACTGGTGTGCAAACCGTTCTGCTGCTAGCCACGAAAAAGTGGCGGATCCGGTGTCGGGTTTCAGACTCGAGGCGTCGAGCAGCGTCTGATGCTCGCCGTCCACGTCGGCCGAGCGAAAGCCCAGATGGCGAAAGCGGGCCTCGCCGTCCTCCGATAGGTTCATCTCGATCTTGAAGCCGGACGCCGGGTCGGCGAAGAGTGCGTAGCGCTCGGAGCGGCTCTGGACCACCATTCCGAACGCGGCCGTCAGGCGCTCAACCTGCGCGTCCAGGTCCGGCACGGCGATGGCGATATGGTCGAACCCGCTGGTCCCTGCCATGGCTGAAGCCTCCTGATGAAAGGTGCGATGTGGCGGCCGGTCACGCCGGCGCTAGAGGACGGGTCAATTGGTGTAAACGTCGGACTCGATGACAGGATAGTCGGAATTGAGGCAATCGTCCTCGGACTTCAGCGCGTTCGGTTCGTAGTCGCGCGGCACGATGACGTAGTTGTAACGCCAGATCGGGCTGTAGTTGTCGTCGCCGGGCTTGGAGTCGTAGATGCCGAACTGGCCCGGCACACGCTCCGGTCTGCCCTCCGGCCCGCCATCGGTGCTGTACACGACTACGTACTCCTTGGCCCAGCGCGTCGTCGCCGGGTCGACGTTGACGATGCCGAGGGGCATTGCGAAGACGACCTCGCCGCGCACCCAGCGCGGACCCACGCGCTGGCCGTGCGGGTTCGAGTATGTCAGCTGCGCTTCGGCGACAGCGTCGGTGTCGTCGCGCGAGTAGAAGAGCCCGCCTGAGGTCATTGGTCTGCCTCCGTCTGTTCTCGAAAGCCGATAACGCATGGCGATTGTGTCATATGAACCCGTCATGTCAAGGCTCTTGCAGCAATATCGACTTACGATATCATGCGGCGAGCTATGGAGGCTTCGTCGAGAAGACATACCGCAATCATGAGGGCGCTCCTCAGCCTTCCCTTCTATTACGGCTGGGTTGTCCTCGGCATGATGATGCTGGCCGGCTCCATCGCAGCCGGCAGCACGCAGCCGTTCATGGCCGTGATGCTGCGGCCGATGACCGAGGAGTTTGGCTGGAGCCGCACGGAAGCGACCACCGCGATCAGCCTCGGTACCATCGGCATCGGCTTCGTCAGCCCATTCGTGGGACGCCTCGCCGACCGCTACGGTCCGCGCATCCTGGTACCGGTGGGAGGCGTCCTGCTCTCTATAGCCTTCTTCGCGCTGGCGGGCGTCAATGCGCTGTGGCAGTTCTACCTCGCATACATCCTCGCTCGTAGTATCGCCTCGCCGTGCCTCACCAACGTCGGCGCCCAGACGACGATAGTGAACTGGTTCGCCACGAAGCGCGGCCGGGCCATGGGCTTGATAGTCATGACGCTTCCGCTCGCCAATTCCGTGCAGGCGCCGCTAGCGCAATGGATCACGGACCAGGCCGGCTGGCGCGAGGTGTTCTTCCTTCTCGGCGCGCTCGCGGCGGTCCTGATCATCGCACCCGGCTACTTGCTGCTGCGCAAGCGTCCGGAGGAGCTCGGGTTGTTCCCGGATGGAGCATCTGGCCCGCCCGTTGCCCGGGCGCCGGGCGGCGGGCCTGCGCGACGGGAGGTCATGGCAGGCGAATACGACTTCACTCTGAAGCAAGCCCTGCATACGCGGGTCTTCTGGTTCATCGTCGTCGCCAGCTTCCTCTCCATCCTCGGCGGCGGCGCCGTCTCGTTTCACCAGGTGGCCTATTACCAGGACCTCGGCCTCTCGCCCACGGTCGCAGCTGCAACGATCAGCACGTTCACGCTGGCGGGCGCGTTCTCCAGCGGCCTCTGGGGCCTGCTGTCGGAGCGCATCTCCGAGCGGCTGCTGGCAGCCGGCCTGACGTTCGCCGGCTCCCTCGCCGTCCTTGCGATGCTCGGAGTCAACAGCGGAGCGATGGCGCTTGGCGTCAGCGCCGTTTACGGTCTGACGACGCGCGGCGGCGGCACGCTGTTCAACCTGCTGCTCGCGAGCTACTTCGGTCGCGGCAACTTCGGCTCGATTAGCGGCTTCTTCCAGACGTTTGCCAGTTTCGGGCTCGGCGCGGGACCGTTCATCGGCGCACTCGTCTTCGACATCACCGGTGGCTACCGCCTGCTGTTCATGGCGCTCTCCGTGTCCTACCTCACGACGGCGCTGATCCTGCTCTTATTCGTGCGCCAGCCTTCCCCTCCGCGGGAGGAACTGGTCGGCCCGGCTACGCCTTGACGCGAGCACGGCAGGAATGCATTATCGGGATACGATTACGACTAGTGATTTCAAGAGGCGGAACATGACCACTGAGTCCGGACACGGCGAGCAGGGCGACGAAGCGCGACGCGCCGCGATGCGCGCGGTTGCAAGGCGGATCGACCGCGTCAACGACTGGCTACAAGTCGGCGGCTTCATTCCTGCCGGCGAGTACGAGCGCTGTCTCGATGCCGGGATCAGCCACGTGATCGACATGCGCGAGCCGCACGAGCTGGACAACGCGAACAGCTCTCCTCCCGCTGAACGCCTCCGGGAACTGGGCATCGCGCGGCGCCAGATACCGGTGCCCAACGGCAGCGCTCCGTCCCGTGAGCAGCTGAGAGAGGTCGCAGAGTGGTTCCAGTCGCAGCCGGAGAAGAGCAGCCTCTACGTCCACTGCGGTGGCGGCTTCGCCAGGGCGGCGACGATGACCATCGGCCTGCTCGTCCTCGAAGGCTCGTCATTCGAGGATGCTCTGCAGCAGGTGCGGCAAGCGCGGCCAGAGATTATCCCCAACGACGAACAGGTCGCCTGGTTGCGTGCCCTGGAACCGGGCTCCCCGTGAGACACGGTGCGTCCTTCTCCATGGCAACTCATAGGCGGGTGTGCCGGCTGGGCCCGGTGCGGCTAGGATATGTTCATGCCCGGCTCCGAGAGGTTGACGCGCGATTTCTTCCTGGGCTTCATCAAGGTCCACGTGCTGCACCACGCGGCCGAGGAGCCCGTGTACGGCCTGGCGATGATCGAAGAGCTGCAGCGGCACGGCTACGCGGTTAGTCCCGGTACCCTGTATCCGGTCCTGCACAGCCTGGAGAAGGCCGGCTACCTGGCCCGCGAGGACCGCAACGTCGAGGGCAAAGTGCGAAAGTACTACTCCATCACGGAAGCGGGTCAGGCCGCGCTGTCCGAGGCGCGGGACCGAATCCGCGAACTGGTCGACGAGGTGCTGGAGGAAGCTCCATCTCCGGCCATCGCGCGCCGGCACACCAGAAGGTCCTCGAAGAGCTAGAGGGACAGGAGTCCTTTGCAGGCCGCGTCACCGCCTGATCCCGCCGATGCCCTCCGGCACGGCAGCGCGCTGGAAGTCTTTCTCGTCGCGTCGAAGCTCGGACTGACATCCTTCGGCGGGCCGATCGCCCACCTCGGCTACTTCCACAATGAGTACGTCGAGCGGCGCAAGTGGCTGTCTGAGGACGCCTACGCGGAAATCGTGGCGCTGTCCCAGGCCCTGCCCGGACCCGCCAGCAGCCAGGTGGGCATCGCAATCGGCCTCATGCGAGCCGGTCTGGTCGGCGCCATCATGGCCTGGATAGGCTTCACGCTGCCATCGGCCGCCGTACTCGTCGCGTTTGCTTTCGGAGTCAAGGAAATCGGCGATATCAGCGATGCGGCCTGGCTGCACGGCCTGAAGCTCGCCGCTGTCGCCATCGTCGCCTTCGCCGTCTGGGGTATGGCGCGCAACCTCGCGCCGGACAAGGAGCGGGCGACGATCGCGATCATCGCCACGATCCTCGCGCTGAGCCTTGAGACCGCGCTGGCTCAGGTAGGGATCATCGTTCTGGCCGGCCTCATCGGCTGGAAGCTCTTCTTCTCCGCGGGCGGCGGTCCCGACACCCACCTGCCTGTGTCCGTTGGCCGGAACGTCGCCATCGGTGCCTGGGTCGTTTTTTTCTGCCTACTTTTCGGACTGCCCCTGGCCGCTGCAGCCGCCGAGAGCCAGGCGCTCAACATCTTTGACAGCTTCTACCGTACCGGTTCGCTGGTTTTCGGAGGCGGCCACGTCGTGCTGCCTCTGATCCAACGCGAGGTCGTGGCGCCCGGCTGGGTCACGCAGGACGATTTCCTGGCCGGTTATGGCGCCGCACAGGCCGTTCCTGGCCCGTTGTTCACGCTCTCTGCATACCTCGGCGCCATCAGCGATCCGCGGCCTAACGGCGTCCTGGGCGGCACGATCGCCCTGACCGCGATCTTCCTGCCTTCCTTTCTGCTCGTCGTCGGCGGCCTTCCGGCATGGTCGCTGATCCGGCGCAACCCCTCCTTCCTGGCCTCGCTGCGCGGCGTCAACGCCGCGGTCGTTGGCCTGCTGCTGGCTGCGCTCTACAACCCCGTGTTCACCAGCGCCGTAGGATCGGCCGAGGACTTCAGCATCGCGATCGCTGCCTTCGGACTGCTCGCGTTCTGGAAATCGCCGCCTTGGCTGGTGGTGGCGTTCAGCGCAATAGCGGCCGTTGTCGTTGACGCCGTTTAGCCGGAGCACCTCAGCAAGGGCGCCTCTTCAAGATTGGCCAGCCTTGGACACGGTCGTTGCTACCGGCCGCCGGTCATGAGTCTGAAGCGAGCCGTACCCTGGCAGCTAACACAATTTGCGTCATGGTCGCCGGTCGTCCATCGAACTCGGCCCGCTGAAGGCTCGTAGGCGCCGCGCGAACTCCGTCAGCCGCGCCTGCGCCCGTCCGTTCAGCGACTCGGCAGGGTAGGATCCGGAGGCGTCCTTCCTCCCCGCCGCGATGCCCGTGAGTAACTCCAGCGCCTCGTCGAGAGCCGAAACGGCGTAGACCTTGAAGCGCCCTGCCTTTACCGCCTCCACGACATCGTCGCGTAGCATGAGGTGCTGCACGTTACTCGCGGGGACAATGACACCCTGTTCGCCCGTCAAGCCGCGTGCCTGGCATACGTCGAAGAACCCCTCGATTTTCTGATTAACGCCGCCAATCGCCTGCACCTCGCCATGCTGATCCATCGACCCTGTAATCGCCAGAGACTGCCTGATGGGCGCTTCTGCTAGACGGGAGAGAAGCGCACACACTTCGGCGCATGTTGCGCTGTCTCCCTCGATCATGCCGTAGCTCTGCTCAAAGGAGAGGCGTGCTGCCAGGGTAACGGGGGTTTCATCGGCGTAGCGGTCGACGAGGAAGCCCTGCAGCGTCAGGACCGCTTTCGAGTGGATCGGGCCGCTCATCTGCGCCTCACGCTGGAGATCGAGTACACCCTCCCGGCCAACGCCGACGGTTGCGGTGATTCGCGACGGCTGGCCGAAGGATGTATCGCCGAGATCGACAACTGAGAGTCCATTGACTTGACCCACAACCTCGCCTTGCGTGCTGACGTGGATGATCTCCTTGTCGATCGCCTCGCGAATCTTCTCCTCGACAAGGTTCACGCGCAGCGTGCGCTCACGGATGCTGCGTTCCACGTGCTCCGCCGTCACCACCGAGGCGCCCTCTGAACCCGCCCAGTGCGCCGCCTCCCGCACCACGTCCGAGATCTCACCGAACAGGATTGAGAGCTTGTTGTGATCTTCCGCAAGGCGCATCCCCTGCTCCACCACACGCGCGACGCCGCCGCGATCGAGTGGCGGGAGCCCCTCACGCTTCGTGACGGCCGCAATCAGGCCCGCGTATTCCAGCTCATGCTGTGGCGTTCGGTCGATCCGCATATCGAAGTTCGCCTTCACCTTGAACAGCTCGCGGAAGTCCGGGTCAAGGGTGTACAGCAGGCGATAGACGCTCTCACGCAGGATTCCTACGACCTTACCCGTCCAGGGGATCGGCTCCGGCCGCACCGTCCGCGTTTCGATTAGTCCTAGCCGGTTACCGAGCTCTTCGATGGTGATTTCCCGCGTGCGCAGCGTGCGCTTCAACTCGTTCCATGAAATCGGGTACATGAGGAGGTCGTCGAAGTCGAGCACCAGGTAGCCACCGTTGGCACGATGCAGAGAGCCGCCGCGGATCATCGAGAAGTCCGTCGTCAGGGCGCCGAAGTAAGCCTCCTTCTCGATGCTGCCAAAGAGGTGCTGCGGCGTGGGGTTCGATTCGAACACGACGCGCGCGCACTCCTCCATCGAGCAGTCGATGAGAAGATTTACTTCGTACTTACGGAACTGAGCCTCGAAGTCAGGCCGGCCGGGCATCGGTCCGGGGCCAGGCGAAGGCTGCGCCACCATGATGAATAGGCCAACACTCGCAATCATGTCTTGGCGGACCTCGGAGAGATACTGCGTCGCTTCAGCATGCGTGGCGAAGGCCTCGAAGTGACGATCAACCAACGTATCCACGAGGCTGGTTGCCACGGTACGCTCTAGGTCCTGCAGCCGCTGCTGTGCCTCCACCTCTGCGCCCTCACCTTGCTTCGCCACGGGGCGCAACTCGGCCATCAGCTCGTCGCGGCGCCGCATCAGGTCGCTCCGTTCCTCCGGACTCAGTGCCGCGAAGCCCTGATCATCCACCGGTTCGCCATCCTTAAGCGGCACCAGGAAAAAGCCTGAAGGGTTGCCCTGCAACAGAAACCCAGACTCCCGGGCACGAGCAGCCAGCGAAGCAAAGCGTTCCGCCTGCTGCCTCTGTACTGAACTGACAATCTGGTCGCGCCGCTTTGTGAAGTCTTCCGACGAGAATGTGCGAGGGATCAACTCCCGCGCCTCCGCAATCATGGACGACATCGCGTGCGCGAACGCACTGCCTTGGCCCGGCCGGAACTGCATCGCGCGGGGCTGATAAGGATCCGCGAAGTTGTTGACGTAGCACCACTCGTCCGGCGGCGCCTTGGTCAATGCAATCTCCTGTAGATACTCACGAAGCGCCGTCGCACGACCCGTCCCCGGTTCCCCGGTCACCACGATGTTGAACCCCGGGCTGTCCATCGCGAGCCCGAAACGAATTGCGTCTATGGCGCGCTGCTGGCCGATGAGGCCGATGTGCGGCGCAACCTCATTCGTCGTTTCGAATGCGAAGCTGGACGGATCGCAGGTTGGACGTAGCTGATCGATCGGTACTTCTGGCACAGCAGCCTCCGGTGGGCGAATTCTCAGCCGAAACCCGCGGTTGAGCAATGGTGCCCGTTGCGGACCTGCGGCAGCATAATCGTGCTCGGTAAGACACGTCTGCTTCAAAAGGAGGTCCGAATGCTCGACATGAGTCAGGCACGAGCGCTGGCGAGCGAATCACCGCCCATCAGCGTGCTCGCTGCCGACACCTTCAGGACAAGTCCCGGCACGACGGTCGAGGCGGTCTTGGACCGTATCAGGCGCAACCCCGCGACGCCGCCCCTCTGGATCGCCGTGTGCGATGGTGACGTCCTTTCCGGACTGACCGCAAGCGCCTTTCTCCTCAGTGCGGACCCCTCCACGGCAATCGAGAACGTATCTCGGGCCGGCATCGTTAGAGTGCCCGCAACCACGACCGCCGAGAGCGCCGCATGGCTCGCCACGATGGCCGATGCCGAGGTCGTAGTGGCTGAGGACGAGTCGGGACGCTTCCTGGGCATTGCTCCCCTGTCCCGCTTCCTTCCCCTTCTGGCCCATGAGCACGAGGAAGACATGGCGCGGCTTGGAGGCTTCCTGCGCGGCGCCCGCGTCGCTCGAACGGCCAGCGAAGAAGCGGTGCATCGTCGCGTCCTGCACAGGGCTCCCTGGCTCCTCGTAGGCTTAATCGGCGCCGTCGTCGCCGCGCAGATGGTTCGGGCCTTCGAAGCAGAGCTGGAGGAAACCGTGGCGATTGCGTTCTTCCTCCCAGGCATCGTCTACATGGCGGACGCCGTTGGCACGCAGACGGAGACCCTGGTAATTCGCGGCCTGTCGGTCGGTGTGCCGATTCGTCGGATCCTCAGGTTGGAGGCCGTCACAGGGGCCGTTGTCGGCGGGCTGTTGTCGCTGGCACTCTTTCCGCTGGCCCTCCTGATCACGGAAGACACCAGCCTCTCGCTGGCGATTGCCTTGTCCTTGCTGGCGTCAGCGACGTGCGCGACGCTGCTCGCGATGAGTCTGCCGTGGTTGATGGACCGCATCGGTATCGACCCGGCATTCGGCAGCGGTCCGTTGGCCACAGTCTTGCAGGACCTGCTCTCGATACTGATCTACTTCAGCTTGGCCGTGGCCCTGATAAGCTGACCGCATGGCTGGCCAGACGGATACGCTTCGGCGCAGCCTCTCCCTTACTGAAACCACGCTGGCCGGGATCGGCATCATCCTGGGCGCCGGTGTCTACGCCCTGGTTGGCGCCGTCGCGGACGAAGCCGGCAACGGCCTCTGGCTCTCTTTCGTCTTCGCGGCCGTCGTCGCATCGATTGTCGGGCTCTGCTATGCGGAGCTCGCCTCGATGTTCCCCAAGAGCAGCGCCGATTACGAGTACACCTTGCGCGCCATGGGCGAGCGGCCGGCCTTCGTCGTCGGTTGGCTGATGGTTATCGGCAACATCATCGCCGCCGCCGCCGTCGCGCTAGGCTTCGGCGGCTACCTCAACACCTTCTTCGAAGTCGACGCCACGGTGGCAGCAATCGCGGCGCTCGCGGTCGCCACAGGCGTCGCCTTTATGGGGGTCGATGAAACCATCAAGGTTATGGTCGTTGGCACGCTGGTTGAAGTCGCCGGGCTGATCTTGATTATTGCCATCGGCATCCCCCACCTCGGCGACGTCGACCTCGCACAGTTCGATGCCGGCGTCTGGGGCGTCCTGGGTGGCGCCTCGCTGGTCATGTTCGCCTACCTCGGCTTCTCAGAGGTCGCCACGCTAGCCGAAGAAACGGAAGACCCAACGCGCACCGTCCCACGCGCCATGGTTCTGGCCATTCTGATCACCACAATCCTCTACATCATGGTCGCGGTCGCCGCCGTCAGCGTCCTGGGGGCGGCAGCCCTCACCACTTCCGACGCGCCACTGGCCGACGTGGCCAAGGAGGTGCTGGGTAGCCGGGCGTCCCAGGCGGTCGCGTTGATCGCCCTCTTCTCCACCGCCAACACGATGCTGCTGCTCCTCGTGGCGGCGAGCCGAATGATTTACGGTATGGCCAGCACGGACGCGCTGCCGCGGTTCCTCGCGTGGGTCCACCCCGGGCGGCGTACGCCGGTGCGAGCCATCGTGCTTTGCCTCGGCCTCGCGACAGCATTCGCGCTCACCGGGGAGCTCGCGTTCGCGGCTGGTGCCAGCAACTTCGCCATCTTCGTCGCGTTCGAGGCGGTCTGCCTATCCCTGATCGTCCTGCGCTATCGGCAGCCCGATCTGCCGCGCCCCTTCCGCCTGCCCTTGACCTGGAAGCGTCTGCCGCTCCTGCCGGTGATTGGACTGCTACTGGTCGCGCTGCAGATGGGAAACCTGAGCCGCGACGTCCTGGCGTTGGGCGCCGGACTCTTCGCCTCCGGTGTCGTCGCTATGGAAGTGCTCTCGCTCTGGCGGCCGGAGAGTCGGCATTCGGACCGCGAAGCCGGCGGCAATTCGCCGTAAGCTGGGAATGTCATGGACGCGATGGCGGTCGACACCGGGCCTCATCGAAACCGCTCCCTTGCACCGCATATCGCTTGCTCCGGTCGAATAACGAGAGAGGCAAGACATGATCGTTGGAACGGTCCGAGAGGTGAAGACGGAAGAGTACCGCGTCGGGTTGACGCCCGAGGGCGCCCGGGAGCTCACGGCCGCCGGCCACCGCGTCATTGTCGAGGCCGGAGCCGGGCTCGGCAGCGGCTTCACAGATGACGCCTACACCACCGCCGGCGCGGAGCTGGCGACGATGGAGCGCGTCTGGCAGGAGGCCGGCCTCGTCATAAAGGTCAAGGAGCCGCAGGAACCGGAGTTTCGCCATCTTCACCCTGACCAGACCTTGTTCACCTACCTCCACCTCGCCGCCGCGCCATCCGTGACGCAGGCATTGCTGTCCGCCGGGACCACCGGCATCGCCTACGAGACCGTGGAGCTGGCCAACGGCACGTTGCCCTTGCTGGTGCCGATGAGCCAGATTGCCGGCCGAATGGCAACCCAGGTCGGTGCGCACTTCCTCGAGAAACCCAGCGGTGGACGCGGCAAGCTGCTGTCCGGTCTGCCGGGATCACCGGCCGCCCGCGTCGTCATCCTCGGCGCGGGCAACGTTTCGACCAACGCCTGCGCTGTCGCGGTCGGCATGGGCGCCGACGTCACGGTGGTCTGCCGTACCCTCGATCAGTTGCGGCGCATAGAGGAGAGGTGGCCTGGCCGGATCCGCACCGAAGTCATGACGCCGGAAAGTCTGCGTCGCGCCATCGAGGGCGCCGATGTTCTTATCAGCGGGATCTTGATCCACGGCGGTGCCGCGGCGCCACGCCTGCTCCAACGCGACGACCTGCGGCTGCTCGGTCCCGGTGCAGTCGTCGTCGACGTTTCGATCGACCAGGGCGGCATACTCGACACCTCGCGTCCCACCACGCACGCCGAACCGGTCTACGTCGAAGAGGGCGTCATCCACTATTGCGTCGCCAACATGCCGGGCGCTGTCCCGCGGACCGCTACCGCGGCGCTGACGGCCGCTACCCTGCCCTACCTTTTACAGATCGCCAACCTCGGCGTCGAAACCGCTCTTGCCCGCGACCAGGCACTGGCCCGAGGACTCATGACTCAAAACGGCGCACTCATGACAGACGCCATTTCCGGGTAATGACCCTGGACTGGCTCCTGTTCGCGCTCTCCGCTGCCGTGATCATCGTCGCGGGCTCAGCGCTCGCGATCTGCGCCGAGGTCATTGTCAGGCGGACCGATCTGAATGCGCTCTGGTTCGGCGCGGTGGCGGTAGCCCTCGTAACCTCGCTACCGGAACTCGTCACCGACGTCTCGGCGGTAAGGCGGGGAGCCCCCGCCCTCGCCCTTGGCGATCTCTTCGGCAGCTCGATGGCAAACATGGCGATCCTCGGCGCCGTTACGATTGCCTTCACCACCCGAAGGCTTCTGCAGCGCGCTGCCCTCGAAAACGTCCTCACCGCGATGCTTGCGGTCGGCCTGACCGCGCTCGTAGTCCTGCTGGCATCGTCCGGATCGCTGCCTTCGATCGGCTACGTCAGTCTCGGTCCGTTACTCGTAACCGCCGTCTTCTTCGCCGGCACCTACGCTATCAAGGAGCGTCAGCAGAGCGCCGCGCCTGACGAGGAGGGAAGGGGCGTCGCCGCCGAAATCTCTCTCAAAGTCGCCCAGGTCGGATTCGTTGTCGCGGCCGCGGCCATCCTCGCCGCTGGACCGCAACTCGCTGCGAGCGCCGATAACCTAGCAGAAAGCACCGGCGTCGGCGAGACCTTCTTCGGCTCGTTCTCTCTGGCTCTCGTGACGTCCTTGCCCGAGCTATCCGTCTCAATCGTGGCGCTGCGCATCGGCGCCCAGAACCTGGCTATCGCCAACCTCCTGGGCAGCAACGCAACCAACATGGCGCTGCTCCTGCCGCTGGACATCGCTTATGGCAGCGGGTCCATCCTGGACCACCTGGACCCGGGCCTGCTGACCGCAGCGTCGACGGCGATCCTGCTGATGGCGATCGGCACGATGGCGATCGTGCTACGGGCGGAGCGTAACCGTCTGCCGCTGGACATGTCGGCAGTGCTGATGCTCGCCGTGTATCTAGGCGGCCTCTGGGCGATTTACAGCGCTGGTTAGCTGCGGCTGAGGAACGGCCCCCAAGAGCTGCAGGACGCCGCGAATCGACACGTGCCGACCGCATTGCAGGCAAACGTAATCGACGCTGCCGCGCAGGTCCACCTCGGCTTCACGATCGAGTACGAGGTCGCCCCCGCACCGCTGACACCCCTTGTAGACGTTTCGTGGAACTTTCAAGGTCGGTCGAACCAGTGTTGTCGTCACATGACGCCTGTCCTGCCAGCCGGCGGAGGCTTTCGCCTTGACCGGGATATACGGGGATCCGATGCACGAATTCTCCTGTGAATGAAGAAGCAGGGTGAGGGCCGAAAGGCCCGGCGAGGCTCAGTCTTTCGGCCTATTCGTAGCGAAGGGCTTGCGCTGGGTAGACGCGCGAGGCTTGGCGAGCCGGCCAGTACGCCGTCAGCAGCGCCGCGCCCAGGACCACGGCGTAGATGACAGCGAGGTTCAGCCATGGCACGGCGAACTCGATGTTGGCCCAGCTCGCCTGCTGGCGGCTGTCGTCGATGATGTTGTAGGCGAGGATCAGACCCAGGATGGTCCCCACGACGATACCTGCAATCGCCACCATGGACGATTCGAGCAGGAAGCCAATTTGCACACGGTCCTGTTCGAAGCCGATGGCTCGCATGACGCCGATCTCTTGTCGTCGTTCGACTACGTTGCGAGCGCTTACGACGCCGAGGGCCGCGACCCCCACCACCAGCCCGAGGCCAATGAAGCCCTGGATCAGGTAGTTGAAGGTGCGGTTAACGGCAACGAGGTCCTCAAGGTCCTCGCTGAGCTGCGTGGCCTCCATGCCGTTGGCGAGGAAGGCAGATTCGAGCTCATCAGTGACTCTGCCGACGTCCGCCGAATTCGTGATCTGGATAAGGTGAGCTGTCGGGACCGCCTGCTGCGGGAAAGCCTCATCCACAAAGCGCTGCGAGGTCGTAATGCCAATCATGTAGTCGGGGATCACGTCAGGCAGCACACCGATGACAGTCAGTTGATAGGCGGCGCCCGTTTGCGGGTCGCGCACCTCTATGAGCACGGGCTTGAAGGTACCGTCCTCCACGAAGAAGCCTTTGATGTGGAAGTCAGGGATGGCCGGGCCGAGGCCGAAGTTGTCTCGTCGTGGCACCACGAGTCCGTCGACCACCGCCAGGCTCGGGTCGTTCTTGAGTGCCTGCCAGACGGCCAGCGGCGAGTCGTAGCCCTCGGCAATAGCCGCCATGCCGTAGGTCGTGTGGTCGAAGAAGGAGTCACTGAGGCCCCTGAGAGGGTAGGCCCCGGGCGTGTCGTCCGTGTCCATCTGGCGCGCTTGAATCGGCACAAGACTCTGCGAGGCGATCACGCCGAAGTCGGCCTTATGCAGTTCCGGGTTCCGGTCGATGGCGGCCTGGAGGTTTGGTATCGGGTTGACTTGGACGGTACTGGCGCGGATATCGAAGCCGCCGCCAAACAGGCCTACGTCGTTGAACGCCTCGGTAAAGGCCGTGGTCACGGTGCCGCCAATGACGAGCGTGAACACGACCAACGTGAACATAGCCATCGTGACGCCGGTGCGGAAGCGGTTGGTCAGCGGGTAAGTCAGCGCCGTCCTCAGGATCGGCGCGAACCCCCTAAGGCGGCCCAACGTGGCGAGTGCGCCGGCCACGACCAGGTCTGAGTTATACATGACGACCCAGGTCACCCCCGTCACGGTTATCAGCCCGCCCGCGATCCAGATGTTGAAGTCCATCGACAGCTCTCCGGCGATCGACTCCGCGACACGCCAGGGAAGCAGCCAGAGGATGACGATCGACGCTCCCGCGAGCGTGAACGCAAGTCGATCCGGCGAGCCGGCCCGGCGCAGCAGCGGGATTGTTGAGAGCAAGAGCAGCGAGATGCCGAGATAGAACGGCGTTGCCTGCTCGCTGGACAATCCCGTCCAGATCAGCAAGGCGCCGGCAGCAATAGCGATCCCGCCCCAGACCAACGAGGCGCGCCCGCCACCACTACCCACAGGCTCCGGAAGGTTGCGGATGGCGGTAACGATGTTCAACAGGCTGACTCGCCAGGCGGATATCGTCACGACGAGGAAGGTCAGCACAACACCCATCGAGTAGGCGGTGATCAGGCTCCGGGCGCTGATCGCGAAGCGAATCTCGACGTTGCCGAGATCTGAAATCGCCGCGCTGAGCATCCAGACCATGACGTAAGCCACGCCGACGCCAGCCAGCGCCCCGACCGCGGCAGCCACCACGTCATAGAGTAGGCCCTCGAACATGAACAGCTCGACAAGGTGCACACGCTCGGTCCCTATCGCCCGCGCGATTCCCATCTCCGGCTTGCGCTCGCCCGCCAGCATGACAAAGAGCAGGAAGATCAGCAGGATGCCCGCTGCGATGGAGAAGCTGCCGAATGTGATGAAGAAGGTGCTAAACAGAGCTCCAGCTTCATCGGCGCTCTTGAGGTCCTCCCGCTTCGTCGGTTCAACGGCCAACCCGAGGCGGTCCAGCGTTGGCTTTATGCTGGCGATGACCGAATCGGTGTGGTTCACACCGCTCTTTGAATCGCCGCGATTGGAGATCACAACGTGCTTGATGAGTCCGGCTTTGTCGAACAAGGCTTGTACATCGGCGAGTGGCATCAGGAGCCCGGCGTCCGGCGTGCCGATCCCGTCGTAGTCGATCACGTCGCGGACGTGCGCCGGCAATTGACCGGTGGGCGAGTAGAGAACGATCTGATCGCCCGGCTGTGCTTGCAGCTCATTTGACGCTTCTTTGTTGAGCAGGACATCGCCCGGCGCTAGGGAAGCAAGGTCAATCGCCTCGCCTTGCAGGTTGCGAATGGTGCCGAATCCGTCCATGTAGCGCGCATCCACGCCTATGACGCTGAGCCTTGGCTCCGTCTGGCGACGGGTCAGGTTTTGGGCGCCGACTTCTTCCAAAATGGCCGGTGCCACGCCGTCGACTTCAGGCGACTGCAGCGCAGCTTTGCGGATCTCATCCAAGTGGGCTTCATCAAAGTACTGCAGGGTGACGGCTTCCCCGGTGATCTCGATGTCGCTCTCCTCGGTCGAGGAGACGACCTCATCGATGTTGCCGAGGGCTCTGAGCACCGTCCCGCGCGCTGAGAGAGCGATTGTGTCGCCCGTGCCGAGCGCGGACGTGATAATCGTCGTCGCAAGCGTCAGGCCGGCAATGATGAGCAACGAACGGCCCCAGCGCCGCGGGATGTTGCGCGCCGAGAGGCGGAACAGGACGGGCTGGCGCAGCGCCAGGAACACCGACCAGAGGACGACTGCCAGGAGGCCACCGCTGAACACCCACATGAGGATGCTCATCGGGATGCCGAACAGCTCATTCATGGGCTGGCAGCTCCTTCCGCCTTGCACGCCGAGTTCATTTCATGCAACGCAACCTCGTAATTTTCGCGGCCGGGCGCCTGGCGCAGGAACATGGTGAACTCGGCAACCTGCTCGTCGTAGAAGCCGCTCTTAAGCGCCTCGTCCGCGGCTTCGGCCGTGGTCCAGAAGCTGATCAGCATCCCTTTGCCTTCCGACGTCTCCAGCGCCATCACTCCTTCACACTCCGGGTGGGCCCGGAGCCGGGGCAGAACGCGCTGCTTAAACAGCAGCAGCGCGTCGGCCAGGCTGATTCGCAGTATGTCGATCTCGAATAGCGTGACGCGTGCTTGCATGGAGCCTCCTAGGCTGGGATGACCTCATCCACAATTCGACCGTCCATCATGCGGACGATGCGATGGGCCCGGCGGCCGATGCTGATATCGTGCGTGACGAGCGCGAATGTCACGTCGCGCTCTCGGTTGAGGCGGCACATCAAGTTGATGATCTCCTCGGCGTTTGTGCTGTCGAGGTCGCCGGTGGGCTCGTCCGCCCAGACAATCGCGGGATCGTTGACCAGCGCGCGGGCGATCGTGACACGCTGGCGCTCACCGCCGGACAGCTCACCCGGCCGCTGGTCGGCCCGCATACGCAGGCCGACCAGGTCGAGGACATCCAGAGCTCGCGACCGCGCCTCCTTCGTCGGCACGCCGGTTAGCAACAGCGGCATCTCGACGTTCTCGGCCGCTGTCAGGACGGCCAGCAGGTTGTAGAACTGGAATATGAAGCCCATGCGACGCGCGCGGTAGCGCGTGCGCTGACGATCGCTCATCGATTTAAGCGATGTGCCTTCGATCAGGACGTCGCCGCCCGAGAGCGCGTCAAGGCCCGAGAGGCAGTTAAGCAGCGTTGTCTTGCCGCAGCCGGACGGCCCCATAATGGCGACCATCTCGCCGCACTGGATGTCGAGGTCTATACCTCGCAGTGCGTCGACCTTGACATGTCCGGTGTCATAGACCTTGGTCACGCCGACGGCGCGCACCATCGCGCCGGTTGGTGCCGATGCTGCCGACTCGATAGAAACAGGTGTCGCTAACGCGGTCACGGCAGAACTCGCCCTAGCCCAGCAGCGTCAGGAGGACCACTATCGCTACGAGCGTGAGGATGGCCGCATGCAGTGCTAGCTGCTCGATGTGAGGAATGTGGGGCGGGCCAGCGGGCCGTCTGTACTGCTGATGTCGGATGATTGCCATTTCGTCCCTCCGTTCTTCCGGCACGGCCCGTAGGGCCATGCCGGATGCTCGTAGTCTGGACCGGGTGTGGCGGCAGGTCAGGGGCCAGAAGTCGTCAGGCAGTGGGCCAAACGGCCCCTGCGCGCGTCAAGCCGCCGCGCTGGTAGCATTACGGCATGGCAGGTCCAGGGTCACGAACCGTATTTGCAGCAGAAGCGCTCGCGGTGGTCGAGACAGGTCACCGTGTCTATGTGCAGGGCGGTTGCGCGGTGCCGTTCGCGCTGGTGGAAGCGCTGATGGCCCGCAAGGACGAGCTGCGGGACGTCGAGATCGTCCACCTGCATACCGAAGGGCCGGCGCCCTACACGAGGCCGGAGATGACAGGACATTTTCGCCACAACGCGCTCTTCGTCGGGGCGAACGCGCGAGAGGCTGTACGGGAAGGAAGAGCAGACGTGACGCCGGTCCTGCTATCCGATGTCCCAAACCTATTCGAGACCACCCTGCCACTCGACGTCGCACTGATCCAGGTCTCGCCGCCGGACCAATCGGGTTACTGCAGCCTGGGTATCTCGGTCGACTGCGCACGTCCGGCTTCGTTGGCCGCACGCACCGTGATCGCACAGGTCAACCCGCGCATGCCCCGGACGCACGGCGATAGCTTTCTTCACGTCTCGCAGATCGATTACCTCGTCGAGTCGACGGCGGAATTGACCGAAGTATCCTGTCCTGAACCGGACGAAGTGGCGCTCAGTATCGGGCGCCACGTTGTCTCGCTAATCGAGGATGGCGCAACGATTCAGACAGGGATCGGCACAATCCCGAATGCCGTACTCGCTTCGCTGACGGGGCACAAGCGACTGGGGGTACACACGGAGATGTTCTCCGACGGCCTGCTGGACTTGATCGAGGGCGGCGCAGTCGACGGCTCAGCCAAGAGCTACCACCCCGGCAAGGTCGTCGCGTCCTTCGTTATTGGCTCACGTCGTCTGTACGACTTCGTCGACGACAACCCGATGATAGAGATGCACGCCACGACGTTTACCAACGACCCGTTCTTGATCGCGCGTAACGATCGGATGGTGTCGATCAACTCGGCGATTGAGATCGATCTGACAGGCCAAGTATGCGCCGACAGCATGGGCCACGTGTTGTACAGCGGCATTGGTGGTCAGCTGGATTTCGTACGCGGTGCCGCTCGCTCGCGAGGTGGAAGAGCGATAATCGCAATGCCGTCCACGGCGCGCGGCGGAAGCATTTCGCGCATTGTGTCAGAGCTGCAGCCGGGGGCCGGAGTGGTGACGACGCGTGGCGACGTGCAGTACGTCATTACGGAGTACGGCATCGCGAGTCTGCATGGGCGCACGCTGCGGGAAAGAGCAAGGGGACTGATCGACATCGCGCATCCAGCGTTTCGTGACGAGCTTGCCGCCTCGGCGCGGAGCCTTCACCTGCTGTGAACGGGCCGCCCGAGCACGCCTCGCTCGACCCACTGTTGCCCGCCGAAATGGCGGCCCGCGCCGAGTCGATCGGCGCCGCCAAGGCCGGTCTGCCGCTGCTCAACTTGGCGGCGCTAGCGGTCCTCGCTGGCGCTTTCATTGGGCTGGGCGCCAATTTCTTCACCACCGTCACGACATCGACGGACCTTGGTTACGGCCCGGCGCGTTTGCTAGGCGGTGTCGCCTTCAGCCTTGGCCTCATCCTCGTCGTCACAGCCGGCGCCGAGCTGTTCACCGGCAACAACCTGATGGTCATGGCCTGGGCCGGCAACCGCGTCAGCACGGCGCAGCTGCTCCGTGTCTGGGTGGTGGTCTACGCCGGCAATTTCGTCGGCTCGGTCGCGACGGCGATACTCGTGGCGCTGTCGGGCCAGTGGCGCTTCGCTGATTACGACGTCGGCGCCAACGCCCTGCGGATCGCCAACGCCAAAGTCAACCTGGGCTTCGAAGAAGCCTTCTTCCTCGGCGTACTCTGCAATGGGCTGGTCTGCCTCGCGATTTGGTTAACCTACAGCGCGCGCAGCAACCTGGACAAGGCAATCGCCGTCGTCTTCCCGATCACCGCGTTCGTCGCCAGTGGCTACGAGCACAGCGTCGCCAACATGTATTTCATCCCGCTGGGGCTGCTGCTAAAGTCGCAGGACGCGGTCCTGGTCGCCGCAGGCCTCAATTCCGGCGCGCTCGAGGAGCTGGATTGGGGCAGCTTCCTGCTCAACAACCTCCTGCCCGTGACGGTCGGCAACCTCGTCGGCGGCGGTCTTCTGGTCGGCGCGGTCTACTGGTTTATCTACCGCCGCAATGCCGCTGCCACGTGATTCTGGGGCCGAACAGCCCCGATTTCGCGACCCTTGACCCGCGTTCTCGCTGCGGCAGCAGGCCAGCCTGAAGATGGTCGATGGAGGTGAAGTCATGCAGCAGCGAACACGCGGCCTCTTTACCTACGATGAAGCGCTTACCACGACGAAGGACGCTCTCAAGGCGGAGGGCTTTGGCGTCCTCACCGAGATCGACATCAAGGAGACGCTGCAGCCGAAGCTGGGCGTCGATTTTCGCCGCTACGACATCATTGGCGCCTGCAACCCGCCGCTGGCACACCGGGCGCTGAGCGAGGAACTCGACATCGGGCGATCGAGGGCGGATCTCAGGGCAAATGGCCGGCTGCAATAGCGAAGCTGAAGGTCACGATGTCTTCGCCAAGCCAGTTGCGTCCGCGCAGCTCCACCGTCATCCTTTCGCCGTCGTCGTGGAATGTCACCAGACCGTACTGGCCGGCGCCCGGGAAGGCGCCCTCGCTGTAGGGACCGCCCTTCTCAGAGCCGGGGCGGTCAAGCGCCGCTGCGTGCATGACAGGGAAGCCCGCGCCGCCACGATCGCTGGAGTAGTCCGAGTTCGTACCGTCGTCGATCCCCAGCATGTGGGCGTCGCCTGCGAGCAGCATGAGATTGGTGATGCCCTGGTCCGCAATGAAGTCGGCGATTTCCCGGCGCTCCGTCGCGTAGCCACCCCAGTCGTCCCCAGAAGCCGACTCGGCCGCTATCCACGGCACCGAACTCACCAGCACGACGAGCGCATGGGTTCGGCTTGCGCTCACAAGCTCCTGCTTCAGCCATTCGCGCTGCCGGGCACCCAGGAGGCTACGGCTGCCATCCGCCAACTGTTCCTCGTTGCGCATCGACCGCGTGTCGAGGAGAACGAAGCGGACCCGGCCCGCCGAGAAGGCCTGGTAGATTGCCGAGTTGCCATCGCCCGCCGCCAGCGGGTAGTGCGGTACATTCTGGCGATAGCTCAGGCGCGCCGCCTCCCGCGACGGCGAGCTCGCCGTCGAGTTGCTACCACCGAAGTCGTGGTCGTCCCAGGTGTAAGCGACCGGCGTCTCGCGGTAGAGCGCGGCCTGTGCCGGTGAGGTCAGCATCGTCTGATAGGCGTCCTGGAAGCGATCCATGTTGCCGTTCGTGATGTTCTCGTAATTCGCGTCTCCGGTTATCAGGTAAAGGAGCGCGTCCTCGGCGCGGAGCGCGTCGAACACGGCGCCGTTGGAGCCCGTGCGCACGCATGCCCCGACAACGATCGAGAAGGTCGCGGCGCCTTCCGGGAAGGTCCGCAGCGTGCCGCGCCGCAGACTATCGACCGTACCATCAACCTCCACGGCGTAGTGGTAGAGCGTGTCGGCCTGCAGACTATCGACGCGCAACCTGACGATGCCGTCACCGTCTGCGCCCACGACCGGCGAGCTCACCGGCGCGCTCAACGATTCGTCAGGGCGAAGCAGGAGACGGGCTTCGTGCGCGCCTTCAATTAATCGTGCCGTGACTGTCGCGCCGGTAGAGGTGACTCCGCCGCTCCAGACCCATTCGACATCCCCATAGGGGGCCTGCCGGAGCTCCGATTGTGGGTGCGCCGGCCCGAATGCCTGATCGTGACGCGATTGCGCCTCGAAGCCCCCGTAAGCCATGACCAGACAGACGGCCGCGGCGTAGGTTAGCCGCAAGGCGAGGCGGTGGCCTGATGTCCCGGCAAGCAGGAACAGCACCCCGGGAGCAACGAACAGCAGCGCGACGAGCAGCGCCGTCTGCTCCGTGTAACGCCCCGCCGCCGCAATCCCCAGCGCGACGCCGGTCACTACCAGCAGCCATCCGCCCTGCAGCGGCCGCCACCAGGCGAGCAGCGTCGATACGATGCCGACGCCGAC
Source organism: Dehalococcoidia bacterium (assembly GCA_035714925.1). Classification (GTDB taxonomy): domain Bacteria; phylum Chloroflexota; class Dehalococcoidia; order DSTF01; family WHTK01; genus WHTK01. Next base: position 5,639 of record DASTLN010000126.1, on the reverse strand, counting down.
AAAAACGTACTGGATGTCGCGCTCAATCCCCGGCCCCTCAGGTGAAACCGGCGGCCCCTGCGCCACCGCAAGCGCGGCGAAGGTCAGGCTCGCCGCAAACGCCGAAAGCCGGGCCGTCGTCAACAGGATAGAAGTGGCGCCTCGGTTCAGCCTCATCCCGGCGCCACCTCCACTCTGGCGGAGGCCGAGGTGCGCTCAGGCGCCGTCACCTCCAGGTAGCGCACCCCAAACGCCAGCAGCAGCAAGCCGTTGGCGAGCGTCTGAGACGGATACTCCAGCGCCAGCAGCGCGCGCTTCGTCGCGAACGCGTCGGTAGTGACCATGACGAAAGAGGCGATTGCCGCCAGCTGCAGCAGCGTCGCCGAGGCGCGATCCTCGAACAGCTCCATGCGGAAAACGAAGAGGACCGCCAGGCCGATGGCGGCGTAGGTCAGTACCAGGAAGTCGTCCGGCATGTTCACGGCGATGGGCAGCGAGTTGACGCTGCGCTCGAAGTGCCGCCCGAGCTGCTCGTGCAGGCTTATGTAGTCGTCGAGCGCAAACAGGATGAGTCCGACACCGCCGATGCCCCAGAGAAAGATGCCGGCGGCCTCCTTGTTGTCTGCATGGGGCCGACGACTCCAGAAGAGCCCGTACGCTGCGAGCCCCAGGATGCCAGCGAGCAGCAGTTGGGCTACGTCCAGCGTGGCCATGGCACTGCGCTCCCGCCACCACCAGACCGGATCTTCGGTCGGGCTACCGGCATCGATGTGAAGGTAGGCGCCGACTATCAGAGCCAAAGTGTCGATGGCGAGGACGCCGGCAATCGGGGTTGCGAACGGACGCAGATCGCCGAGCCGGTGCTTGATATCCTGGAACCAGCCGCCGAAGAGGAAGTGCCTCAGGCCGCGCCCGGGTTCGCCCGCCTGAGCCCAGTAGATGAATAGCGCACTGAGGTGTAGTCGGCGGTAGGTCTGGAACGGTAGCTTGCGCGACACGACGTCAAGCGGCACCACCAGGAGCAATCGTTCGCTGGCCAACGCCGGGCTGAGAAAGTAGGCAAGGCGTCCGAAACCGGGCAGCAGCGCGAACAACATCACGACAAGCGTGTGGCAGCGCCGCGCCTGCTTCGCACTGCCGCGATGTGACAAGGAGAGCAGCTCTGCCCTCAACCGCAGCCCCAGCGTGTAGAAAAAACGAGCCGATGCGCCGAGTGGGAAGCGCAGCGGCAAGCTGATCGCAAAGTGGGCGCCGACGTGAAACAGCGCCCTCTCGACCTCAGGCGTGTTCAGTGTTGCGAAAAGTTGGTCGCGCCGTGACTCGTCGATGCGGCCTTCCTGAACCCAAGTGTCGACGCCATTACGGAGGAACGCCTCCGATTTCGCCTGGCCCTTCGCAAGTAGCCCGCTTATCGAAGCCATCGCAGTGGCGTTTCAAGGATGCGCAGCGTAGCGCTGAGAAACCGCGGCAGGTAGCGCGGTTCAGAGGCGTGCCAGGCGACGGCAGCGGTCTCGTAGCTCTCGATCCCGGCCAGCAGCGCCGCGTAGCCCTCGCCAAGGTCGCGCTCAATCGCCCCCGCGTTGCGCGCGACATAGCGGCGCAGGCGTTCGATATCGATGTCGTCGAAGGATGGGAAGATGCCGCCGCGAACCAGGCGCGGGATCGCCGTGACCGGGTACAGAAAGGCAACGAGGCTCGATTCGAGGTCGATGATACGGAACGTCCCGCTCTTCGTCTCGACGAAGTTGGTGATGGCGTGAGGGTTGTACGGCGTCACCTGCCACGTCGGCAGGCCGGCCTCGAGAAACTTCTCGTCCAGTTGCTTCAGAAAACGCCAGACTCGCTTCTTGTGGGGCGGCTCCTCGCCGCGGACGAGCTCGGTGACGAAATCGTGACCGCCGTCCGGTACGTCCTCGATATCGACGACGTCGGCGACGAGGTCGTGGCCGAACCAGAATCTCGCCAGCAGATCGACGATGATGCGTCGCTGGCGGGCCGCTTCCAGCGCATCATGGTTGGACACATAGGGGAACGGCGCCTGGAACGCGAGCCAATAGAGGACACGCACGTATCGCTTGGGGTGATAGACCTTGTGAGCCAGGTTGTGTTCAAAGTCGAGGTCCACACTGCTGCTAATTGAGCCGGTATGGACGATGCGCTGTGCTTCGGTCTGGGCCTCGCCGGCAGATTCCAAGCTCAAGAGCCGCTCCCTTGTCGGTCTATTACGGGTCGAGCCTATTCGCGGAAGGCTTGATCCTACAGGGCCATGCTACCCCGAGTTATGGGCCGAAGGTCCCTAGGCGCGCGGTATCAGGTCGAAACGCTGCAGCAACCCGCTGAGACGGGCAAGCTCGGCCACGGCCAGCGGCAGGAGCGAGAGGCTTAAGACGGCCAGCCACTGCCTCCCAGCTAGCAACTGCAGGTCGAACGCGTCCCGCAGCAGCGGGATGCAGAAGACCGCCGCGAGAGCCCCGATCGACGCGGCGAATGCAATAACAAGCCATCCGTTCGACTGCAATGAGAACAGGCTCTCAGACTCGCTGCGGAAAACAAGCGAGGCCGTCAGCTGAGCACCGACCAGCGTCGCGAATGTCATGCTCGCGCGGTCTTCGCCACCGCTGGCGAAGGCGATCAGCGCGCTGGCAGCGATGACGCCTCCGAGACCAAGGATCGGGGCCAGAGAACGCCGCATCAGCAGGCCGGTACCAGGAGGACGGGGTGGACGGTGCATGACGTTGGCGTGCGCAGGTTCGAGCCCGAGGGCTAGGGCCGGCAGGCCGTCCGTCAGCAGGTTGACGAAGAGGATCTGCAGCGGAGTCAGGACCGTGTCACCGGTCGCGAGCAGGGCGAGGAAAATAACGGCGACTTCGGCCGCGTTGCAGGAAAGTAGGAAGTGGATGAAGCGGCGGATGTTGGTGTGGATCGTGCGGCCTTCCTCGATAGCGGCGAGGATGGTACCAAACTCGTCGTCGGAGAGGACGAGGTCAGACGCCTCCCGTGCCACATCGGTCCCACTGAGGCCCATCGCGATCCCGATGTCTGCGGCACGCAAGGCAGGGGCGTCATTGACGCCGTCGCCAGTCATAGCGACGATATGGCCTTCGTCCCGGGCGGCGCGGACAACCTGCAACTTGTGCTCGCTGGTTACCCGGGCAAAAACATGGGCCTCTTGTAAGCACCGGCGCAAGGCAACAAGCTCCATATCCTCGATCTCTGGACCGGTCATCACAACGCCACCGAGACCGAGGGCAGCAGCGATGCTCTGAGCCGTTTCACGCTGGTCACCGGTCAGCATGACGACCTTGATACCCGCTGCTTGGGCGCGTCGCACCGCATCAGCGGCGCCGGGGCGCACCGGGTCCGCCATGCCGGCCAGACCGACAAGCGTGAGGTGCCGCTCTATGTCCTCGCTTGCGGCGACACCAGCCGGAAGGCGGCGGTGCGCCAGGGCCAGGACACGAAGGCCGTCCCTCGCCATCGAGGTAGCCTGGTGCTCCACGTCTCGACGGAGCTCGTCAGTGATCGGCGTATCGCCGACGAAGGAGCTGCGTTCGAGGACGCGCTGCGTGGAGCCTTTGACAAGTGCCATGCTGCCGCCATCGACGTCAGGCACCAACACGGTCATTCGGGCGCGCTCGGCATCGAAGGGTATCTCGTGGTGGCGCGCTTCGGGCCAAACCTCGGCAGCATGCGGCTCTTGCCGCCGAACGTACTCGAGCAGGGCGACCTCGGTAGGGTCCCCGGTGCCGGGGGCGTCGGCATCGGCCAGGGACGCGTTGTTGCAACCCCAGGCGATGCGAAGCAGATCGCGCTCGTCGCCTGCGAGCCAGACATGCTCTACGCGCATGCTGTTCTGCGTCAGCGTACCGGTCTTGTCCGTGAACACGATGGTCACGGAACCCAGGGTTTCAACGCTGGATAAGCGACGAACGACAGCGTTGCGCGACGCCATGCGCTGCACCCCGAGGGCCAGGACGACAGTCGCGGCGGCCGGCAGGCCTTCGGGTATGGCGGCGACCGCGAGGCTGGCGGCGGTCAAGAGCATCTCCCTGGCCTCGATGCCCTGAGCGATGCCGGCCAGGAACACGCCGAAGCAAAGCAGGCCGGCCGCAACGACGAGGAAGCGCCCCACAGAGGCGAGCTCCCGCTGGAGAGGCGTCTGTTCCCGACCCTGCGCGGCAACGTGCCCCGCGATGTGGCCCATCTCAGTAGCAGCGCCGGTCCTTACGACGACAGCGCGACCCCGGCCGCGCGTGATTAGCGTGCCTTGATAGACCATGCAGTGCCGCTCGGCCAGTGGCGCGTCGGCGTCCAGGGTGTCGACTGTCTTGGTCGTAGGTACTGACTCGCCCGTCAGAAGCGCTTCGCCGGCCGCCAGGCTAATGACGTCCGTCAGCCGCGCGTCGGCGGCCACGATGTCGCCGGCTTCGAGTAGCAAAAGGTCACCCGTGACGATCTGCTCCGTCGCAACCCGGCGGGGAGCGCCGTCCCGCAACACAACCGCATTCGGGGCGGACATCGATTCGAGCGCCGCGAGCGCCTGCTCCGCTCGATATTCCTGGACGAAGCCCAGGACGCCGTTGAGCAAGGCTATCAGCAGAATGGCGGCGAACTCGAGTACATCGCCCAGCGCCAGCGAGAGCATGGCGGCGACTATGAGGACATAGATGAGCAAGGAGTGAAACTGGTGGAGAAGGAGGTACAGAGCGCTGGGCCGCGGCGACTGCGGGATGCGGTTCGGACCGAGCCTCGTGAGTCTCGAAGATGCCTCGCCCGCGCTAAGCCCACGGACTGCGTCAGAGCCAAACGCGGATATGACGTCTTCCTGAGGGAAGGCGTGCGGCGTCGAGTCAGGATCGCGAGTGGCCCGGCTCATGCCCGGAACTCAGATTCCATCACGGGTGACTGCGTGGCAGGCATAGATGATTGAAGTTATCGTAATGCCCGCCACGCAGGAGTCTAGGCGACGGCGATCTTCTTCGCGGAAGGCGCGCCGGTGAGCGGCATGTCGATTTCGAGGACGCCGTCCTTGAACCTGGCATCGGCCTTGTCAGTGTCCGCTGTCCTGGGCAGAGGAATACGGCGGACGAACTTGCCATAGGTTCGTTCAGAGCGAGAGTACATCTCTTCCTTGACCTCTTTTTCCTCCTTCCTCTCGCCGCTGATCGTCAGGCCATTGTCGCTAACTTCGAGCTCGATGTCCTTTTGAGTCAGGCCGGGAAGCTCCGCGCGGATGTGAAGCGCACCATCCTTTTCGAAGACATCGATGGCGGGCACCTGCTGGAAGTGAAGTTGCGGGAAGGTGCGGGCTCTTCCTGTAATCACCTCCCAGAGGCGGTCCATCTCCTCGCGCATGTCGGCTAACCCAAATGTGTCTCGCTGCACCACGAGCTGCTTACCGTTTTGCTTGTCGTCGTTCTTGTCAGCCATCGCCTTCCTCCATACCTGAACTTTGTTCTCAGGGATCTCTGATCCCGAGACAGTCTGGCTCGTTCTCTGAAGCCTGCGAAGTGGCAATTGGCCCCTTCTGCGGGCTGTTAGTCACATCCAAACGAGCCGGAGGCAAGCTGAAATGAGCCGTTTGGCCCGTAGGGACCGTCCGAACGCCGCTTACGGCAATGCGCGATTCGACTTAGGCTCCTGTAGCAATCGCCTGCGTC
>DASTLN010000125.1:0-5484 GCA_035714925.1 Dehalococcoidia bacterium | reverse complement strand
ACCGCCTCCTCGGCCCGCTCGCCAAACTCGATCTCGCCGCCGAGGGGGCGGTAGAAGCGCTGCTGCTTCACATTGTCGAAGCCCGGCGCGACAAGGATGAAGCCGTCATCGCGCCGGAAGACGCAGATCGCCAGCGGCCGGATGCGGTTGGCCCATTCGTAGGTCATGCTCTCGATGCCGCGGGTTTCAACCCGCGGTGTCCGCGTAGTACGCCTTCAGCGCCTCGACCAGCGCCGGGATCGTGTGCGTTGACGGCTCGATCTTCACTTCGAGCCCCGCTTCGCGCGCCGTTTTCGCGGTCACCGGGCCGATGCACGCGATCGTAGTTTCTTTGAGGCGCGCAAAGTCGGCGCCAAGCATCGCCCTGAGGTTGCGCACCGAGGAGGACGACGCGAACGTGACGGCGTCGATGGTCCCCTCCCGGATCGTCTGCAGCACCTCGGCGTCAGGAGCTGCCGGCACGGCGGAGTCGTACAACACCAGCTCTTCGACGTTGGCGCCGCGCACCTTGAGCCCGCCGTACAGCTCCTCGCTGCCGCCCTCGGCCCGCGGCAGCAGCACGCGCGCTCCGCCGATGTCGATCGGCATGGCCTCCAGCAGCCCCGCCGAGGTGAACTCGCTCGCCGTGAGGTCGGCCCGCAGTCCGTGTGACGCCAGCGCCGCCGCAGTCGCCGCACCGAGCGCCGCGAGCTTGCAGCCTGCAAAGATACGCGCGTCACTGCCGCTGCGCTCGAGGTACTCGAAAACGAAGTCGACCGTGTTAGTGCTCGTGAACAGGCACCAGTCGTAGCGCCGTGCCTCCAAGCGTGAGATGACGCCTGCCATCTGGTCGTCCGTCGCCACGGGCACCATTTGCAGCGCCGGCAGCTCCACCGGCACGGCGCCTTCGCGGCGCAGCAGGTCTGAGAGCGCGCTGGCCTGGAGGCGCGTCCGCGTGACGAGGATGCGCTTGCCAAACAGCGGCCGCGATTCGAACCACGAGAGGTGGTTTCGCAGCTCCGTCACGCGCCCGATCACGGTCAGCAGCGGCGAACCGAGCCCCGCCTCGCGCACGGAGGCCGCGATTTCGCCCAACGGCGCCGCCACGCTTCGCTGCCGGGTTGTGGTGCCCCATTCGATGCTGACGCTTGGCGTTTTCTCGTCGCGTCCCCCGTCGATGAGCGCGGCAGCGGCACTCGCCAGCGCGGCGCCACCCATCAGCACGACGATCGTATCGACCGAGGTCGCCAGGGCGCGCCAGTCGACCATCGTTTCGGGCTTCTCGTCGTCCTCGTGGCCGGTGACGACGGCGAACGACGACGCGAGCCCGCGGTGCGTCACCGGGATGCCGGCGTAAGCCGGCGCCGCGACCGCGGATGTCACGCCGGCCACGACCTCGAAGGGCACGCCTGCTGTAGCCAGCGCCAGCGCCTCCTCGCCGCCGCGACCGAAGACGAAGGGGTCACCGCCCTTGAGCCGCACGACGCGTTTCCCAGCCTTCGCGCGTTCGACCAGCAGCGCGTTGATCTCATCCTGCGACAGCGCCTTTTGCGACGCTGCCTTGCCGGCGTAAACGCGCTCGGCGTCCTCCGGCGAGTAGTCCAGGAGTGAGGGCTCGATCAAGCGGTCGTAGACCACGACATCTGCGCGCTCGAGACGGTCGCGTCCCGCCAGCGTCAGCAGGCCCGGGTCGCCGGGTCCGGCGCCGACCAGCGATACGAAGCCTGGCATCAGACGCCCGCGGCCTTTCGCAGGCTGTACGCCAGCCCGGCGCCGAGCCGGTCGGCCGCCGTGGTGGGGCCCTTCGCGGCGCCGCGATGCGGCTTGCCGTCCGAATCGGCCAGCAGCGCGTCGAGGTGGACGTTCTCACCGTCCACCGTGGCGTAGGCGCCGACCGGCAGGCGGCACCCGGCGCCCAGCGCGCGCAAGAAGGCGCGTTCCGCGGTGGCAGCGGTGCGCGTAGCCGGGTCATTCAGAGCAGCGAGGTAGTCGACCAGCTCCGTGTCGTCCGAGCGGCACTGAATGGCCAGGACGCCCTGACCGGCCGCCGGAAGCAACTCGCGGACCGTGAAGACCTGCGTCGCGCGCGCCATCAGCCCGAGTCTGTCCAGCCCCGCGGCCGCGAGCACGACCGCGTCGTACTCGCCGTCGGCGACTTTACGCAGGCGTGTGTCGACGTTGCCGCGGATGCTGACCACCTCAACGTCGGGGCGCAGCGCGCGTATCTGCATGGCACGGCGGGCGCTGTCGCTGCCGATGCGCGCGCCGGCCGGCAACCCCGCGAGATCGAGGCCGTTGCGTGCCGCCAGCACGTCCCGAGCATCGGCGCGGGGCAGGAAGGCGGCGATCGTCAGGCCGTCTGGCTGTTCGGCAGGCATGTCCTTGAGACTATGCACGGCGATATCGACTTCGCCTCGCAGGAGGCGCGCCTCGATGTCCTTGACGAAGACGCCCTGGCCGCCGATCTCCTCGAGCGAGACTTCGCGACGGCGGTCGCCCTCGGTCTGCACGACGGTGTGTTTGACGTTGGCGCCGGGGTCATGAGCACGTATCGCTACGGTCACCAGCTCGACCTGGCGCAGCGCGAGCGCGCTACCGCGTGTGCCGATAGTCAGCGGCCGCAAGGTCAGCCCTCCCGGCGCGCGGGTGACCGGTCGACGCCCAGCGCAGCGCGGAGGCGGACGCGCGCCTCGTCGATGCGCCCCTGCGCCACCAGCGTGCGTAGCGTCGCGTCGATGGCGTCTTGCCACGCCTCGCCGTCCACCGTGAGTCCGGCTGCCCTTACCTCACCGCGGACCTCCGCCAGCAGCTCTGTCAGCGGGGCGTAGTCCTCATCAAGAAAGGCGGTGAGCTCCTGTCGCAAGCGGCGCGCCATCGCCGGGCTGGCGCCTCCCGTGGATGCAGCCACGACGGTCTTGCCGCTGCGGACGACCGCTGGCAGGATGAAATCGCAGTTTGCCGGGTCGTCTGCCGCGTTGACCCAAACGCCTCGGTCGCGGCAATCGGACGCCACCTTTGCATTAATCGCCCCGTCGTCCGTCGCGACGAAGCACATCACGCGGCCATTCAGGTCTGCGGGCTCGTATTCGCGCGACAGCCAGCGAATTCGTTCCCCGGCGACGAGCTCTCCTAGCGTGGCCGTGAGTTGAGGCGCCACCACCGTCACGCCGGCGCCTGCCGCGAGCAAGCCCTGGACTTTGCCCTCTGCGACCTTGCCGCCGCCAACGACAAGCACCGGGCGGGCTTTGAGGTCGACGAAGATTGGGTAGTATTCCACTTGGTTATTGTAGACCAGCGTGTCCGGGGCTCAGATTCGTCAGTTGCCTTCCAGCCAGATGATCGAGCCGCGCCGGCCGCTCTGGCGAATCATCTCAGCCTCGCCCGTCATCGGGTCGATACGCCAGAGGAAGGCCGGACCCAGGGCGTAGATATGCCTTCCATCGCCGGTCCAGGTGATCGAAGGCATGTTCTCGGCAAGGTCGCCGAGGCGTCGCAGATCGCTGCCATCTACGTTGACCAGCCAGACGTCCTCCGCGAAGGGGTGTGTCGTCGCCAGAGCGACGTTGTGGGTTCGCCTTGCGCCGGGCGTCGCGGGAGACTCTTGCGGCCTGCTTGAGCTGCTGAGGTCGACCGCCGCAAAGGCAATTTGCGTTCCGTCCGGCGAGAAGCTGGCGCCGCTGAACAGCGCGAGCTGGTCGTCCTCATCGACAAGGACGCGGGGTTCATCGTCCGTGGCGATGTCCTCGATGACGAGGTGCTGCACCCGCGTCTGAGGGTCGATCGCGGTGTAGACAATCGAACTTCGGTCCGGGCTCAACGCGCCCATGGCGGCATCGCGCAGGACCACCTCCCGGCTGCCGGACGTGAGGTCGACGCGCTCGATGCGGCTAAAACCAGCGCCCGTCGCCGGGTCGAGGCCACGAGAGCCGAATAGTAGTGTTGTGTCGTTGAGCCAGGCAGGCGCCTCGAAGTAATCGCCGGTGTTGTCGTGCTTCAGTACACGGCGCGCATTGCCACCGCCGGCATCGCTCACAAAGAGGTCCGCCCCAAAGTCGATCTCTCCGTCGTTGTTCGTGTAAGCCGCCAACTCGACGACAAAAGCGAGTTGCCGGCGGTCCACGGAAATCGCCAGGTCCAGCACGTTGACGTTTCCGGCCAGAGTGAGAAGGTTGGTTTCCTGCCCCGACAATGTCACGCTATCGATGATGCTGCTGCGCCCCAGCAGAAATCGAACGTCACCGAGACCCAGAGACGCGGTCGCTGCGGCGGGCGTGACTTCCGGCTTCGACGCCGGCGGACTCGGGCGGCTGCCACCGCAGCCGGCCAGGAACGGCAGGGCAAGGACAAACAGCAGCGCCGCCCGCACCAAGTGATGTTGAATCTCACTTCGATCAGGCGAGATCAGCGAACACGCGGCCTGCATCGCGCCACCTCAGGCCGTCTGGCGCTGCTTGCAGGTTGGACAGAGGCCGTACATCTCGAGGCGATGGCCGACGATGTCGTACTGCGTGGCGCCTCGGACGCCGTCAATGACCTTCTCGACGTCCGCCAGGTGTACGTCCTCTGTGGCGCCGCAGCCGACGCAGACGAGGTGATGGTGGTGCGAGCGGTGGGCGGCGCGGTAGCAGATGGCGCCGTCATTCAGGACAACACGGCAGACGAGACCCTGGTCGACCAGCAGCTTCAGTGTGCGGTAGACGGTGGCACGGCCGATCGAGGCCAGCTCAGACGCCAGTTCCTCGGCTGTGAAGTTCTCGTCTCGTCCGGCAACCGACTCGATGACCGTGTGTCGCGGCGACGTGATCTTGTATCCCTGGTCGCGCAGGTCGTCCAGCAGAAGCTGCGTCTCGGTTTCCGTTGCCACGAATTGATTATAGCCGTGGCGGATCGTGCCTGCCCCAGGCAACGCGACCTGCTAATCTAAGGCCTCTTCCACTTTCAGCCTGCTGCCAGGAGGTAGCGTCAAATGCCGACCTACGATTTTCACTGCCCCAAGTGCGGTCTCGACTTCGAAGTGCAGCGGCCCTTTAGCCGCGCCACGGAGCCCGCGAAATGCCCCACGGACGGTTCCGAGGCGGAGCGCGTCTTCACGATGCCGATGACGTTTGTCCCCGGGTCGGCCCAACAGCAGGCGACGTCCATGCCGGACCTCGGCGATCACGGCCACGACCATGGGCACAGCCACGGGCCGGGTGGGCACACGCACTAGGTCAGCTTTGCATCCCCAGCTGGCGCATCGCCTCAGCGATAATGTCCACGTGAAGCGCGACACGGCGCTCCAGCGCCTGCTGCTGCCCCATCTCCACCAGCAGTGCGCTCAGCCCTGGTATGTGTGTCGATAGGCCGAGGCTGGAGCGGCTGCGCCGGCCGACGCTGAAGCCGTTGTCCGCGGACGGTGTGGGGGTAGGTGGACCGCCCGGCGTGGCTGTAGGAAACACGAAACCCGCGGGCGGCCACTCCCGCAGCGTCAGCTCCTCGATCGGCGAGAGGATGCGCCCGTTGACC
>DASTLN010000124.1:0-20849 GCA_035714925.1 Dehalococcoidia bacterium | reverse complement strand
AACCTTGCATCCCCGGAAAACGCCAGGCGTGCGCCACCTGCCCGGACATATCGATGAGATACGTCGCGTTCTCGCCGTTGGGCGTCACAATCGTGTAGCCCTTAACCGACTTCGACGCCTCGTGATGCGTCAACCCAACCTTGCGAAATGGTGACCAGCCCATACTTCACCTCAAGTCTTGAAACTCCAGCCCGCGCTACACACCCCCTTGCACGTAGCTGGGAAGGCCGTCAACCTCTCCCCCGGCAGCCGGGGGAGAGGTCCCTAACGCCTCGAGGATCGCCGACAGGACTTCTTTCGTCTTTCTCTGCACCGAGTCATTGCTGAATCGCAACACGCGAAGACCGAGGTTCTCCAGAAAGACCTGCCTCTTTGCATCCTCGCGTTTCGAGTATTCATGGATTGGTCCGTCCACCTCGATCACCAGACTTGCCTTCGAGCAGTAGAAGTCGACGATGAACCGGCCGATGGCATGCTGACGGCGAAACTTGTACCCGGCAAACCGGTGCGCCCGTAACCCTGACCAGAGGAGCTTCTCCGCCTCCGTCTGCCCGGAGCGCTTTTCCTTCACAAGCGGCTTCAACTGCGTCCACAGTTCGCCTGGAGTTCGCCTCGACATTCCACCTACTCCGCCACCAGCGCCCGCCGCAGCAGCATGATCGCTTGCGTCACCGCCCGCCGCTTGATCGCGGTGCGCGACTGGTTGAACTGGAACGCCAGCGCCTGCGAGGCTACTTTCTCCCCGCCATCGATCGCGATGTACACCTGCCCCACCGGCACGCCGTCCTGCGGCTCCGGGCCCGCGACGCCGGTGATGCCGACACCGATATCGGCTTGCAGCCGCGCGCGTACAGCCGCCGCCATCGCCGCGGCCGTCTCGGCGCTGACGACGCCGTGCGCCGCGATAATCGCGCGGTCGACGCCCATCATCTCCTTGACCTCGGTGGCGTAGGAGACGATGCCGCCGCGGAAGTAACGGCTGCTGCCGGGGACGTTCGTGATCGTGTCGGCCAGCAACCCGCCGGTGCAGGACTCCATCGCCGCCAGCGTCAGGCCGCGCTGGGCCAGCGTCTCGCCCACCACGCTCTCGAACGTGTCGTCGTCAGCACCCCAAACGTGTGGCCGCAAGATCTCCCGGATCTGCGCCTCTACCGGCTCGATGAGGGCGCGGGCTTCTTCAGCGGTCGGCGCTTTGGCGCCCATTCGGACGTGGACGCCGTCCGCCCGCGCGTAGAGGCCGATCGACGGGTTGTTGCCCTTGAGCAGGTGGCTGATCATCTCGTCGACGTTGCTCTCGCCCAGGCCCGCCGTCTTCAGCGTGCGCTTGATCAGCACCGTGCCCGTCGACCGCTTGGCCAGCTCCGGCGCCACCTCTTCCTCCCACATGCGGTTCATCTCCGAGGGAGGCCCCGGCATGGCGATGACGATCTTGCCGTCGCGCTCTACCCACCAGCCCGGCGCCGTGCCTCGCGGGTTGTTGATCGCTCGCGCCGAGGGGATCAGCCAGGTCTGCTTGATGTTGCGCTCCGGCATCACGTTGCCGCGCCGCTTGTAGAGGTCGCGCAGCCACGTCTCCAGGTCCGGGTCGACGGCCGTTTCTTCGTCGTGCACCAGCGCGATCGCCTCGCGCGTCAGGTCGTCCTCCGTTGGGCCGAGGCCGCCCGTCGTGATCACGACGTCGGCTCGCTCGCGGGCGCGGCCGATGACCTCCGCCAGGCGCGTCAGGTTGTCGCCAACCGCGTGCTTGTAATAGACGTCGATGCCAAGCGCCGGCAGGCGCTCGGCGATGTAGGCGGCGTTGGTGTCGACGATCTCGCCGAGCAGGATTTCGGTGCCGATGGAGACGATTTCTGCGTTCATTTGCAGAAGCTTACATCGAGTCCGGCGTCATGGGCGTCGATCCGGATCATCGGACGCATCCTGTGGCCTCCAGACGCGTCGAGCGCAGCGCCCAGGCTTCAACTATCGTCGGCGCCGGTGTGCTTCTCGACGAACCGCATCACCACGAAAAACGGTATCGCCGACGCGAAGGACGCCAGCGCGGGCAGCCACCACGCGCCTAGCAGAAGGAACAACCCGAAGGCGATCCCGAACGACATGCCCAGTACGGAAACGATGCGGACGACAGCCAGCAGCGGCGTCGCGCGCTCCGGCATCTCCTCCGGGTTCTCTTCATTCATCACGACATGATCGTAGCAAACGAGACGCTCTGGCCCCACCGCTGTCCCCAGCGTAAGCGAGGTAATTGTTCCCGTATTGTTCTCAAAATGAGATCGGTTCGCCGTAAAGGGGCAGGGAAAGTCACCGAGATAAGAGGGCAGGAAAGCTCAAGGGCCGAGTCTAGCCAGGCATGGGTCGGCTATCAGCCTTTCAATTACTCGCAACGGACGGATCCGATGCCAGGTATCGGAGCGTCATGAACAAGCAAACAGCAGAGAGCCAATTACCCGAAAGCACCCGCAAGTCCGTCCCAGGCAAGCCGATTTACCTCGTGTTCGGCGTGACCTTCCTCGTCAGCCTCTCGGTTATCGCTCCCACAGGCCTGCCGAATCGAAGCGCGTTTCAGGACGGCTCCGCTGCCTCGCCGGGCTTACAGTCCGACGTTCTCGGCGTGTACGCCCTGGTCTATCCTCCAGCGGACGCAATCGTCCGCTATGAAGAGGGACTGGTGGATTACGACATCCCGTTCGGTATAGGCACCGTCTCCGATACGTCGTCTATTCGCTGGCCCTAGGCCACATTCTGAGACCGGTTGGACTGCAGTCGGGAGCCACGTCGACACACACTTAAGAAGCGCAGTCCCGCTTCCGGCCGCTCCACCTTGTTCATCGCGACGGAAAGCGTGGACAGCACCGCGCACGGGACCAACAATCAAACGACGAAATGAGTCTACGTACACGATGTAATTGTTCGCGAACTGAGATCAGGATCGCCTAGAACGGCCCCAAAACACGTCGACATAAGAGATCAGGATGCCGCAGGACAGAACCCGGCAGGATGCGGGCTGAAGCCATCAAAGCACGTGTCACGGATGGAGCCGACGCTACTCACAGGGAGCCGTTATGAACCATCCGCTGGCCGCAGGGTCGCACAAACCATTCTGGGTCAAGCCAATCTACCTCGTACTCGCGACCATATTGCTGCTCGGCATAGCCATCGTGACGATTACGGCTCTGCAGAACCGCAGCGTTCGTGAATACCGCACCGCCGTGGAAACAGAGGAGTTAGCTCTACAGTCCTTCCACATGTTCACGGCCTCATGGCGTGCGGTGATTAGCAATCAGCCGTCGACCGCCAATGCGGAGCTTGCCCCGGCCGCTTTTGAAGCAGACGTGTCGATTGAGCTCCTGCTGAAGGCGATCGAAAGTTACGAAGCAGTGCTGGCGAAAGGTCACGAAAGCAACCTCAGAGACGAGATCATCGCGTTCTCCGGGTTTGCAAGGCAGTCCCTTGCCCTGATCCAGGACGGCCAGCCTGACGCTGCCCTGGGCGTCATGGTGGCGGCAAACGACGTCTACTATCCGCTCTCGGAGCGCGTCGCCCAGTCGACCGATTCATACTCGAAAAGTGCCGAGGAAACCCGAAAACTCACGCTCCTGGCATCCGCGGCCGTCATCGCCAGCGCCTTCATCGTCGGTGTGTTGGTTTATTGGCGTTACCGGGAATCGCAGCGAAAGACGGAGCAAGCCGCGGCTGAACAAGAGATCTGGCGCCGTAGCGAGGCCCGCTTCAGGCCCCTGATCCAGAGCGCATCCGATGTCATCGCTATCGTCGATAGCGACGGAATCATCAAATACATCAGCCCTTCGGTCACCAGGCTTTCCAAATCCGCACCTCGGGATTTCGTCGGCGAGTCCATGATGCTATTTGTCAGGGGTGAAGACGCTCGCCAGTTACGCAGCCTTCTCCTGGAGGTCAGTGAAAGGCCGGGCTACACGCAGGCGGCCGAATTGCAGGTTCAATCGCGCTACGGAACCGATCACACCCTCTACGTGCAGGTCATCTGCACCAACTGCATGGATGATCCGGACGTCAACGGCCTCGTGCTGAACATCCGCGACATCAGTGAGCGCAAGGAGTTAGAGGACCAGCTGCGTCACCAGGCCTTCCATGACTCTCTCACCGGGCTGGCCAATCGCCTGCGTTTCCTGGATCGCCTGAGCTATGCGCTTGAGCGCGGCAAGCGCGCCGGGGGCAAGCCTGTCAGCGTCCTCTACCTGGACCTCGACTACTTCAAGAACGTCAACGACGAGATGGGCCACGCGGCAGGCGACTCACTGCTCCAACTCGTCGCAGAGCGTGTGAAGGGCTGCATTCGCAGCACGGACACGGCGGCGCGCCTCGGTGGCGACGAGTTCGCCATTCTGCTCGAAGACTTGCACACGGTGGATGGCGCCCGCGCCGTCGCTGAAGACATCCTCCAGGAACTGAAGCTCCCTTTCCACATCCGCGACAGGGAGGTCCACGCCTCCGCCAGCGTCGGCGTGGTAGTCGCTGACCCGAATCTGCTGAGTGCGGAAGAGGTCATCCGCAACGCAGACGTTGCCATGTACGACGCGAAGGAAAACGGGCGGGGCGGCATCCAGTTCTTCGAGCCCGACATGCAGCTGTCGTTAGTCGAAAGAATCGGGCTCACCAACGACCTCAACGGCTCGATCGACCACGGTGAGCTGGAGGTCCATTACCAACCCCTCCTCTTGCTGGTCAGTCAACGCATTGTCGGCTTCGAGGCGTTGGTTCGCTGGCGCCACCAGTCGCGGGGCCTGCTTCAGCCGGCGCAGTTCATTGGCCTGGCTGAGGATTCCGGGTTCATCCATGACCTTGGCCACTTCGTCCTCTTCGAAGCCTGCCGCCAGGGCCATGCGTGGAAGGGCGAGTATCCCGATGCGGATGGACTCACGATGAGCGTCAACGTCTCGGCGCACCAGCTCCAGAAGCCGGGCTTCGTTCAGGAAGTGGAGCGAGTCCTCAAGAACACCGGCTTCAATCCGGGGATGCTTGTCCTCGAAATCACTGAGAGCGTCCTCATCCGCCACCCGGAGGAGGTGATCGGCACACTGCAAGAGCTGAAGGCGCTCGGCGTTCACCTGGCGTTGGACGACTTCGGGACGGGCTACTCGTCGCTGAGCTACCTCAAGCGCTTCCCCATCGACATTCTCAAAATCGACCGTTCCTTCATCGAAGGAATGAACGAAACGGACCGCGACATGATGCTGGTCCAAACCGTTATCGACCTCGGGCACACGCTCAAGCTCGATATCGTTGCTGAAGGCATCGAACGGAGCGAGCAACTCAAGAGCCTCCAGGCGCTTGACTGTGCTCTCGGCCAGGGGTACCTCTTTGCCAAGCCCCTGGACGCAAGCTCCGCCGAAGCGATGCTGCGGGATCAAGCCGCCGGCCCATCCTTGCCCTCCAGGGACGGCGGCGGCTCGGGAAAGGAGATTCGGGTCGCCTGACTGGCCCTCGATTTTCCTTCTTCCCCGCGCACCTAGGGGGCCTGGACGAATCCGGGCCCCTTTTCCTTACAAACTGATCTAATGCGCATACTTTTCATCATTCGCAGCATTGATCCCCGGAGCCTATGGCTGATAAAGTAGTAGCGGGCCTCAGCGCAACAAGCGGATTCAGCGCCCACTCCCCCAGGGGAACAATGCCAAAGTTCATCTTCGTCACCGGCGGCGTGGTTAGCGGCGTCGGCAAAGGCATTACGGCAGCGGCTCTCGGTCGTATCCTTAAGAGCCGCCACGTAACCGTCTCAATCCAGAAGCTCGACCCGTACCTCAACATCGACCCCGGTACGATGTCGCCCTATCAGCACGGTGAGGTCTTCGTGACCTCCGACGGCGCCGAGACCGACCTCGATCTGGGGCACTACGAGCGTTTCATTGACGAGGACCTGACCAGGGCCAGCTCGCTGACCATGGGTCAGGTCTACAACGCCGTGATCCAGAAGGAACGCCGCGGCGATTTCCTTGGCGGGACGATCCAGGCCGTGCCTCACCTGACCCAGGAGATCAAGACGCGTATTCGCGGCATCGGCCACATCACCGGCGCGCAGGTCGTTATCTGCGAGGTCGGCGGCACCGTAGGCGACATCGAAGGGCAGGTGTTCCTCGAAGCGATCCGCCAGATGCGCCGCGAGGAGAACTGGGATGACATCCTGGCGATCCACGTGACCTACCTGCCCTACATCTCGGCAACCGGCGAGCTCAAGACGAAGCCAACTCAGCACTCCGTTCAGGAGCTTCGGCGCATGGGCATCCAGCCGGACGTCATCCTGCCGCGCAGCGACCACCCGGTCTCGTCGGACACTCGCGACAAGATCGCGCTGTTCTGCGACGTTGAGCGCCGCGCCGTTGTGCCCATGCCCACCGTGCGCAGCATCTACGAGGTGCCCGCGCTGCTCGAGGACGCCGGCCTCGGCGAATACATCGTCGAACGCCTGAACCTTGACGCCACGGGCCGTGACCTGAGCGACTGGCGCAAGCTGGTCGAGCGGCTGCTTCATCCCGCCAATAGCATCAAGGTCGCCGTCGTCGGCAAGTACGTCGAGCTGCAGGACGCCTACCTGTCGGTGAAGGAATCGTTGCTCCACGCCGGCGGCGCGCTGGACACGGAGGTCGAGCTGCTCTGGATCCACTCCGAGTCCATCGACGCCTCGAATGTTGAGGCGAACCTTCGTGGTGTCGACGCCATCGTGGTGCCTGGCGGCTTCGGCGAACGCGGCATTGAAGGCAAGGTCGTCGCGGCTCGGTACGCGCGAGAGAACCAGATACCCTACCTCGGCCTCTGCCTCGGTATGCAGGTCATGGTGGTGGAAGCCGCGCGTTCGGCCCTCGGCACCGACGCCGTCAACTCGACGGAGTTCGACCCGGAGACTCCGAATCCGGTGATCAGCCTGCTCTCGGAGCAACAGGGCATCGAGGACAAGGGTGGCACCATGCGTCTCGGCGCCTACACCTGTCATCTCACCCCGGGGACCAGGGCGCACGATGCGTACGGCGTGGACGACATCCGCGAGCGCCACCGCCACCGCTACGAGTTCAACAACAAGTACCGAGAAGTCCTCGAACAATTCGGCCTCATCGCCAGCGGCACCTCACCGGATGGCTCGCTGGTCGAGGTCTGTGAAGTTCGTGACCACCCCTTCATGGTCGGCACGCAGTTCCACCCGGAGTTCCGGTCTCGCCCGGACCACGCACACCCGTTGTTCCGCGAGCTGGTGCGGGCCGCCCGAGACCGCGTCAGGGAGGCCGCGCCCGTCACCCTCGAGGAACCCGTCGCGGCGCCAGGTTCGTAGCGCTAGATAGGCCAGGGCTCCACCACCTGAAGGAGCCGGCTTCAAAGGTCGAGAATCTGCTCAGCGATTAACCCTGAGCTTTGGAAACGTTACAAAGGAGGACAGCAGATGCGTCTCTTCCTCGACACGGCAAACATCGACGAGATCCGCGCCGCCCACAACATGGGCGTCCTGGCGGGCGTCACCACCAACCCCTCCCTCATGGCGAAGGAGGCGGGCTCCGGCACCTACCGCGATCGCGTCGTCGAGATCTGCGAGCTCGTCAACGGGCCCGTCTCCGCCGAATGCACCGCGCGCGACGTGCAGGGGTTGCTGAAAGAGGGGCGAGAGATCGCCGCCTGGCACCCTAACGTCATCGTCAAGATTCCAATCGACACCGCGGGTCTCGAGGCGGCTTCGACGCTGGCCCGGGAAGGCATCAAGATCAACATGACGCTGGTCTTTTCAGCCAACCAGGCGCTGCTCGCGGCGCTGGCCGGTTGCACCTACGTCAGCCCGTTCGTCGGCCGCATCGACGACATGGGCATGGATGGCATGGAGGTCGTGCGACAATCGGTCAAGATCTTCGATAACTACCACCTGCCGGCGCAGGTCCTGGCCGCGAGCATCCGCATGCCGAACCACGCCACGGAAGCCGCGCTGGCCGGAGCGCACGTCGCAACCCTGCCCTGGAACGTCCTGCAGGCTATGGTTAAGCATCCATTGACCGATATTGGTATAGAGAGATTCCTTGCTGACTCACGCAAGTACTCACCGGTGTAAGAACACCAAAGGTTGCTTTTATTGAAGGAAATGATATTCTTATCTCCCGCTAGGGAAGCCGCATCCGGACGGCCCTTCGTGCCGTCTCCCCTCAAAGCCTTGTCACGGAATACCAGATGACCACTGTAGAACAGACGCGTTTTGACGTTGCCACTCTCGAGAGCCTTTCGCGAGACGAGCTCGAGATGATCGCCAACCGGTTTGAGTTGGAGATGGGCCAGTGGACCCGCCGCAAACAGGACTACATCTTCCGCATCCTGGAGGCACAGGCTGAGCGCGAAGGCCAGGTCTTCCGCGCCGGCGTCCTCGAAATCCTCGACGAAGGTGGCTACGGCTTCCTGCGCGGCGAAAACTACCTGGGCAGCGTCAAGGATGTCTACGTCTCGCAGTCACAGGTGCGGCGCTTCGGCCTGCGCACCGGCGACTACGTCACCGGCACCGTGCGCGCCCCCAAAGACACCGAGAAGTACTACAGCCTCCTGCGCGTCGAAGCGATCAACGCGCTCGACCCGGAAGAGGCCAAGCGACGCCCCCACTTCGAGGAGCTCACCGCGGTCTTCCCCGACGAGCGGATCGCGCTCGAGACCTCCTCGGACAACCTGTCGCAGCGCGTCATCGACCTGATCTCACCGATCGGCCGCGGCCAGCGCGGTCTCATCGTCTCGCCGCCGAAAGCCGGTAAGACTTTCATCCTCAAGAACATCGCCCACGGCGTCACGCACAACCACGAAGACCTCCACCTCATCGTCCTGCTCATCGGTGAGCGGCCCGAGGAGGTCACAGACATGAAGCGCTCCGTCGACGGCGAAGTCATCGCCTCCACGTTCGACGAGCCTGTCGAAGACCACGCGCACGTCGCCGAAATGGCGCTGGAGCGCGCCAAGCGCCTCGTCGAGGGCGGCAAAGACGTCGTCATCCTGCTCGACAGCATCACGCGCATGACACGCGCCTACAACCTCTCGATGCCGCCGTCCGGGCGCACGCTTTCCGGCGGTATCGACCCCATCGCCCTCTACCCGCCGAAGCGCTTCTTCGGCGCCGCCCGTAACACCGACGAAGGCGGCAGCCTCACGATCATCGCCACCTGTCTGGTCGACACCGGCAGCCGTATGGACGAGGTGATCTACGAGGAGTTCAAAGGCACCGGCAACATGGAGCTGCACCTCGACCGCCGCCTGGCCGAGCGCCGCATCTTCCCGGCGATCGACGTGGCCCGCAGCAGCACCCGGCGCGAGGAGCTGCTGCTGGACGAGGAGACGCTGAGCAAGGTCTGGCTGGCACGCCGCATGACGGCGATGCTCGCCGCCAACTCCGCCAACCCCACCGAGGCAACCGAGCGCCTGCTCGACTCCCTCGGGCGTTCGCACGACAACATCGAGTTCCTCGCCTCGCTAAAGCCCAGCAGCGCCGCCAGCTAGCGCGACCCCTCGTATGAGGCACTAATCTGCCTCGGAGTTTCCACCTCCGCCCCTTGAGAAGGGAACGAGAATGTACAAGTCCATCTCGATAAAGAACTTCCGGGGATTAGGTGACCTTCGTTTCGACGACCTCGCTCAGATAAACCTTATCGCAGGTCAAAACGATGTCGGCAAGACTTCTCTACTGGAAGCTCTCTGGATCGCGGGAGGTGCTTACAATCCCTCACTCGCACTTCGGATAAACAGCTTTCGAGGCCTTGAGCGTGTTCGTTTGCCGAGCGGGACTTGGGCTGAACCACCTTGGATCGGGATCTTCCGATCTTTCCATATCGGCATCCATATTGAACTAGAGACTGTCGACACCAGAAGAACGCGGCGTCGAATGACTCTCAGGCACGTGCTCGACGCTCAGGAGTTGTCAAAGGCGGGTTCTGTCCTAGAAGCTGAAAGTGAGCTCTCGGAAAGTGGAGCACTGCCATCATCATCACCAACTCATGCTCTCGCCCTCGAGTTCAGGCAAAGTCGAAAACCAGTTCAGACCTATTTCCTCGTCGCAAGCGGCGGAGAGATTCGAGTATTTCCGCCACCACCTGGGCCACCATTTCAGACATTCTTCCACGGCGCTCGCTTTCGAAGCCCTCCACGTGAGCAGGCGGAACAGTTTTCCAGCCTTGAGAAGGACCGGCGACTCTCGCTACTGGTTCAGGCACTTAGTTCCATCGATGAGCGACTACGAAGCCTCTCGTTATTAGTCGAGGCCGGCGAAACTCTAATTCACGCAGATATTGGGTTACCTCGGCCCGTTCCATTGCCTCTTATGGGCGAGGGGATGGTGCACCTAGCGAGCATAATCTTACAGATTGCGAATGCCCCTGGTGGAGTGGTACTCATAGATGAAATCGAGAATGGCTTCCATCACTCAGTAATTAACAAGGTATGGACCGCTGTCGCCGAAGCTTCGCGCCTGTTTAACACGCAGGTGTTTGCTACTACTCACAGTTATGAGTGCATAGCTGCCGCCAGCCGCTCCCTCGGCGATGGCGACCTCGGCTTCACCGTGCATCGACTCGAGAGAATTCGGGACAAGGTCTCAGTCCGAACCTACACCAAGGACGTTCTCAAAGCCGCTCTTGAAGCGGAGTTGGAGATCCGATAGCTTGGCCCAGCCCCCTCTTGAAATCACAGCTTCCCGGCTAGTTGCTGTGGAGGGCATTGACGAAGTTAACTTTCTCGGTGCCCTCGCGAGTGCGAGAAATCTCGACAACATCCAGTTCCTGCCTGTTGCCGGCAAGAACAGCTTTCAACCGAGGTTGGAGGCAACCGTTCTTCTTCCGGGATTTGCGCAAGTCACTTCTTTGGGAGTAATCCGAGACGCCGACGATGATGCGAATGCTGCCTTCCAGAGCATCCAACATGTACTCACTACAGTGGGTCTAGGTGTTCCCGATAAGCCTCTTGAACTGACAACCTCGTCACCCACAATTGGCGTTTATATCATGCCCGGAGGAAACGCTCTCGGGACACTTGAGGACCTCTGCCTTAGTTCGATGGTGGATGATGCTGCCTTTTCCTGCATGGAGCAGTATTTCGAGTGCTTGCAGCCGGATAAGCTCTTTCCCGATTCCCAGTCAGGCAAAGCCAAGGTTCATGCTTTCCTGGCGTCTCGGGAAAAGCCGGATCTTAGACTCGGTGAGTCGGCGCTCGCTGGCTTTTGGCCGTGGACTTCTGGCGCCTACGATGACATTGTAGACTTCCTCGCAAGCCTTCCCACGTGAATCTACCGCGTGCCGGTCACCGGCACGTTCTCGCCCATGCCCAGCTTGAACTGCCCGTGCGCCTCATAGCCGGCGTCTGTGACCGCGAAGTGCTGGCCGGACGCCACGACGTCGCGGAAGCACCGCTGCAGCATGTTGTCGAGGAACAGCGCCGATCCGCCGCCGTACTTCATCGCCTGGCTCGCCACGTCCACTGCCGTCTCGGTCGCCATCACGCCGACAGCGCGCAGCTCGGTCGCAAGCTCCGGCTCGATCGATCGGCCCGCGCTGACTTCCTGCCAGGCCCTCTCATGAAACTCGCAGACCAGCGCGTGGGCGGCGCGAAGCCGCAGGTCGGCCTCACCGACGAAGCGCTGGAAGACAGGGCGCGTGCCGATCAGCGTCGCGACCGGCCCGAAACCACGCGACTTCGACTGCGCCGTCTCGATCACGAGATCGAGGGCCCGGCGCCCCACGCCGAGCGCGAACGCCGCGTGCTCCATGGCGGTGAACGCGGGCATGCCGAGGCGGAAGATCGGCCCGCCGCGCTGCGGCCGCCCCTGCGCCAGGTCCTGCCAGTCCCAGGTCATCTCCTTCGGCACGAACAGCTCATCGGTAGAAAAGTCGCCGCTGCTGGTGCCCTTCAGCCCCGCGACCTGCCAGTTGTCGTGGTTGATCGCCTGGTCGACCGGGATCAGAAAAGCGCGCTGCTCGACCGTCTCGCCCGCCTCGTCCTGAATCGCAGCGCCGCCGACCAGCCACTCGGCATGCCCGATGCCGCTGGCGAACTGAAAACGGCCGCTGATCTGATAACCGCCCTCGACTTCGACGCCGCGTCCCCGTACGCCGCCTACGCCCGCGACGTGCGGGATGTGGTCGCCCTTGAACACGCGCCCTAGCGATTCATCCGGCAAGAATGCGCCCGGCCAGCCGATGCTCGTCGCGCCGATGAACATGCACCAGCCCACCGAAGGCTCGATGTATGCCATCTTCTCGATCACGTCGATCTGCGTCACGGGATCGGCTTCGGCGCCGCCCAGTTCCGCCGGCAGCTTCATCCCGAAAAGCCCCGAGTCGTCCAGCGCCTTGACGACCGCAGCAGGCAGCCTGCCGATCCGCTCGGCTTCGTCCGCGCCGGCGATCGCCGCCTCGCGCACCTCGTCGACGGCGTCCAGGAGCACGCGGCGCTTGGCTTCGCGGTCGGTCGGGTAGCTTCGGGTTCGGGTCGTCATTTTTGTTGCGCTCCTGGGTCTCGAAGTGGGCCGATCATCTTCTGGCGGCTATTCGGTGTCAAACACGCGAAGGGCTACAAAATCGTCAAAATCGGCCCCAAAACCCCTCCTGACGAGCTTGTGAAATCAGGCATTTTCGATGGTTTTGATAGGCCACAATAAGCTGTCACGTAGCGATCCCAGTGTAGAATGCGCCGGGTATCACAAAGGCCATCCTGCCAATTCAGGGGTAGCGGGCGATGGCAATACCCCGCCAATCGCTGCGTGGAGGTCCGGTATTTCATCAAGCCCCAGGGAGCGACGAGCGCTCAGAATCCCGGCTCAGGCGCCTCGAAAAAGCAGCGGCCGCTTCCGCAGGCCGGTGTTTCACTTTTCGATTATCGCGCTCGTGGCTGCCGCCGCCGCCTACGCCGCCCTGGTCCCCCAGACGACCCCTCAGCGCGCCAGCGCCCTGATTAACCCGGCAGAGGGCCTCACCTACTCCAGCGCCCTCGCCGAACGCAGCACCGGCCACTCCCTCAAGCAGCTCACGATCACCGAAAAAGGTGTCTCCGTCACCTCCGCGTTCAACACCGCCCTCAGCACCGAAGACAGCGACGCGCCGTTCGTGTCGGCTGGTCTCGCGGCGCGCAACGACAGCGCCGGCCTCCTCGCCGGTGGTTCCGGCCAGCAGTCCGACGTGCTGGCGACCAGCCTCGCCTCTGACGAGGCCTTCAAGGCGCAGGACCCCGGCGGCAGCGCCGACGAGCTCTCGCCGTTGCAGCTGACCCGCTACGGCTGTGACGAAATCAGTGAGAAGTACTGCGTCTATGAGGTCCAGCCGGGCGACACGCTGGGCCAAATCGCCTCCAACTTCGGACTCGAGTCGACCGAGGACTTCGAGAACTGGAAGCTGCTCGTCTACAGTAACCAGCAAGTCGTCGTCGACCCGGACGCCGTGATCCCGGGCCAGAAGCTGATCATCCCGCGCGGCCAGGGTGTCATTCACACCGTCCTGGGTGCGGAGACGCTGTTCGACCTCGCGGACCGCTATGGTGTCGATATCGAAGCCATCATGAGCGCCAACGGCATGACCAACGCCGACTTGATTGGTATCGGTAGCGAGCTGCTGATCCCCAACCCGACTCGCCTGGTGCCGCCGGCGACGGGTGACGGCGGCCTGGCTGGGCCTGTGATCGTCGGCGGCGGCGACAGCTCCGGTTTCGGCTTCATCTGGCCCGTCGGCGGCCCGATCTCGAGCTACTTCACGCCGGGCCACCCGCTTGGCATCGACATCGACCTCTACAGCAACGAGGGCGCGCCGATCGCCGCTGCCAAGGGCGGTACGGTCTCCTTCGCCGGTGGCAATCCGTGTTGTTCCTACGGCAATTACGTCGTCGTCGACCATGGCGACGGCTTCCAAACGCTGTACGCCCACCTCAGCGGCATCGCGGTCAGCCAGGGCCAGTACGTCGAGTCCGGTCAGCTGGTCGGCTATGGCGGTAGCACCGGCTACTCAACCGGCACGCACCTCCACTTCGAGGTGCACTACGGCGGCAGCATCGTCGACCCGCTCGCCTACCTGCCGTAGCGCCCCGCGGCCACCCACCACCACCGAGTCTGGCAATCGCGCAATCGGGCACGCTGCCGCGCATAGACACGCGGCGTCCAACGCAAGAAGGCCCCGTCCGTCATTCTGAGGAACGAAGAATCTGGCCCCCGTGCCGGTCAACGATTCAGCTTATCGAAGAAACGCCGCGTCCCACCGGACACCCTTGCCCGATTGCCAGATTGCCTGATTTCCAGCCGGTTAAGGAAGAAGCGGCGCCGAAGCAGCGCCTACGCGCCTCGGTACGACAGCAGCATCAGCGTCATGTCGTCCGGCACGCCTGACTTCGAGAGGTTGAGGCGCTGCTCGGGAGCTTTCGCCTCCACACCCATCTCTTTGATGAAGTGGTCGACGCTCTCGAAATCGCCCTTCGAGACGTCCGTCTTGTAAAGCATCGGGATGACGATTTTGGGCTCGAGCAGGCTCACCATCTCGGCCGCTTTGGCGGCGCCCATGACGTGCCCGCCGCCCACCGGCACAAGCAGCACGTCGATGCCCGCCAGTTCTTCGACCTCGTCGCCCGACGGCACGCGCTGAATGTCGCCCAGGTGGCACACCTTGATGTCGTCGATGTCGATGACGAAGGCGAGGTTACGGCTGTGTCCGTCGTCGCGGTCGGCCCGGTCCGTGTCGACGGCCGTAATCAGCACGCCGGCGATTTCATACTCACCGGGACCATCAAGGAAGCGCGCATCGCCCGCGACAGCGGCGCGGTGGCTGCTCTCCGGGTGGTCGCGGCTGATCGTGACCACGTCGACGTTGCTGATCTTGCCGATCTTGTAGCCCGTGGAGGGAGGACAGGGGTCTGTCAGGACCGTGGCGTCGCGGCCGCGAAGCCGAAAGCAACCGTGGCCCATCCAGTAGATTTCCATACCTTATAAAGCATAGACGAATGCGCCTTTTGACGCACTAGGACCTGCTTCGTATCCGGCCGACCAATCGTCCCGTCACCACGCGCGGCTCCTCCAGCCCCAGCCCCGCCGTCACCCCCAGGTAAACGGCCGCACCTGCCGCCGACGCCGCCATGACTACCGCCAGCGCCTCAACGCCGCGCTCGACGCCAAAGTCGAAGCCCGTATTTAGCAGTACGTAAACCGCGCCCGCGGCGGCCGCCATCACGCCCGTACCGGCCGCCATCTTCCCCAGCGACGCCGTCATCGGCGCCGCGACCAGCCCCGGCACCCGGCGCGCGATCGCCACGTAAAGCGCCACGAACTCCGCGACCGTCGCGATCGACAGCGCCAACGCCAGGCCGCGTAGCTCCAGCGGCCCCACCAGCGCCACTGCCAGCGCCACGTTGAGCAGCATCGACCCCACCGCGAACATCACGGGCGTCCGGGTGTTACCCAGCGCGTAGAAGCCGCGGCTCAGGATCTCGATGCCGCTATGCGCCACCAGCGCCGGCGCGTAGAACAGCAGCGCCTGCGCCGTCAGCCGCGTCGACTCCACGTCGAAGGCGCCGCGCTGCAGCAGGACGACGACCAGCGGCTTTGAGAGCAGCGCCAGGCCAATCCCCGCCGGCAGGCTGAGGAAGACGATCAGGCGCAGCGCGCGCCCCAGCGTGTCGGACATGCCCGCCGCATCATCGCGCGCCGCCTGGTCCGCCAGCGTCGGAAAAGCGGCGGTCGAGATCGCCATGCCGATGATGCCCAGCGGCGTCATCGTGATCAGCCAGGCGAAGCTAAGCCCGCTGATTGCCCCGGCGCTCAGCGTCGAGGCGAAGAAGATGCCGACGAAGTAGAAGTTAATCTGCGTCGCTGCCAGCCCAAGCATGCGCGGCGCCATCAGCCGCCCCACCTCTCGCACGGCCGTGTCACGCCAGTCTGCGACGAACCGGTAGGTCATCCCGGCGTAGCGCAGGTCCGGCAGCTGCACCGCCAGGTGCAACGCCGCGCCCGCCACGACGCCAACCGCGAGCGCGTTGACATCCGTCGACACCAGCGCCGCCACGATGATCGCGAGGTTGTAGAACATCGGCGCCAGCGCGGGCATCAGGAAGTGGCGCCGAGCGTTGAGGATGCCCATGAACATGCCGCTGATCGCGAACAGCACCGGCGAGATCAGCATCACGCGCGTCAGGTCGACGGCGAGGTCGTTCAGCTCCGCCTCGCGCCCCGTCTCCTCGCCGAGGCCGGGCGCCAGCAGTGGCACCAGCTTCGGCGCCAGCAGGAACGCGACGGCCGCAAACGCGACCGTCGCCAGCAGCACGAGGTTGAGCACGCTGGACGCCAGCCGCCACGCCGCTGCCTCACCGTTGCGGGAGCGGACGCCGGCGAACGTCGGGATGAAGGCACTGGCGAGCGTTGCCCCTGCCAGGAGCTGAAACACGAGGTCTGGCAACCGAAACGCCACCCAGTACGCGTCCAGCTCCGGCTGCGTGCCGAACGCCTCAGCGATGATCACGCTGCGCAGCAGGCCCAGCAACCGGCTACCCAGGAAGCCCGCCGCGACGATCAACGCCGCGACCGTCAGGCTGGGCGACTCCCAGGTACCGCGCTCGCTCTCCACCTCGTGACGATAGCGACTGCCCGGCCGGCACGCCACAGAGCGACCTCCGACATACGTCCGTCACTCAAACTTAAGACGCTCGTTACAAAGCCACTTGCATACGAGGCGTATCCTCAATTTATGACAACACGGAGGTGACCACCATCTGTTGCAGGACTAGCGTCTACCCGCTCGAGACGTCCCTGGCCGCGTCGATCCTTACCATCGGCCAGTTCAGTCCGAAAGCTTCCGCCGCTCTGGAGGCCGGCATTCCCCTCACCTGGCAGCGCTTTATCGAGGAGGAGAACGCCTTCGTCACCGTCACCCTCACGGGCGGCATCTTCGACATCAGCATCTCTCCCTCGATCAGCGCCTTCGAGCACCACCTTGGCAAGCGCATCACCGCCGGCGTCTACTTCGAGATCTCAGCCCGTTACGCCGAGAAGGTCGGCGGCGAGATCGTGCAGCGCGCTACTGTGGTTGGCTGCAAGGACAGCGACAGCAGCGCCGGTCTCCTGATCGCGCGCTACCCCTCGATGCCGATGACCTACGACCGCATCTGCCACGGCTTCCAGACCGTGCTCCTGCCCGGCGAGTATCAGATCGACGAACCGCGCGCCTCCTGACCGCTCGTCGCCGCGTGCATGCCCGTATGCCCGTATGCATTAGACACACACGCCCAGATTCGGCTACGATTTCGAGGTACATCTCGACCAACAGGAGATCACATTGGCTCACAGTAAGTCCGCTCTCAAGCGCTGGCGTCAGTCACTGGCCCGCCGGGACCGCAACCGCTCCGTCAAGAGCCTGACTCGAACCCTGCTCAACCGCGCCGTCGTCGCCATCGAGACCGATGCCTCAACCGCCGAGGAAGCCGTCCGCGAAGCCGTGAGCGCGCTGGACCGAGCCGCCCAGAAGAACGTCATTCACGCCAACGCCGCCTCACGCGGCAAGTCGCGCCTCCTCAAGCGCTACAACCTCGCGACAGCCAACGCCGTTGCGGCCGCCGCTTCAGCTCCCGCTGCCGAAGAGGCGGTGGAGGAGAAGAAGCCGGCTCGTCGTGGCCGCGCTGCCGCTTCCGGTGACAAGCCGGCGGCCCGCAGCCGTACCACGGCCAAGAAGGACGACGCGAAGCCTGCTAAAGACGACGCGAAGCCCGCGGCCCGGCGCACCCGCAAGACCTAACCGGAATGAGCCCCTTGGTCCCCGTCCCCTGTTCCTTGTTCCCGGGGCGGGGAGAGGCTGGGAGGCCGTCATGAAAGCCTGCGTCTTCAACGGCCCCGGCGACGTTTCCGTCGTCGAAATGCCGATCCCCGAAGCCGGACGCGGCGAAATCGTCCTGCGCGTCGGCGCGGCCGGCCTTTGCCACTCCGACGTCCGCGTCTTCAAGGGCGAGAAGTACGCCAAACAAGGCGTCGTGCCCGGTCACGAGATCTCAGGCGTCGTCCACCAGGTCGGCGAAGGCGTGGACGACATCGAAGTCGCGGAGCACGTCTCGCTCTGTCCGATCCTCGCCTGCGGTTCCTGCAGCTTCTGCCGCGTCGGCAAGCGCAACCGCTGCCCAAAGCGCATCACCCTGGGCTACGACGAGAACGGCGGCCTGGCGGAGTACCTTCTGGTGCCCGAGCCCATCGTCCGCCTGGGCCACGTCTTCAAGCTGCCCGCCGGTGTCCCGCTGGACCTCGCGTCGCTGCTGGAGCCGACAGCCTGCGTCTTCAACTCGATGGACCTGCTCGGCGTCGAAGCCGGGACCACGATGCTGCTGATCGGCGGCGGTCCGATGGGCTTGATGCACCTCGTCGTCGCGAAGGCGCTCGGCGCCCGCGTCATCGCCAGCGAGCCGGACGAAGGCCGCCGCGGCTGGGCCCGCAAGCTCGGCGCCATCGAGGTCATCGACCCCATGTCGCAGGACGTCGTCCAGCGCACCAGAGAGCTAACCGACGGAGAAGGCGCCGACGTGGCCGTCGTCTCGACCGGCGCGGTGCCGGCCGTCAAGCCGGCGCTCGAGGGCGTGCGCAAGCAGGGCAGCATCAACCTCTTCGGTGGCTTCCCGCCCAACTCGGTGCTCGACCTCGACCCCAACGTGATCCACTACAACGAGCTGGTCCTCACCGGCTCGCAGAACGCCACGATCGCGCAGTATGAGCAGGCGCTCAAGCTGCTGCCTCAGCTCGGCGACCTGCGCCACATCGTCAGCCACAGCTTCACGATCGACGACGCGCCCAAGGCGTACGAATCGCGCCTCGAGCTCTCGGGCCTCAAGACAGAGGTCGTCTACCCCGGCGTCAACTAGCTACAAACCTGAGACTTCGAGTTCTACGGCGCTTCCGCTGTGTCCAGCTCTGCGTCTGCGCCGAGGATGACGACGATGTCGGACCCCGCCTGCGTGCGTAGCGCGGCGTCTTCCGGCGTCGCGGTCCGTATACGCCCGGCCGGCAGGTCCAGCCAACCCGAGATGCGCTGGGCCGTGAACGCCTTGCCCGTGAAGTCGATAATCTGCGTCTCGTTCACCGCCAGAGACGTCTCCAGCCCCAGGAGGCGCTCCGGGTCCACGCCAAGACTGGTGAACAGATCAACGGCCTGCTGCTCGGCTCCCGCCAATCCGCTCCCGTTCTGTACCTCGATGACCGCCGCCTCTTGCTGTAGCTGATTGTCCGACGTGAAGGCGTCCACCAGCAGCTTGATACCTTCCGGCGACGCCAGCAGCACCTGCGCGCCCTCGGGCGTCGTCCATTCCGTCGTGATCCCGCCCAGCGAGAGGTAGGTGATCGAGTTGCGATCGATGGACGCGGCCAGCTTCGCGAAGCCCGGCGCCTGGAGGTCGTTGACGTCCGTCTGTACCGTCTCCCGATAGCGACGCCACAGCTCCAGCATCGTCCCCGAGGACTCGAGGATATTCAACTGCGTCGCCTTCTTGACCACGGCATCGATCACCGTCTGCTGGCGCAGGATGCGCTCGCGGTCGTCTGAGTTGTTGCGGACTCGGGCATAGCAGAGCGCCTGGCTGCCGTCCATCTGGTAGGTCCCGGGTTCGAAGATACAGGGGTAGAAGTCGCCCAGCAGCTCCGTCTCCGAGTACGTCGGGTCGTAGACACCCAGACCCTCAGGCACTTCGACCTCGACGCCGCCCAGCAGCGAAATGATCTCTTTGAAGCCGTCGAAGTCGATGATCGCGTAGTGATCGATGTCGATGCCGAGGAAACTCTCCACGGTCGTCATCACGGTTTCGATGCCGCTGCCTTCTTCGATCGCTTCGCCGAATTCGTAGGCGCTGTTGACGCGCTGCTGAAACACGCCGTTCGGCCCGTAGACATCCACCCAGAGGTCGCGCGGGATCGCCAGCGCGCGCGCCGATCGTGTCTGCGGGTCGATGGTCATGACGAACATCGTGTCCGTGCGGCTCGGCGCGTTGCCCTCGTAGGCACGGCGATCGACACCCATGACGAGGAACGTCCAGCGCCTGCCCGCGGCGTCGATCGCCTCCGGGTCCTTGATCCCGGGCGCCCGGATACCGATATCGAGACTGCTGCCGGGGAAGAATATGGGATACGCCTGCGTCGTCACCACCAGCGCGGTATAGAAGGCGCCACCCGCCAGGACCAGGATGCCGGCCAGCACGAGTAGCTGGCTGCGCAGGCTGGGACGGGAGGCTCTGCGGCGTTCAGGCGATGGCGCCGGCCGGCGCGATCCTTGCGACATGCTTCGCGATCCATCTTACGTGGCCGCATCCGCCAACTCAACGCTGAACCGGCCAACTGCGATAGCGATTTCTTGAAATAAGTCCCTGAATCGCGCTGTGCTACGCTTTTTCCGAGGCCGCCATGGACTTCCGGACCCTGCGCCTGCAGATCGAACCCCCCATCGCCCGCGTCACGCTCTTGCGCCCCGGCGCCGCCAACCGCATCGATGCGCGTTTACGGCGCGAACTCTCAGACGCCTGCGAGGCGATCGCCGCCAACGACGCCGTCTGCGTCACGCTGCTCACCGCGGACGGCCCCGACTTCTGCGCCGGCTGGGACGCTGACATATCCCCTCTCCCGCGAGAGGGAGGGGGTCAGGGTGAGGCTGCGGCGCCACAATCTGAACAAGCGCCACGCTTTCCTCTCGACCCCTTCGGCTCCGTCGCCGCGCTCCCCGTGCCCGTCATCGCCGCCTTGCAGGGTGCGGCGCTCAGCGCCGGCCTCGAGCTGGCGCTGGCCTGCGACGTCCGCATCGCCGCCGATGACGCTCACTTCGGCCTGCCGGAGGTCTCGCAGGGCACGCTGCCGCTGGGCGGCGGCTCGCAGCGCCTGCCGCGCGTCGTCGGTC
>DASTLN010000123.1:0-7538 GCA_035714925.1 Dehalococcoidia bacterium | reverse complement strand
TAATGGGGGGTGGGGGCGGGCAGCGCGAGAGCGATGCAAAGCAAACGTGGCAGGCCTCAGGGACGTCACCTCATAGGAATGCGCGTGTCCCGGTCTAGTCGTCCTCATCTTCCATGAGCCGCCGCCGGCGCGCAGCCTCACTCTCAACGCCGATACGAGTCCGTTCCACGATCATGTCCTGGGCCCGCTTGGCATGTTCTTGCCACAGCGCGCCTGTCATCATCGACATGAAGGCGTCGGACGCCGTCGGCATCTCCATCTTCAGCCGGGCATCGACGCGCTCCGGCGGGTTCTCGAGGAACTGCTCGCGCTCAATCTGCGCCTCAGCCAGCGTCCGGAACAACGACTCCTCTTCGTCCTGAGACTCGATCAGCTCGGACAGGCGCTGCAGCTCCGCCATGTAGCGCCGCAGCCAGTGCAGCACGTTCTCCCGATTCGTGATGAAAATGTCGTGCCCCAGCTCCGGCTCGCCGGAGGCGAGGCGCGTCAGGTCCTTGAACGCCGGACCGGAAATATTCGCCAACTCCGGCCACGCGTTACTATGTCGCGCCAGGTTGAACAGCGCCACGGAGCTGATCAACGGCACGTGGCTGATCGCTGCTACGTAGGCGTCGTGCTCGTCGGCGTCCAGGAAGAACGGCTTCGCCCCCAGCGCCTGCACCAGCCCCACGACGGCGTTTACCGCGCCCCCGACCGCATCGACGCTCGGTACGATGCAGTACGGCCGCTCGTCGAACAGCTCGGCCTCCGCTTCCTGCAGACCCGCCTTCTCGCGTCCCGCCATCGGATGACCGCCGACGAAATAGACGCGCTCCGGCAGCTCTTGCTTCGCCCACCGCATCACGTCGCCCTTCGTGCTCGCAGTGTCCGTCACGATGCACTTGTCCTGCAGGTGAGGCCCGATGTCGCGCAACACACGCCTCACAGCGGCGATCGGCGTCGCCACCACGACCATCGTTGCCTCGCGCACGGCCCGCTCGAGGCTCGGCTCGGTCTCGTCAACCACGCCGGCGCGGCGCGCGCGTGCCATGACCTCTCGGTTGTCGTCATAGCCCACGACCGTCGTGTTCTTCGGCTCGGCGCGTTTCAGCGCCAACCCAACCGAGCCGCCGATGAGACCGAGGCCGATGATCGCGATCCTGCCCATAGCTCCCCCTGCGAGCGCGCTAGCACTCCGCCTCTATATTAGCCGTTGACAGCCGTCCCCGCCCACGCACAGCAGGACCCGCCAGGCGACCCTTCTATCCGTACTCTGCCCTCTCCCGCCCGTTACTCGTACCGCTTACTCGTTGCCCGGTACCTGTTACTTGTTACTCGTTACTCGCTACCTGTTGCTTGTTGCTTGTTGCTTGTTAACCCCGCCACTAGCTCGCGTCGTCGGCGGCTCGTAGCAGCACGTGCTGCCACGCTTCTTCCGGCTCCACATGACCCTGAATCAAACGCACCGCCGTCTCCGTGCACCCGGCATCGCGCGCCTTCAATGCGCCCAGCTCAGCGTGGTGCCTCAAACGATGCGCCGCGCCGCGCCAGCCGCGGCCTTCGGCGGCCAGCAGGTCCGTCGCCGCCGGCGACAGCACGTTCAGGATACGCAGCCAGACCGGCACGCTGCCTTTGCCGCAATCGTGCAGCAGCGCCGCCACAAGCAGGGTGCGGTCGTCCGTGCCCCGGCGCAGGCGCATCGCCACTTCGAGGGCATGGCGCTGGTCGCGGCGCTCCATCGCGAAGAAAAGGTCCGCCTCCGCCGCAGACATCATCTCGCGCGCAAAGTCGAGTTCGCCCGCGTCGATCTGCGGCCGCAGCGCCTGCAGCACCTGGCGCGAGCGGTACAGCGGCCTAAACATTCTGGCCCACGATCAAGTCCGTAACGCGTTCCACAATCGGCCCCATGACACTCCAAAGGCCCGGTATCTGATAGTTCGTAACGATCGGCAGCATGATCAGCATCATCAGGATCAGCATCCCGTACTTTTCCAAACGGGCGAAGCTGCGCGCCATATCCCGTGGCATGACGCCCAGCGCGACCGAGAAGCCGTCCAGCGGCGCAATCGGCAGCAGGTTGAATACCGCCAGCAGCACGTTAATCAGGATCAGGGAACCGAGATACAAAGACGCGTATTGCTCCGCGCCCCAGGAGCTCACTGACCCGCGAATGTCCCAATCGATTAGCCCGAGCTGAAACGGCAGCGCCGCCAGCGCCGCGATCAGCAGGTTCATCAATGGCCCTGCCGCGGCAACCATCGCCCGGCCGGTCTCCGGCCCGTGGCGCAGTCGCGACGGGTTCACCGGCACCGGCTTGCCCCAACCAAAGCCCACAATCAGCAGAAGGATGCTGCCCAGCGGGTCGAGGTGGCGTAGCGGATTCAGCGACACGCGCCCCATCATTCGGGCCGTGCCGTCCCCCAGGCGGTCCGCCGTAAACGCGTGACTCGCCTCGTGCAGCGCGATTCCGGTAATCAACGCGGTGAGCAGGGAGCCGAACAGGACGCCGAAAACAAGAATGCCTTCGTCCAGATAGTCGAAGTAGGGTAGGAGCAAACGAACCTCGGGTTTCGATTCTAGCAGACGCTTCGGCGAAGCACGTCGCGCGGCGTTTGCCTGTCAGGTTCTCATGCCGGTTGACCATCGCCGGAACCGTCTCTATATTTGTGACTAATTACACAGGTCGCTAGAAAAATTCGATAGATAAGCGAGCAAAACATTGCCTATCGACATACCCGCCGTCGTCATTGACCGCCTGCCCGTATACGCCCGCGCCCTCACCGACCTCGAAACCCGCGGCCGCGACGTTGTCAGCTCTCAGGAGCTCGGCGAAATGCTCGGCGTCACGCCGGCCCAGATACGCAAGGACCTCAGCTACTTCGGACGCTTCGGCAAGCAAGGCCGCGGCTACAACGTCGTCCGCCTCGTGCAGGAGCTGCGCCAGATCCTCGGCCTCGACCGCCAATGGTCGATGATCCTCATCGGAGTCGGTCACCTGGGACGCGCAATCCTCTCCTACGACGGCTTCCTCCCCCAGGGCTTCATCATCGTCGAAGCCTTCGACAGCGACCCTGAACTCGTCGGTGAAAAGGTCGCCGGCCTCACCGTCCGCCCCACCTCCGGCCTCGAGAGCTACCTCGAGGAACGGCAGGTCGACATCGGCATCGTCGCCGTCCCCCCGGACGCCGCCGCCGACTTGATAAACGAGCTCGTAGCAGGCGGAGTCCGCGCCATCCTCAACTACGCCCCCACCGCCGTCACCGTCCCCTCCCACGTCGAGGTCAAGAACATCGACCCCGTGCTCGCCCTGCAGAGCATGACCTTCTACCTCAAAAGCACCCAGCAATCCCGCTAACTAGACCCCAACCTCCCGCGATCCCAGGCCCCATTGCGAGCCATCGCCAAGCCCGGCGACAGCCGTGCGCAGCGAGGCGCGGCAATCCCGTCGCCCCGTCCGCCCCCAACGCCGCGTAAACGCCACCCGTCATTGCGAGGAGCGCCTAGCGACGAAGCAATCTCACGTTCTAGCCGAACGCCGCGCGTTAGCCTTCCACCCCCATTGCGAGCCATTGCGCAGCCCGGCGACAGCCGTGCGCAGCGAGGCGCGGCAATCCCGTCGTCCCGTCCGCCACCCACGCCGCGTAAACGCCACCCGTCATTGCGCGGAGTGGAAGGGGCAGCGCGGGTGAGGTTACCCTACCCAAGGCATGCTGATCCTCGACCTCACCCTCCCGCTCTCCCACACCGACGTCCCCTACACGGACGCCTCCGGCTACGCCGACCCGCCAACCCGAGTCGAGCCCTGGGTCGCCATCGGCCAGCAGCACGGCGCCTTGACCAGCCCCTTCCACGTCTCCCACCTCCACCTCAGCGCCCACGCCGGCACCCACCTCGACGCCCCTTCGCACTTCCACGCTGGCGCCCCAACCGTCTCCGACATCCCAACCGGAGCGCTCGCCGGCCGCGCCGTCGTCATCGACCTCCGAAGCGCGGAATCTGACGTCGTCGCCCCTCTGCGCCGCGCCCGCGACCGCGCCTCCGCGTCGGACGTCACGCCGCTCCTGCTAACGCCGCCGCGGTGGCTAACCCCTCAAGCCGTCGACGAGGTCATCGCCTGGAACCGGCCTCTCATCGCCTTCGCCGGCGAAGAGGATAGCGACCCCGGCTTCGTCGCCGTCAGCCGCCTGCTCGCCGCCGGACGCTGGATCGCCACCAACCTCGACCCGGCGAAGGCCACGCAGGTTCAGGACGGCGACCTCCTGGTCGTCGCCCCGCTCGCGATCGCCGGCCTCGAGGGCAGCCCCTGCCGCGTCCTCGCCATCAGAACGTAGACCAGCACCGGCGGCTTGCCCGATTGCCTGATTGCTTGCTTGCCGGGTGGGTGTGTGGAGGGGTGACTACGGCTGGTTCGCGACCAGCAGCTCTTCTTCCGTCGGCAACGACCGCCGGATCACGTCAAGATAATCCAGCGCCGCACCAGCGCCGATCGCCACGCAGTCCATCGGGTTGTCGGCCACCTGACACGGCACGTTCGTCTGCTCCGCGATCAGCTCGTCCAGCCCGCTGAGCAACGCGCCGCCGCCGGTCAGGATGATGCCCCGGTCGACGACGTCCGAAGCCATCTCTGGCGGCGTCTTCTCCAGCACCGTCTTCACCGCGCCGACAATCACCGCCAGCGTTTCCTGCAGCGCCTGCGTCACCTCATTCGTCGTCATCGTGATCGTCTTCGGCAGGCCGCTGACTTGGTCGCGGCCTCGCACTTGCATGACTTTCTCGTTGTAGACCGGCACCGCGCTCCCGATCATCATCTTGACCTCTTCTGCCGTTCGCTCGCCGATCGACAGGTTGTGGCGCCGCTTCACGTAGGTCACGATGGCCTCGTCCATCGCGTCGCCCGCCACGCGGACCGATTCCTTGACCACGATGCCGTACATCGAGATCACCGCAGCCTCCGAGCGGCCGCCGCCGATGTCGAGGATCATGTTGCCGCTCGCAGTGCCGACCGGGATATGCGCGCCAATCGCCGCCGCCAGCGGCTCCGGAATCAGGTGCGCCGGGCGCCGCGCGCCCGCCTGCTCCGCCGCGTCGCGGACGGCCCGCTGCTCGACGCTGGTGACGCCCGCCGGGATGCAGATCATCACCTCGGGCCGGATCAGGTTGAATCGCCCCACGACTTTGCCGATAAAGTGGCGCAGCATCGCTTCCGTGATCAGGTAGTCGGCGATCACGCCGTGCTTCATGGGACGGATCACGCTGATGCTGCCCGGTGTGCGGCCGATCATGTCGCGCGCCGCCGTACCCACCGCGACCACCGTATTCTCGCGCGTAGCCAGCGCCACAACGGCGGGCTCCTTGATCACGATGCCCTCGCCGCGCACGTAGACCAGCACGTTGGCCGTGCCCAGGTCGATCCCGATTCGCTTGTTAATCATCCGCAGTCCCTATTATTACCGCTCGACCCGTGCCCCAAGCCCCCGCAGCTTGCCGGCCAGGTCCTCGTGCGCCCGATCCAGGTGGTAAACGTCGTTAATCTCCGTACGCCCCTGGGCCACCAGCCCCGCCAGCACCAGCGATCCCCCGGCACGAACATCCAGGGCCCGCACCGTTGTGCCGTATAGCTGGCGCGGGCCGCTAATCAAAGCCGTCTGGCCGGCGGTGATAACGTCTGCTCCCATCTTGCGCAGCTCACTTACGTAAAGCAAGCGGTTCTCATAGACGCGCTCCTGGATGATACTCACGCCCGGGCATTGGGTCAGGAACGCTGCTAGCGGCGGGTGCAGGTCCGTCGCCAGGCCGGGATACGGTACCGCTTGTGCCCGGACGTAGTGGAAATCGCGACCAGCGTCACACACCGTAATGGCGCGTTCCGACGTCTCGACGCTCACGTGAGCCTCGCGCAGCTTGTGCAGCAGCGCGTCCATATGCTGCGGCTCCACGTCTTCGATCGTCACCTCTCCCCGCGTCGCCGCCGCCGCGAGCGCGAACAGCCCGGCCTCCAGCCGGTCCGGGATCACGCGATGCCGAGCGCCCTTCAGCTCCGGCACTCCCTCGATCTCGATAACGCTGGAGCCGGCGCCGTCTATCTTCGCGCCCATCGAACGCAGCATTTCGATCGTATTGACAATCTCCGGCTCCGCCGCCACGTTGACCAGCGTCGTGCTGCCCTCCGCCAACGCCGCGGCGAACACGAGGTTCATCGTGCCCGTGACGCTGGGGTAGTCGAGGAAGAAGCGCGTCCCACTGAGTCGCGGCGCGTCGTTCGTCGCGTGATACTGCTCTGCCTCGCGCTTGACCTGCCCGCCCAGCGCCGTCAGGCCGTCAATGTGCACGTCCAGCGGTCGCGTGCCGATTACGTCACCGCCGGGCGAAGCGCAGGACGCCTGCCCGAAGCGCGCCAGCAACGGGCCCATGATCAGGAAGCTCGCCCGCTGGTTGACCGCCAGTTCGCTCGGTGCGTCGTAGCGGGTGACCTTGTCGGCGCGCACGCGCCAGACGCCGCCGCCCTCGTTGATCACCTCGGCGCCCAGAGACTCCAGGATCTTGGCCATTAGCCGTACGTCGTCGATGTCCGGGACATTCTCGATAACGCACTCCTCGCCGGTGAGGAGGCAGGCAGCGAGCGCGTAGTCAGCAGCGTTTTTCGAACCGCTTACGCGAACAGTCCCCTGGAGAGGTAGTCCGCCCTCAATAACTAGACTGGGGCTGCTCATACTCGCTCTTTTGTTCCCCTTTGGGGTTTTCTGAAGGATAAGTGCTGCCTACTGCCATGGCAACCTTATGTCGGGCAACCAAACTGCAACACTCGTTTAGCAAACTCTTACTGCATCGATTGCGACTGCGTTGGTACAGTCTTACCGTGAATGGCCAATGAACCTGCGTCCACTCCACCTCCGTCGCAACATGCTGATCGGCGCCGCCGTCGCAACACTCGCGGTCGGGGCCTCCCTGGCCGTCGCCGTCGCCGTGGCCGTTTCTGGCGATTCGGATGACAAGACCGCCGTCGCCCCTACGTCGACCGTTCGTCCTTCGCCGTCGCCTTCTCCCTCGCCCCAACCCTCGGCAACAGCGGAGCCGACGGCCACCGTCCCGCCCACCATCCCCGGCATGGACGCCGACGACCGAATCGTCATCGCGAAAGCCAATGTCGACGCGCCCATCACCCTCAAGGCCGTCCCGCCCGCCGGCGGCGAGCTGCCGTCACCCATCGGCCCGGACGACGTCGTCTACTACGACTTCGCCGGCTTCGACGGCCTCGGCGGCTACCCCGGCTCCGGCGGCACGATCGTCCTCTCAGGCCACGTCGACTACGGCGGCGGCTACTGCGACAACGGCACCGAGCCGCCGCCCTGCACCGCCGTCTTCTGGGATCTGACCAAGCTCGATGAAGGCGACGTCATCGAGATCCACCTCCCGAACGGTGTCCACCGCTACCGCGTCACCGGCTCGGACAACCTGGGCGCCACCGATCAGGAGAAGTGGGACGGCGTCTGGACCTCGTCCACGGACGGCGAGCGCATCGCCCTCATCACCTGCGGCGGCGACTTCAACCGCGAGACCCA
>DASTLN010000122.1:0-8688 GCA_035714925.1 Dehalococcoidia bacterium | reverse complement strand
GCCGGGCGTCTGGTTGTAGCCCGCGATCCCATGCCGTGTGAAGTGGTTCACGCCCAGGCGCGAGCAGAGGTACTGCACCTCCGGGCTGTCTTCTTCGTCCAGTACCCAGATGTCGATAGGGTCGGGGCTGCGGATCAGCTTCATCGCCTTGAGCGTCTGCTCCAGCATCGACAGGGGTTCCTTGGAAGGCACGATCGTCGTCAGCACGGCAACTCGCAGTCCGTGCGGCGCCGGCAAGGGGATCGCACTCCGCATCACGGCGGCAAACAACCACATAGACGCCATTTGCAGGATGCGCAGCCCCTCAAGCATCGACAGGGCGAGGAACGGGACGAAGTTTCCCAGCGCAATCAGCCAAATGGAAGACCCCGCGTAGTTCGTAGGCAGGTTATCCGGGTCGAACCACCACGCGGCGTAACGGAGAGTAAGAAGCACCGCAAAGAAGAGCAGTGCTGCGAAAGCAATCATGTCGGACCGGGACATCACGGGGCGATATGTCACTGTGGCGGGAGTGTCCGCGACGCCGGTGGTCGATTGCGCTGCCTGCAGGGCCATGCCTCCCTACTATGATCGGCGCATATCTCCCAGGCTTAATTTGGCCTCGGCCAAGCAGCATCGCGACCACTCCGCATCGGATTGGGGCTCTGCACCTCTGTCCTGCCGCGCCGCGTACGTCGCCGCCGTCCTTATCGGCGGTAGACGGCCATGCGATGTGCTGGTGCCCCCTACCTGACGAATACGCCCTTCCCCGTCGTCTGCGTGTCGAACAGCTTGTAAGCCTCCTCGACCTGGTCGAGGCTCAACCTGTCGTAGGCCGCGACAGGTGGTCGACTTCTAGGCTGGTTCGCCGTCCATCTTTTCCGCGCTAGCAAGAAGGAACAGAGCGATCTTGCGTGCCTCCGACGGCTCTAGCTCTGCAATGCGGGCGACGCCATGTTGGCTGGGTCCTATCCGCAACTTGATCACCCGCCTGGCGTTCACTACGCTCACATATACGCGGTCAGATGCGCGTGTTTGAAGCAGCGCCATGTGGGTGTCAACCTCCCGCCGATACTGCCGTGACTGTCTGAAAATCCGCGAATCGTGACCTCACGATAGATGGTCCTGCCTACCTGACGAAAACGCCCTTCCCGGTCGTCTGCGTGTCGAACAGCCTGTAAGCCTCCTCGGCCTGGTCGAGGCTGAACTTGTGCGTCAGCAGCCGCGACAGGTCGATGCCGTGGTCGACGATGAAGCGGGCGCACTCCGCCTGGCCGACGCTACTGAAGGTCCACGATCCGTAGATCGTCAACTGCTTGTGGATCACGTCCGGGCTGACGTCCAGTGTCACGGTGTTGCCTTCACCAACGAAGCAGACACGGCCCCACATGCTCGCGCTCTTCACCGCGTTGACCCGCGCGTCGGGCTGCCCTGTACAGTCGAGGGTCGTCGTGGCGCCTTCGCCGTGGGTCAGCTCACGGATCGCGGTCACGGGCTCGATGTCCTTCGCGTTTAATGTCTCGTCCGCGCCGAACGCCTTCGCCAGATTGAGGCGCTCTGTTGAGAAATCGACCGCGATCACGCGCGCGCCCATTGCGGTCGCCAGCAGCGTCGCGCTCAGGCCGACGGGTCCCTGGCCGAAGACGGCGAGCGTGTCGCGCCCGGAGACGTCGAGCCGACGTAGCGCATCGAAGGCGGTGCCGGTGCCACAGGAGATCGACGCGCCTTCCTCGAAGCTGAGCTCGTCGGCCAACGGCACCAGCATATGCGGCCTGACGAGGATGTAGTCGCCGTGGCCGCCATTGGCGTTGGCGCCGTAGACCAGGTGGCCGCCCTTGACGCAGAGCTGCGCGTAGCCAACGCGGCAGTATTTGCACTGGCCGCAGCCGCTGTAGTGGTGAATCATCACGCGTTGCCCGATTGTCGCCTCGTCCTCGGTGACGCCGGAGCCCCGCGTGGCGATTACGCCGCAGGGCTCATGGCCGCGGATGATGTTCCGCGTTGCGTCCCGGCCGGCGCGGTAGGGTGGCAGGTCGCTGCCACACATTCCGGATGCTTTGATTTCGACGACCACCTCCCGGGGGCCTGGCGTCGGGTCTGGGAACTCGCGCAGCTCAAGCTCGCGCTCGCCGAGAAAGACAATGCCGCGCATGGATCACCCCTCCTAGGCTTGATGGAGGGAGGTTAGTCCCGGCTCACGCCTGCCGTCTACGAGCTGGGCAGGGCCTCCCGCGCTACCGTGGGCAGGATGCGCTACCCGCCCGCTGGCGGGGCACGGGGTGTCGCCCGCCTTCAGAATCAGAGTAGAATCGCCTCAGAATCAGGTTTCCCTGGCAAGGAGTTCGTTTCCTATGGTCGCATCGAAAGAATACAAGGTTGTCGGCACGCGCCCGATCCGCCCCGATGGCACCGATAAGGTCACCGGACGCGCCCAGTACGGCGCCGACGTCCGTCTCACGGGCATGCTGTGGGGCAAGGTGAAACGCAGCCCTCACGCGCACGCGCTGATCAAGAAGATCGACACCTCAAAGGCGCTGGCTTTGCCCGGCGTCCGGGCCGTTATCACCCGCGCCGACTTCCCGTACGTGCCTCCGGAGATCGTCGAGTCCGATGAGGCCGGCTACACGCCCCTGCCCTGGGTCGTCGACCGCGTTATGGCCGGTGAGAAGGCGTTGTTCCGCGGCCACGCGGTAGCCGCCGTCGCCGCAACCGACCCGCACATCGCCGAGGACGCAGTCGCGCTGATCGAGGTCGAGTACGAGGTGCTGCCGTCGGTGACAGACGTGCGCGAGGCGATGCTGGACGTCGCCCCGGTATTGCACCAGGACCTGCGTACACGTGAGCTGGCGCCGCTGGCCGAGCCCGCGCCCGCGAAGCCTTCGAACATCGCGGCGCACCGCCAGTTCGCCATGGGCGACGTCGAAAAGGGTTTCGCGGAAGCAGACGTCATCGTTGAGCGCGAGTTCCAGACCAGCCGCTACCACCAGGGCTACATCGAGCCGCACAACGGCACGGCATTCTGGAGCGAGGACGGGCACCTCTCCGTCTGGGCCAGCACGCAGGGTCTCTTCGGCGTACGCGCCTCTCTCGCGGAAATCCTCCAGCTTCACGTGTCGCAGATCACGGTGAACGCCGTCGAGATCGGCGGCGGTTTCGGCGGCAAGCTCGGGGTCTACCTTGAGCCGCTGGCTGCGCTGCTCTCGAAGAAGACCGGCAAGGCCGTCAAGATGACCATGAGCCGTGAGGAGGTCTTCGAAGCCTCCGGTCCCACCTCCGGCACCTGGAGCAAGCTGAAGATCGGCGCCAAGAAGGATGGCACGTTCACCGCGATGCAGGCTGAGCTGGCCTACGAAGCCGGCGCTTACCCCGGCTCGCCGGTTGGCGCCGGCATGAACGGCATCTTCGCGCCGTACGACTGCCCCAACCAGCTCATCGACGGCTACGACGTCGTCGTCAATATGTCGAAGACGGCAGCCTACCGTGCCCCCGGCACCCCGGCATCGATGTTCGCCGGCGAGGCCGCGATCAACGAGCTCGCGGAGCAGCTGGGCATGGACCCGATGGAGCTGCGCCTCAAGAACGCCTCGGCGCAGGGCACGGCGCGCGCCAACGGCCAGGTCTTCCGCGCCCCGATCGGCAACAAGGAGGTGATGGAGGCCGTCATCAATCACCCGCACTACCGCTCCGAGCTGACCGGCGAAAACCGTGGCCGCGGCGTCTCGATGGGGTTCTGGGGAAACGCCGCCGGAGAATCCAGCTCCACCGCAAGCGTGAACGCGGACGGCACAGTCAGCCTCGTACTCGGTTCCGTTGATATCGGCGGCACGCGTGCGTCGCTCGCCATGCAGCTGGCCGAGTCGCTCGGCTTAGGCGCGGACGACGTCCACCCGACGGTCGTTGGCACCGACCTCGTCGGCTTCACCGGCAATACGGGCGGTAGCCGCACCACCTACGCTGGCGGTTGGGTTACACACGACCTCGCGCGTCAGATCAAGGAGAAGATGGTCGAGCGCGCCGCGAAAATCTGGGAGTGTGAGACCGATAAGGTCGAGTACGGCGACGACGGCATCCTGCGTGGCCCGGACGATGCCGAC
The DNA here is from genome assembly GCA_035714925.1 of Dehalococcoidia bacterium. Taxonomy (GTDB): domain Bacteria; phylum Chloroflexota; class Dehalococcoidia; order DSTF01; family WHTK01; genus WHTK01. The sequence continues at coordinate 4,615 of DASTLN010000122.1, read as the reverse complement.
GGCAAGCCGCGCAGCATGACGTTTGCTGAGCTGGCAGCGCAGCTAGCGCGTACCGGCGGCCGCGTCGATGTCGGATCGAACATGAGCGTCCCGACTCCAGGTCCCGCGTTCGCCGCCCACATCGTCGACGTTGAGGTCGACCGTGACACCGGAAAGGTCGAGATCCTGCGCTACACGGCGCTGCAGGATGTCGGCACCGCCATCCACCCCTCGTATGTCGAAGGGCAGATCCAGGGCGCGGTGGCGCAGGGCATCGGCATGGCGCTCTTGGAGGAGTACTTCGTGAGCAACGACTCGCGCATGATCAACTCCACCTTCCTCGACTACCGCATGCCCACGGCGCTTGACCTTCCGATGATCGAGACCGTGCTCGTGGAGGTGCCGAACCCCGGCCACCCCTACGGCGTGCGCGGCGTCGGCGAGGTGCCGATCGTGCCGCCGCTGGCAGCCGTGCAGACCGCCGTGTACAACGCAATTGGCGTGCGCTTCAACTCGCTGCCGATCGCCCCGCGCGTCGTGCTCGACGAGCTACTCAAGGACGAGTAGCGGGTGGATTTCTTCGAGGTCCTCCACACCCAGCGGTCGATCCGCAAGTTCAAGCCGGACCCCGTGCCGGACGAGGCGATCTGGAGGATGATCGATGCGGCGATCCGCGCCCCCAGCGGCGGCAATACGCAGCCCTGGGCCTGGCTGATCATCCGGGACGAGGAGAAGAAGAAAGTGCTGGCGGACGCCGTCCGGGGAAACCTGGGCGACCTTGAAAAGGCGCTGGAGGCTGCCGATCAGTTGCCCACGGAGTCGCAGCGGCGCATGCGGCGGGCATCCGTTACGTTCCGTTCCGATGTCGCATCGGCGCCGGTCATCATTGTCCCGTGCCTCGTCCATCCCACGTCGCCCTCGAGCGACCCGTCCAGCATTTGGGCCGGCTCGTCGATCTACGGCGCCGTGCAGAACATGATGCTGGCCGCGCGGGCGCAGGGCCTCGGTACGGTGCTGACGACTTTCAACATCGTCCTCGAGGACCTGATCCGCAAGGAATACGGCCTGCCCGACGATGCGCGCCCGGTCGCCGTTATCCCGGTCGGCTATCCGGACGGCCAGAACTTCGGCCCTACCACCCGCAAAGCGGTCGACACTGTCACCTACTGGGACGGCTGGGGAAACACGAAGGAACGCTGATCTCCACCCCGGCCTTCGGGTCGGGGCATGAATCAAGCCCTGCCCTTCAGGGCCGGGTGGACGACAAGGCTCCCCGCGGGAAGGAACGAAACGTGATCATCGACGTAGGTGAACGCCAGTACGAACTCGTGGAGGGCTGGGGCGAGCTTCCCGCCGGCTGGGTCTGGGGCCAGGTGGGCGCTGTCTGCATCGATTCCCAGGACAACGTCCACGTCTTCACCCGCTTCGAGCACCCCTATATGATCTTCAACAAGTCGGGCAAGCTGATCGACCACTGGGGCGTGGGCATCTTCGAAGACGCCCACGGCATGTGCATTACACCGGACGACACGATGTACTTCGTCGACCGCCTGCCGCAGATCGTCACGAAGTTCAGCAAGGAGGGCCGTCACCGCCTGACGCTGGGCACGCGCGGCGTCCACTCCGACACCGGCTACACCCAGGAGACACGCGAGCCCGCCGGACCGCTCGTCTCGGGCGGCGGCTTGCCGATGATCAACGGCGTCGGCCACGGCGGCCCGCCCTTCCACCACCCCACCGACGTCAGCGTCGCCCCGGACGGCTCGATCTACGTCTCGGACGGCTACCGCAACTCCCGCGTGCACAAGTACGCGCCGGACGGCACGCTGATCAAATCGTGGGGTGAGCCCGGCAACGCCAAGGAACTGCGCGATACGAAGAACAGCCCTGGCCTCTTTCACACCGTGCACAGCGTCTGGGAGCACAAAGGCAAGGTCTACGTCGCCGACCGTGAGAACAACCGCATCCAGATTTTCACTCCCGACGGCGAATTCCTCGACATGTGGACCGGCTTCGGCCGCCCGACCAAGCTCTACGTCGACCCGCGCGAGGAGCTGATGTACGTCTCTGAGCTGGACGACGCCTGGAGCATCACGGACCTCGACGGCAACCTCGTGGGCCGCTACGCCACTGAGCGCAGCAACGACCCCGGCAAGTTCTGGGGCCCGCACGGCATCTGGACCGACTCCGAAGGCTCCGTCTACGTGGCGGAAGTGCTCAACGGGGCGCGCCTCCAGAAGTTCGCCCGCAAGAAGTAGGGGTGACCCATTGCGAGGAGCGTCCAGCGACGAAGTAATCTCGTCGCCCCGTCATCCAGCATGCTCCGCCGTCAGGCGGCCGCCGGCTCAGCAATCGGCGCGCGCTGCGTAACCGCGCCCTCGCTGCGCACACGCCGCACCAGCATCGCCACCAGGGCCAGCAGCACCGGCGCGCCGACCGTGAACGAGACGGCGAGCCCCAGTGTGAGGCTTGTGATCGGCGTGAACCACGCAACGGCCAGCAGTGGGCGTTCCCATGGTAGCCAGCCGGCCAGGCGCGCACGGTTGGCGAAGAAGAGCATCGCCACGCCCATCACCGTCAGGTCGTAGTGATAGACGTAGGGCGTCGCCAGCAGGCTTGCCAGTCCAAGGCCCGCCGCCTTGTACTCCAACGGCAGCTCCCGGCGCCAGAGCCAGAACACGAACCCCGCCGCCGCCAGCGTCGTAGCGCCCTGCACGACTTGCGAAGCGAAGTCGCTGCCGCCCATCGATAGCACCAGTGCCGTCACGGATTGCATCTTTGCCACCGGGAACACGTCGCCGTAGAGCAGCGTCGTGGAGTCGTCCAGCTGCGAGACGAACGCCCGCCAGGGCTCGTCACCGAAGGCCACGAGGGAGACGGCTACGAGCGCCCCGGCGCTGACGAGCGCCGCGCCGAACGCCTTGATCTCGCGTCCTGCCAGCAGCGCCAGCAGGATCAACGGCATGAAGTGCGGCTTGAACGCCATGAGGCCCAGGATCGAGCCCGCGACGACGGGACGACTTGGCAGCAGTAGCATCGCCCAGGTAAAGAGCCCGGCCGTCAGCAACCCGGCCTGCCCGATGATCAGGTTGAACAGCGTCGCCGGGAACGCCAACGCTAACCAGAATGTTGCCCCGCCACGCGTCAGTCGCCGCAGCGCGGCGATGAATACGGCGCCCGTGGCGAGCAGCCATGCGGCAAACGCGGAGCCATACGGCAGCAGAGCCAGCGGCAACACAAGCACAAACGCCACCGGCGGGTAGACCCACGGGAAGCCGCTGGCGTCCTCGCCGACCGCCTCCGTTTGCTGCGCCTCGAAGGACGCGGGGTCATAGGCTACGGTCGCATCACCTTCGCTGCCCAGCTTCGCGGCCGTCCAGTAGACGATGAAATCGACGTTCGGGGCGTCTTTGTCACCGGCGCCTAAAAAGCGCGCGAACCACAGAGCCCAGAAGACCAGGAAAATCGCCAGCAGGACCTGCGCGGCGCGCATCAGGCGTCGTTCGGTGATCCAGCCGAATTGAGACATCTCCACGTATAGATAATCGGCAGAATCGATGCCGGCGCCCTCGTACGCGGGTCTGGAATCGGGAAGCCTACCAGTGGCGGTTGGACTGGTTCCAGTACTGGTTCGCCGGGTCGTCCGCGCCGTCGATTAGCCCCTGCACGTAGTTGGCGAAGAACGGGTTGTTCGTCATCAGCTCCAGCGCCGCCTTCTGCACAGCCAGACACGCGACTTCAGCGTCTTTGCCTGTGTGTGCCTCGCCGCGGGCGAACAGCGCGCTGTGATGCGCGCGGTGGACGATGGTGCCGGCGAACCATAGCAGCTGCTCGTTTTCGTCGTAGCCGGCTCCGTGCGCCGTCGCCTCGTCCACGGCGTAATGCTTCTCTTCAACGTTCAGGCTGGGTGCCGCCGCCACCGACTCGATCACGTCGAGCGAGGCCAGTACCTCCGCGTACGCCTCCGGCGCCCTCGTCTCGATTAGCGCCAGTGCCCGTACGGTCCATGTCCGGAACGCCTCGTCACCGATGACCTCGATGACCTTGGGCCCGGTCGTGGCGGTTGGCTCTGCCGTGGCCGAAGGCTCCGCCGCGGCGGTCATGGTTGAGTTCGGGCTGCCCGCCGACGGTTCGCTCGCGGCGATGCCGGCTCCGGGCGTGGATCCACCATCCGCGCTGCCTCCTGGGCCGGTCGATTCTGCTTTGCATCCCGCGAGAGTGACGAGCAACGCCATCAGGCCGGCGATCCAGAGCTGCCGGCTCAGGCGAGCACCTCTTTGTAGCAGCGGCCGCGTTCTGAGACGGTTCGCTGCGCCACGAAGTCGTACACCGGCACGCCGTAGCCGCAGCTCGTCTGCGTCCCATCAATCCGCACGTCGATCACCTGGAGTTGCGGCAGCGCAATGTCGGGCGCAGGCTCGCTCAGCATCAACTCTCGCAGCGGCGAGTCCTCGACCGGCGTCACGGTGGCCGTGCCGTAGAGGCGAACGACCGCCGCGTCCGAGCGCGACATCGACATCACCATCAGCGTCATCGGCCCGCCCGCGTGACGCGCCGTCTCGTTGCCGCTGCCTGTGTAGTCCAGGTACGCGACTCTGTTCGCGTCTATGACGTGCAGCGGTGTGCCGCCCTTGGG
>DASTLN010000121.1:0-12970 GCA_035714925.1 Dehalococcoidia bacterium | reverse complement strand
CACCTTCTTCGCGTTGATCACCAGCCGCCCCGGCCCAATCGACCGGACCGTCCCCACCTCTTCGACGATGCCCGTGAACACGTTGCCCCCGCCCGCTCTCCGCACGCTATGTCTAGCTGTGTTCGGAGTCTACCGGGCTCACGGCCCATCGGGCAATCACGCCTCACCCCATTGCGAGCCATAGGCGTCTAGCCAAATGCGAAGCAATCTCGTCGCACCGCCAGCGGAGACGGCCCGTCACTTAGAATACCCACGTGAACGAATACATCGAGACCAACCGCCGCAACTGGGACGACCGCGTCCCCATCCACATGGCCTCGGACTTCTACGATGTCGCGTCCTTCAAGGCCGGCCGCTCGAACCTGCTGCCTATCGAGCGCAAGGAACTCGGCGACGTGCGCGGCAAGACGCTGCTGCACCTGCAATGCCACTTCGGCATGGACACGCTCTCATGGGCTCGCGAAGGCGCCATCGTCACCGGCGTCGACTTCTCAGGCCCGGCCATCGAGGCAGCGCGGTCGCTCGCCCGTGAGCTGCAAATCGAGGCCAACTTCATCGAGACCGACGTCTACAACCTGCCCGAGGTGCTATCCGGCAGCTTCGATATCGTCTTCGCGTCTTACGGTGTGCTCTGCTGGCTGCCCGACCTGCCGGCCTGGTTCAAGATCGCGGCCGATTTCCTGAGGCGGGGCGGCCTCTTCTACATGATCGAAGCCCACCCGACTACCGACATGCTGGACGACGAAGAGATCAAGCTTGCGTTTCCATACCTCGGTGCGGAGCCCCTTCGGTTCGAGTCGCCCGCAACCTACACGGACCAGCAGGCGGATCTCCAGCATACTGCTAGCTACAACTTTCCCCACGGCATCGGCGAAATCGTCAGCGCCGCCATCGACGCCGGCCTTCAGCTCGAGTTTCTGCACGAGTTCACGCACGGGTTCTTTCCGAGGCTCCCCGAGATGCGGAAGCGCGGCGGCGGCTACTACGAGCTGCCCGACGGCAACCCGCTGCAGCTGCCATTCATGTTCTCGTTGAGGGCGCGCAAGCCGGCATGAGGACTACGCGTGTTGTTCGTCTCTGGGGTGCGGAAGGTTGGCGGGTGGCAGGAGAACACCGCAGAGTTACGGGAAGCGCAAGCTATCGGTTAGAGACAGCCCCTGGGAACGCCCCCTACGCTACCCGCCAGCCACACACTGAGTCGCCGGGATCACAGATTTGTCACAGGCCGAAGCTGGCACGGTCACGAATTTGTCTCAAGTCGGTATCGGATTCCCCTCAGGCGGCGATCGATTCGGCCTGCTGTCCCAGCGCGAGACTCAGCAATTGCTCCGGCGTTATGTCCAGGCCCGGCGCCAGGTAGGCAAGGCTGAAATGGAGTTGTTTGGCCCCGAACTCGCCTCGCAGGCGGCCGATGACAGCCTCCGCGCCCTCCGGCGTTGTATGGGGTAAGCAGATCGCGTAGACATAGCGCCCCAGCCTCCCAGCGCTATCCTCTGCCCGCAGGTTGCGCGCGGTTAGCTCGATCAGCTGCAAGGTGTGCACGGCCTTGTCTCGCTCCCGCGGCGTAGAAAGTGTCACGACGCACAACGGCAGCTTGTGGCGCCTGCTTCGCTTGATTTCCTGCGCCAGCCGCGTCTCGAAGTATTGCCTCGACAAGTGGGTCTCGTTCGGAGAAAACTCGTCGAAGCGCCGTCTCATCTCGCCCTCGAAGCGGTTCTGTTGACGCGTCAGCTTCCCTTCGAGGCGCTTTACGGTCACGATTCCGTAGCCGGAGTAAAACAACGCCGGCACCAGCATCACCACAACTCGGGTCGTTCCCGGACCGCCGGCGAACGTCAGCGCCGCGAACAGGAAGAGCGGTAGGAGCATAAGGGGCACCATCAGGGCAACACGCCGGCCCGCCCAGGACACAAGAACTCTGATTCGGCTCAGTCTTGGCGGCAGGAGGCGCGTTGGTTCCAGATCGTTCGGTTCGCCGCTGTAAGTTGTCATCGTTTCAACTTGCCACGCCCATGATCTCGGTAGATCGTAGTCGGACCTAACGCCGAAACAGGCGTCGAGCCCGAGGTGGGATCGATCTGAGATATCGGCTGAACTAGGCCTGCGACCAGTCTGGATAACCCGTAAGGAGTACGTCGTCGCCCAGGCGTTCGACAGTCATGTCGGAGAGACGCACCGCGTCGCGCATAACCTGCGCGCCCCGTCCGGCGATAGCAGCCGGCGCATCTGCCGCCCCGATCACCATCGGCGCGATCACGGCGGTCACCTTGTCGACCAGGCGCTGGTCGAAGAACGACCCCAGGAGCACGCCCCCACCCTCGATTAGCAAAGTCACGACCCCGCGCGACCCCAGCTCCCTCAGCAGCTCCGCCAACGGCACCCTGCCGTCGCGGTCTTCGTCCAGGACCAGCACCTCGGCACCGGCTGCTTCGATCGCCCAACGCCACTCGCTGCTCGATCGCGCCGTGGTTGCGACAAGCGTCTTCGCCACGCCGGAGAACACGCCGGCGCTGGGCGAGATGCGGCCCGCGCTGTCCAATACGACTCGCAGCGGCTGGTGCTCGGCAAGCTCGCCGCCAGGTCGCGCCGTCAGCTGCGGATCGTCGACGACGACCGTGCTTGCCCCCACCATGATCGCGTCCAGCTTGGTACGGCCGGCGTGCGCCCAGCGCAGCGTCGCAGGCCCGCTGACCCAGCGAGAGTCGCCGCTCGCCGCCGCGATTCGTCCGTCGATGCTCGCGGCGTACTTGGCGATCACAAAGGGCAATCCCGTCTGCCGGTGCTTGATGTACGCCTCCAGCAGCCGCGCCGAGTCCTCCGCCCCATCGCCAACCTCTACGTCGACCCCGGCTTCCTCGAGCTGCCGGTGCCCGGTGCCGGATACACGCTGGTCGGGGTCCTCGATGGAATAGACAACCTTGGCGATGCCGGCCGAGATCAACGCGTCGGTACAGGGCGGCGTGCGCCCGTGATGGCTGCATGGCTCCAGCGTCACGTACAGCGTCGCGCCGCGGGTCACGCCGGCGGCTTCCTCCAGCGCGACGATCTCAGCGTGCGGGCCACCCGGTGGCCGCGTATAGCCCTGCCCCACGATGCGTCCCGCGTTGACGATCACCGCACCCACCCATGGATTCGGGCTCGTCGAGCCGTAGGCCTGCCGCGCCAGGTCGAGCGCCTGACGCATCAGCCCGGACGGCGGGGTCATTTGCCGTCGGTGCGGCGAGGCCTGTGACGGCGGGACGCCAAGGGCCTATCCCCATGCTGCGGGTAACCCGCCTGGGGATAATTGAGGAAGTACTTGCTGGGCTGCGGCCCGTGCTGGCCCTGGTACTTTGACTTGTCCCCACCGTAAGGTTTGTCAGCCGGCGTGGAGAGGTACATGAACGAAATCTGCGACACCGGCATCATCGAATAGAGCGTAATCGGTAGGTTCGAGATGTTGGTTAGCTCGAGCGTAATGGTTCCCTCAAAGCCGGGGTCCACGAATCCGGCGGTCGAATGGACAATCAGGCCAAGACGGCCAAGCGAACTCTTGCCATCGAGCCGTCCAACGATGTTGTCAGGGATACCAACGCTCTCAAATGTCGCCCCAAGAATGAATTCGCCTGGATGCAGGATGAAAGGCTTCAGCTCGTCGAGCGTTTCCCGCTCCGTCAAGAGCGACATGTCGCGTTTTACTTCCGTCACGGCCTCCCGGTGATTCCTGAAGACCAGGACACTATCGCCCAGGCGCAGGTCAACACTCGCGGGCTGGAGATAGCGATCGTCCCACGGGTCGATGACTAATCGCCCCGCGCCGATTTCCTCTCGAATGCTGCGGTCGCTAAGGACAGACGTGGCTAAGTCCTCCGAGTGCTTAGCCGGATTCTACGCGACGAGGCGTATGACGGCATAGCGAAGGGAGGGCCTGCGCCGCTCCCTTCGAAGTAACCGCCGTCACGCCCTACTCGATGGCGTAGAGCACGTTGACCGTCACGCTGATCTCCAGTTGACCGGCCTCAATCGGCGTCTGCGCCGCGTCCGACGCCGCCCCTCCCGCCGCGGACGGGAACGCCCGCTCGTAGAACGGGTAATAGCTGCTCTCGGAAATCGAGATGAGTTTACCGAGTTTGGCGCCGGCGTTAGACGCCAGCTGTTCAGCCTGGGCGCGGGCCTTCTTCACGGCCTCTTCCCGCGCCTCCGCCTGCAGCTCCGCCGGGTCGTCGATGCTGAACGCGACGCCTTGCACCACGGCGTCATCGCCGCCCGCCAGCGTCGCCGCGTCGATAGCGTCGCCCGCCTTGTCGAGGTCGCGCACTTTCGCCGACACGACGTTGCTCACCACGTAGCCGACGATCTCGCCCTGGCTGTTGAGTCTGGTGTAGTCGTACTGCGGGTAGACGCTGAACTGGACCGTCTGGATGTCATCATCCGCCACGCCGTTGTCCTTCAGCGCGTCGATGACCGCCGCCTGTGCGCTCGCCGCCGCCTCACGCGCCGCCGCAATGCTCTCGCGTTGGGCTGAGACGCCCACCGTCAGCACCATGATGTCCGGTTCGCCGACCGCCGTTCCCGTGCCGCTGGCATTGACGCCGCTCTGGCCCGTGCTATCCGGCGTTACGTAGGTATCGCCGCCGCTGCAGGCCACTGCCAGGAAGGCCAGGCCCGCCACGAGCGGTATCAGGAATGCTTTGGGGTTCATGTTGTTGAGTTACCTTTCTTGTCTTCTCACGATTCGAGGCAAGAACACGGCTAACAGGGACGCAGCGAACGCCAGCGCCGCCACAATCTCGAGGATGCGCAGCGTCGATAGGCCACCGGAAGAGTCGTCTGGCTCGGCCAGAAGGCTCGTTTCCTCCGGGCCACCATTGGCGCCGTCCGCCGCGACCTGGTCGTCGTCGTCGAACGAATCGCTGGCCAGCGGTTCAGGCGCGGTTTCCGGCTCCGGCGACGCCTCCGACGGCGGCGCCAGTGCGCTGGATGCCGCGCCGTCTGCGTCGCCCTCCTCGGTCGGAACTGCTTCAGCAGCGGCAGCGCTTGCGGCGCCGCCCGTTGCCCGGCTCGTCTCTCCGTCTCCCGCACTGTCCTGGCCCGCGGCGGAATCCGCCGGTGTCGTCGCGCTATCCTCCGCGTCCGCGGCCTTCGACGCCTCCAGCGCCAGGCCCGTGCCCGCCTCCGGTTGCTCCGCCGTGCGCGACGCCGCCGTGCTACCGGCGCTGCCAAACGCACCACTGTCATCGCTGCCCCCGCCCGTCGTGTCAATCGCATCGACGAACAGCAGCCCAACCAGGATGGTCAGCGCCACCGCCGGCGCAAACGACAACGACATGCGGCGCGGCGCTGGCACGACTCGCCGTTCGACGGCGAACTCCCGGCCCAGCGCCAGCGAGCGCCGCGGTTCGACCCGCGGCAGCTCGCTAAGCAACGCTTTCGTGTCTCGCAGCTCCGTGAGCAGTGTTGAGCACGCCTCACAGCTCGCCAGGTGCGTCTCCACGGCACGGCGCGCACGCTCACCCAGCTCCCCGTCCACGTATGCGGACAGGTCCTCTTCTGGGTGAACGCTGCGTCGGAACCAGGTCATGCTCTTGCCTCTCTAACCTCCTTGACGAAATCGAGTGGGAAGAAGTTCCGGCTGTCTCAACATAACTTCGCGCATCCGCATCCTCGCCCTCGCGATGCGTGACTTCACAGTACCCAGCGACGTCTTCATGGCGACGGCGATTTCGGCATAGTCCAGCCCCTCGACGTCACTCAGGACAATGGCGGTGCGTTGCTCCTCAGGCAGCTCCGCCAGCGCTGCTTGCAGGCCGTCTCGCAGCTCGGCGTTGAGCGCGCTCTCCTCGGGCAACGGCTCCTCGTCCGGCGGGTCCGGCATCCCCGCATCCAGCGCCGTTTCCAGCGATGACGATGGCCGCCTGCCGCGACGCCTCAGCTCGTCACGGCACAGGTTCGTCGCGATACGCAACAGCCAGGCTCGGAATGAATCGCCGCGGAAGCGGCCGATGCTGCGCCAGGCGTTGATAAACGCCTCCTGCGCCGCATCCTCCGCCGCCTGCTGCGAACCCAGCATCCGCAGACACACGTTGCAAACCAGTGATTGGTACTCGACGACCAGTTCGTTGAACGCGGATAGGTCACCCGCCTGGGCACGTTCGATGCGGGGATCCTCTACGACCATCGTCCAACCATCGCCTTGATTCAATCCGGCCTGTGACACGGTGTCAATTTTCTGATAGACACATGAAGTTTACTTCCTCATTTAGTCTGAGGCGAGTCTTGGACTTTTCGCGTGCGACGATTACCGATATGCTGCCGCTCAGATGCCCGCCGCGTCAGCCGCCCTCCAGACCATCGCCCGCGCCCGCCGCGACGATCCCCTCGCGCCCGCCACGGTCATCGCGCCCTCCCACGTGGCCGCCATTCACTTGCGCCGCCAGCTCGCCGAGATCGCCCCCTTCGCCGGCGTCCGCTTCGAGACCTTGCCCCGCATCGCCGAGCTGCTGGGCGCCGCCGCGCTGGCGAAAGGGGGACGCGCGCCGCTCGCCCGCCCCATCGGCGACTATCTGGCGACCCAGATCGCGCGCCAGGCCCGCGCCGACCTCGCCGCGGTCTCCGACCTCACCGGTTTCGCCCGCGTCCTGCGACAGAGCTTTACGCGACTGCGGCGCGGCGGCTTCCGCCCCGAAGACGTCCGCAGCAGCCTCGACAGTGGCCTGCTCGGCGAGGTCACGCGCCTCTACGCCGCCTTCCGGGCCGAGACGGCCCGCTTCTACGACGAAGAGGACCTCTTCGACGCCGCAACCGAGGCCGTCGCCCGCGGCGGCTCGCCCGTCATCGACGACCTTGGCGACGTCTACGTCCTGCCTCCGGGCGCGCTCAGCGCTGGGGCCGACACGCTGCTCAAGGCGCTACGGCGCGCCGCCGGCTCGTCCCGCGTCAAGCAGCTCGACACGCCGGCTACGTCTCCTGAGACCGCCTTCGTCCTCGCCCCCGACCCCGCCAGCGAGGCGCGTGAGGCCGCCCGTGAGGTCCTGCGCTCCCTTGAGGCGGGTATCGGCATGCACGAGGTCGCGGTCTTCCACGGGGCCGATGAAAACTACGCTGGACTCCTGACTCATTCACTCAGAGCCGCAGGTATCGAACCAAATCCGTCGCCAGGTCCTCGACTATCGAGGACGGTGACGGGAAAAGCCGTTCTGGCGATGCTCGCCATACCAGAAGCAGATTACTCAAGAAACGCGGTCATAGATTTCCTCGAACTCGCACCCTTAGCGACAGAAATCAAGTCAAACAACTTCAGTGCAAATCGCTGGCGCGTAATTGCGCGCGATGCCGGCGTAACTAGGGGCTTGTCGCGCTGGTCTACCAACCTTGGAGGCTTCAGTGAAGATCGTCGGCGGAAGTTAGCGGGTTCGGACGCCGAGGACCGCCGCGACCAATTGGAGACGGAAATCCGAAGCTCGGGGGATCTCCAGGGTATTGTTCTCAACCTTGCTGCGGAGCTGGAGCCGCTGCAGTCTCCAACGTCCGCGGCGGAATTCATCCAGTCCTTCAGGGCAATCTACGCGCGTTACTTCGCGAAAAGCGCCGACGGCTACGCAGAGGTTCTGGAGCAAATCGATCAACTGGGCACGATTGGAAAGGTACGAGGAACCTTTACGCTCGCAACGTTCGCAAGAATGCTGGAGGTGAACCTCGATGCCAAGCATCTTCGAGTGGGCGAGTTCGGCAAAGGCGTCCTGATCGCACATTACGACCTCGCCGCCGGCCTCAGCTTCCCTCACGTCGTGCTCTGCGGCGCCTTCGAAGGCGTCTTCCCCGCCTCCGTACCGCAGGAGCCACTCGTCGAGGACCGCTACTGGGCCGGCCTGCGTCAGGCAGGACATCCCCTCCTCGAAGACGCCGCGCTGCGAGCGGAACGCGCCCGCCTCGCTGCCGAGCGCGCCGTCGCCACCGCCACGCGGCGCCTTGTCTGGACCGCGCCCCTGCAGGCCGCCGGGGCCGGGCGCGAGCACTACCCCGCCCAGCCCATGCTGACCGCCGCCCAGGCCCACGATCCAGCGATTGCATCCGCCAGCGAGCTGCGCCGAGCCTCCGCTTCAGCCTGGCTGCGCCGCCCGCCGTCGCCCCTCGCCGCCATGCTCACCGGCCTGCCGGTCGACCTCCCGGAAGCGCGCCTTCGCGCCGCCGTGGTCGCGCGCCGCGACCACCTCGCGACGCCCGTCTCACACCCCCTGCGCCGCCCGCTCGATCTACTCACGGCGCGTCACGGCGAGGCCTTCACCGAGTTTGATGGCAATCTGTCCTCCATCCCGGGCGACGTCCTGATACCGCGCCGTGGCGTTTCACCGACGTCGCTGGAGCACTACGCCGCCTGCGGCATGCGCTACTACCTGCAATCCGTCCTGCGCCTGCGCCCGCCCGAGGAACCCGAAGACCGCGACACAATCGACCCCCGCGATAAGGGCACGCTCGTCCACGAGGTGCTCGATGCCTTCTTCAAGCGCCAGTTCGAACGAGGCCGTCCCGCCGTCAACGAGCCCTGGATTGAGACGGACCGCGAGGAGCTGCTCGCCCTGCTGGACGCGGAGCTCGAACGCACGCGACAGCGCGGCCGCACCGGTCTCGACGTCTTCGCGGCGCACGAGTACCGGCGCCTGCGGGCTGAGCTCGCCACCTTCCTTGAGCGCGACACCGCCTTCCGCCTCGAAACCGGCGCCCGGCCGGTCGCCTTCGAAGAGCCGATCCCGGAACAAGACTACGGTGGCATCCGATTGCGCGGCTTCGTCGACCGCATCGACGCCACGCCGGACGGCAGCAAGGCCTGGGTTCTCGACTACAAAACCGGTAGCGCATATTCCTACCGCGGCATGACACCGGACGATCCCCTCGCCGGCGGCTCAAAGCTGCAGCTGCCGGTCTACAGCTTCGCCGCGCCCAACGCCGAGCAGGTCGAAGCGTTCTACTGGTTCATCAGCTCGGCCGGCGGCTTCGAAAGAAAGGCCTTCGACCCGAAGCCGGAGAACATGGCCCGTTTCAACGACACGCTGACAGCGATCCTCGCCGGCGTCGGCGCCGGCGCCTTCCCGCCCGTCCCCGGCGAGGAAGACGGCAGGCCCGGCCGCGGCTACGAGAACTGCGCCTATTGCGACTTCGCGCGCCTCTGCTCCACGCGTCGCTCCGACGAGTTCGAGTCGAAGCGTGGCGACGGCATCATCGACGCGTGGTCCGCCGTGCGTCGCATCGCCCAGGGAGAGCCTCGATGACCGGCGACGCCCTGCAATCCGACACCTCGGCCCGAGCGCGAATTCGCGAACTTCTCGACGACACGCTCTTCGTCGAGGCAAGCGCCGGTACGGGTAAGACGGCCGCCCTCGTCGACCGCTATCTCGCGCTCGTCCTCGCCGGCCGGACCGTCGACCGCATCGTCGCGATCACGTTCACCGAGAAGGCGGCGGCCGAGCTACGTGACCGCGTCCGAGCTGGTCTCGACGCGCGCCTCGCGGCGGAGACGGACCCCGAGCGCCGCCGGCGCGTCGATGGCGCGCTGGCGGGCCTCGACCGCGCCCACATTTCGACCATCCATGCCTTCTGTCAGTCGCTGCTGCGCTTCTTCGCCGTCCTCGCCGGCATCGACCCTGCCTTCGAGGTGCAGGACGAGGTCGCAGCGCAGCGGCGCTTCGAGGAACGCTGGCGCACCTGCCTCGACGGCCTCGGAGCCAACCCGGACGCCGTGGACGCCGTCGGCCGCCTGCTCGACCTCGGTATGACACCCCGCATCCTCGAGGAGCTGGCCCAGGCCCTCTGGCGACGCGGCGAGCTCGCAGAGCAACTCGATCACGAGCCGCTGACCACGCCGCCCGCGCCCCCGCCCGCGCCCTGGCCCGACCTCGCGGCCATGCGCGACCAGCTGATGGCAATTCCAACCGCGACAGTGCCGGGCGACGACCGCCTGCTGCCCCGTATCCAGGAAACCCTGACCTTGCTGGACGACCTCCTCTCGGCCGGGGACCAGCGCGAGGCGATTCTCGTCGCTGCTTCGCTCAATCCAAGACTCGGCAACACCGGTAACACCGGGAACTGGAAGGGATCGATACCCGTCGCCGAGGCCCGCGAAATCACGATCGGCGTCATCCAGACCCTGATCGACACGCTGGAGTCCGTGCGCTCCGCCGCCCTCGCTAGAGTCATGCCCTTCGTCGTGCGCTTCGTCCTCGACGAAGCCCATGCGCGCGGCCGCGACGGCGCCTTGATGTTCGACGACCTCATCCTCAAGGTACGTAACGTCCTGCGCGACATCCCGGACGCCAAGGTCCGCTTCCGCAATCAGTACGATGCGCTGCTCATAGACGAGTTCCAGGACACGGATCCCCTGCAGGCCGATATCGCACTCGCCTTCGCCACTGACCCCTCGACCGGCCTGCCCGAGCCGGGCCGCCTCTTCCTGGTCGGCGACCCCAAGCAGTCGATCTACCGCTTCCGCCGCGCCGACATGGCGATGTACGCCCAGACTCGCAACGCACTGCGCGAGAGCGGCTCCGTCTCGCTTGACCTCTCGCTCAACCGCCGCTCGCAGCCCGCGGTCATCGATTGGGTCAACCAGGTCTTCCAGGCCGTCATCGGGCCCGGCTTGATCGAGAGCGTCCAGTCCGCCTACAAACCGCTCGACCCGCACCGCGACGAATCGCTGACAGGACCCGGAGTCGCCTGCTTCGGCTACGAGGCGGACGAACCCGCTGCCCTCATGCGGCACCGCGAAGCGCAGTACATCGCCGCCTACTGCCGCGACGCCCTGCACCGCCAGTGGCAGGTCTACGACCGAGCCACGGAGGGCATCCGCACCGCCCGCTACCGCGACATCGCTGTCCTGCTGCCGGCCCGCACGATCTTGCAGCCCTTGGAGCGCGCCCTCGCCAACGAGGGCATCCCGTACCGCGTCGAGGGCGGCAGCCTCGTCTATGCCACCCAGGAGGTGCGCGACCTGATCAACTGCCTCAGCGCCATCGACGACCCCAGCGACGATGTCGCCGTGGTTGCGGCCCTGCGCAGCCCCGCCTACGCCTGTTCAGACCCCGAAATCGCCGCCTATCGCCTGCAGCAAGGCGGCAGCTTCAACTACCTCTGGCCCGACCTCAACACCAGGCACGACCGCGTTGCCGGCTCGCTGCGCGACCTGCGCAACTGGCACGAACGTCGTAGCGCTTACTCCATCGCTGCGCTCGTCGACGCCTTCATCAACGACCGCCGCCTCGTTGAGATCGGCCTGCTCGACAGTGGCAACCGCAACGCCTTCCGCCGCGCTCGCTTCCTCGTCGAGCAGGCGCGCGCCTTTGAGTCGGCCGGCCCCGAGACGCTGCGGGCCTTCGTCGAATGGCTCGAGCGCCGCGCCGGTGACGCCATCTACGACCACGAAGGCGCCGCCCTGGACGATGACGAGGACGCCGTCCGCGTCCTGACAATCCACGCCGCCAAGGGCCTCGAGTTCCCTATAGTCTTCCTCGCCGGCCTCGGCACCGCGCCGTTCAGTCCGCCACCTATCTTCGGTCAGGAACGCGGCGACGGCCGCATCGCGGTGCAGGCCGGTCGCGTCAACACGCGCTTCAACCTTGGCGACGTGGACGAGGTAATGAGAAACGTCGTTGACCATGAGTCGGCGGAACGCAACCGCCTCCTCTACGTCGGAGCCACTCGCGCGCGCGATCACCTCATCGTCTCGCTGTTTCACAAGAAGGGCTCACGCGAGACCTACGCCCAGCGCCTGATCGCGGCCCGCGCCGGCGAACTGGCGCAACCGCTGCCACCGGTCTCGATCGCCGAGCAGCGCTCCACCGCCACCTTTGAAGGCGTACAGGTCGACACCGAAGACGAGGAGGGCTTCGAAGATCGACGCGAGGCCCTGATTGCGGCTGCACACACGCGCCACTTCACCAGCGCCACCGCCCTCGCCCGCGACACCGAGCCCGAGGACGAAAAGGAGGAGCGCGAGGACGAGACCGAGCCCTGGTCCAAAGGACGCGCCGGTACCCACCTCGGCCGAGCCGTCCACGCCGCGCTGCAGTCCCTCCCCTGGGACGCGGACGATGAAGCCATCGCGGCGGTGGCCACGGCCCAGGTGGTTGCTGAGGCGATCCCTGACCGCAGGGACGAAGCGGCCCGGCTGATCCACGTCGCCCTCAACTCACCCGCGGCCCAGCGCGCCCGCACCGCCCGCCGCGCCCTCCGCGAAGTACCCTTCGCCTTCAAAGACGAAACCGCGTCACCGCCCGTAATCGTCGAAGGCTTCGCCGACCTTGTCATCGAAAACGAAGACGGCATCGAAATCGTCGACTGGAAAACGGACACGGTGCCTGAATCAGGCGTGGAGGAACGACTCAAGAAGTATCGGACGCAGGCGGGCCTCTACGTGCTTGGCCTGGAGAAGGCGCTCGAGGCCACCGGCAAGAAGGTCACAGCCATCAGCTACGTCTTCGTCTCACCCAACCAGGAGCGCTCCCCCGGCGATCCCGCGGAGCTTGCCGCGGCCTCCCTCCAGCGCCTGCGGGGACCCTGACCCTACTTCGTCGCCGCCGCGCACGCCTCCACCGCCGCCCGCGCCGACTCCATCCCCGGCCGCGCGCCCACGACGCGAACGATCGCGATATCCAGCCCCTGAGCCACCTCTTTGAAGCCCTCGGCGGCGCCGGCCGCGTTGCCGTAGTAGCCCACCTTGCGCATCATCGCCTCCGGGAACGCGTCGATGACCTCGTCGGCGTGGGCCTTGGCCCGCCGCATGTCGTCGATTCGCCGCAGGTCGTCCGCGAACCCCATGCGCTCGAAGTGGGCGCGGTAGCTGCGTGCCGGCACGTCCAGTTGGCCCAGCGCGTAGAACTGCATAGCCCGCGCATACGCCCGCCGCGCCGCCGTCTCGTCCTCGTCGACGCAGACGCGGATGTACATCGCCAGCTTTACCCCTGACGGATCGCGTCCGGCGCGCTCGGCGCCTTCCTTCACC
>DASTLN010000120.1:0-6390 GCA_035714925.1 Dehalococcoidia bacterium | reverse complement strand
CACCCGCCACCCATCGTCTTCAAGGGCAGCGGCTTCTACATCACCGATAGCCGGAAGGGCAGTCAGGCTACGCTGGCTGAGAACAGCCGCTGGGACACCGCGAGCGAGGCGAATCAGCCCAAGGAAAACGGCGGCTCCAACTCCAAGCCCGCGCCCGCAACCTCCAGCAGCGACAGCGCCTCCGACTCGGACTAACCCTCCAGCCTCGCAGAGCAGCTCCCCCATCGCGAGCCGTCGGCGGTAGCCGAGGCGCGGCAACCTCGTCGCTGCGTCCGCCGTGACATTGCGCTTGCTTCACCACGACACGTCGTCCCGAGATTGCTCCATCGCTGGACGCCCTCGCACTGCGTTCTGACGCCCTTGCGAGCCATCGACCGCAAGGGAGAGGCGAAGCAACCTCGTCGCCGCAGCGTCCGCAACCTCGCGTCTAATCTAGGACACCACGTATCCCAGGCCTTGCTTCGTCACTGGCCACTCTCGCACTGCCTTTCTTCCTACCAATCGTCCCGCGGAAGCGCTAAAGTGAACCTGATAGGACCTCGGCAGAGCGGGGCCGGGAGGCGCAACCATGACGACAGAGACCGGCAAGCCAATGACCGCTTCGGAGAAGGTGGACGCGCTGGAGGATGCCCAGCTGGCGGACTTCAACAAGCGCGTCGGCAAGTCCGTCCTGTTCACGCTGGGTGAGCAGGACCCCAGCCGCCCGGAGCGCGGCACGATAACGCTCGGCTCGACAGACCCCAAGGCGCAGGCGCTGCAGGGCGACGACCCACGGCTGCAGAAGATGCCGCAGCGCCCGACGCTGCTCGACTTCTTCAAGTACCGCTGGGGCAACAGCGAGCACCTGCTGCAGAGCGCCCGCCTGGCGCGGATCAACGGCTGCGACGAGAAGACGCAACTTGCCTGCCTGCTGCACGACATCGGCATCGTCGGCTTCATCCGCAGCGACCACGGCTGGTGGGGCGCGCAGCTCGTCGAGCCCTACGTCGACGAGGAAGTCAGCTGGGCCATCCGTGCCCACCAGGTGCTGCGCTTCTACGCGGATGAGTCGGTCAACTACACGTACCCGGAGATGTACCTGCGCCTGTTCGGCGAAGACTTCGTGCCGGAGCCTTATGTCCAGGAGGAGTACAAGCGCCTCAAGGATCACAAGTGGTACATGACGGGCCGCCAGATCACGATCAACGACGTGTACGCCTTCGACCCGGACGTCCACGTTGAGATGGAAGAGTTCTACGACATCATCGCGAAGCACTTCCACCAACCCGAAGACGGCCTCGGCTTCGACAACAGCCCGGTGGCGCACATGTGGCGCACGATCATCTGGCCGACGCGGTTCCTCTAGGGGCTCTTGCGCCTCGTCCTGCAGCGCGTCTCGCGCGCATCGGTTAGCGTCGCAGGGGAGACCGTCGGCTCGATCGGCCACGGTCTCCTCGTCTTGATCGGCGTGCGCGAAGGGGACGACGAAGCAGAAGCCCTGCGCCTCGCCACGAAGACCGCGGAGCTGCGCATCTTCCCCGACGATAAGGGCCGGTTCAACCGCTCGCTGCTCGAGTGTGACTACGAGGCGCTCGTCGTCAGTCAGTTCACGCTCTACGGCGACGTGCGCAAAGGCCGGCGTCCCAGCTTCAACGACGCCGCGCCGCCGGAGATCGCTGAGCCGCTGGTTGAGGCGTACGCCCGGGCCCTCGAAGCGCAGGGCGTGACGGTCGCGCGTGGCCGCTTCGGTGCGCACATGGACGTTGAGCTGGTCAACGACGGGCCTGTGACGCTGATCCTGGACACGAACGACCTGCACAGGACGCGGCGCGCGAAGTAGAGACGGCACCGCGCATATACCCATTGCGAGCCGGCGACCGCCAGCCAGCTGCGAAGCAACCTCGTCGAGCCATCCGCCGCAGACGTCCCCTGACCTGCCGATGAGATGCCGTCCCGAGACTGCTTCGTCGTTAGACGCTCCTCCCAATGCGTGTCTGACGCAGGCTCCAGGCCCTCGCAATGGTGCAGATTTGCCCGCCCCATGTAGGCTTAAGGCGTACTACCGAAGCCCACCGAGACCGATTGGAGCCCAGCGTGAAGCAGTTCGAAGTCCCCAGCCTCATCGGCGATGACCACAACCTCGAGATTCGCTTCCCGGAAGCGGAGTCAAACCTCGACCAGGACGCCGAGTGGTTCGAGGCCAGGCTGGGCGGCGAATGGAGGCGCTACCGCATCCACGACTACGACCAGGTTTACATGATCCCCGGCCTCTACGAATGCGTCGTCTACCGCGCCCTCAAGTGCAACTCGCCCGTTAAGGTCACGCAGCTGCTGGTCGAGGCGTTGAACGACGACGAGGTCTCGCCGAAGACGCTGCGGGTGCTCGACTTCGGCGCCGGCAACGGCATGGAAGGTCCCGAGCTGCAGAACATCGGCGTCGACCACGTCGTAGGCGCCGACATCATCGAGGAAGGCAAGATTTCGACGGAGCGCGACCGCGGCTGGGCTTACGCCGACTACCTGGTGGACGATTTCACGAAGCTCACGCCCGAAAACGAGAAGCGCCTTCGCGGCCACAAGCTCAACGCCATGACCGTCGTTGCGGCACTCGGCTTCGGCGACATCCCGACGAAGGCGTTCGCGAAGGCCATCGATGTCCTCGACACTCCGGCCTACATCGCCTTCAACATCAAAGAGGACTTCGTGCAGGACCGCGACGAGTCGGGCTTCGCCGAGATGCTGCGCGAGCTGGCGCGCGAGGACGTGCTGCGCACGCATGCCTACCGCCGCTACCGCCACCGCTTCTCCAGCAGCGGCAAGCCGCTCTACTACGGCGCCATGGTCGTCACAAAGCAGAAAGAGATTCCGAAGCGCTTCTTGCAGTCCCACGCGAGTACCTAGACCCATTGCGAGCCATCGACCGCCAGGGAGAGGCGAAGCAATCTCGTCGGTTCGTCATCCGTAGAAGCTCCGCGAGTTCGCGGACGCAGCGCCACTCGGAGATTGCTTCGTCTCAAGACGCTCCTCGCAATGGGTAGGAGTCTTCAGCCCTCTGGACGCCAGACGATGCTCTCGCCCGAGGTCGTCAGGGCCTGCACTCGGTCCGCGGTCGCCTCGGCGCTGAGGCCTGAGTTATCGATCGTCGGCGCGCCCTCTACCTCCAACGCTGCCACCTGCTGATAGGCGGTCTCGAGGTGCGAGGGGTGCATGCGTTCCTCCGAATCACGCCCCGCGTTACGCGAGAGGCAGACATCGAGCCGTGGCAGCAGGCGGATGAAATGGACGGGGACGCCCGCCGCGCGCAGGCCGTCCTGGTACCACGAAGCCTCCTCTGCGCTCGTCAAGGTGTCGTCCACGATCACTGCGAAGCGCTCAGCCAGGAAGTTTGCTGCCAGGCTGCAGGCGTTGCGGATGTCGAGGCGGCGCTGGTGGCGCCGGGCCTCCGGCTTGCCCCACGGCTGCACGTGGCCGGTCGGCGTGATGAATTCATCCAACTCGTCGACGCGCACGTGGGCTACCCGGTCGTAGCGTTCGGCCAGTGCTTGCGCGACGCTGCTCTTCCCGGAACCGGGCGGCCCGGTGAGGATCAGGACGTCCGGCACGCTACCCGGCTTCCGTATCAAGATCGAGACTTATGTCGAGTGCGGGCGCGGAGTGCGTCAAAGCCCCGGACGAGATGATGTCGACGCCGCTCTCGGCGATGGCGCGCGCGTTCGCCGCCGTGATGCCGCCCGATGCCTCGGTTAGCGCGCGGCCCGCGATCATCCCGACGCAGCGCTTCATCTCTGCCGCCGTCATGTTGTCGAGCAAGATGACGTCGGCGCGCGCCTCGACCGCCTCGCCGGCCTCTTCGAAGCTCGTCACCTCAACCTCGATACGCATCGTGTGCGGCGCCCCGGCCCGTGCAGCCGCGATGACCTGCCCCAGCGTCAGTCCCCGCGCCCTGCCCGCCGCGATGTGGTTGTCCTTGATCAACACGCCGTCCGCCAGATTGAAGCGGTGGTTCTGCCCGCCGCCGACCTGCACGGCGTAGCGCTCCAGCACACGCAGCCCCGGCGTCGTCTTACGCGTATCGACGATGCGCACCGGCAACCCGTCGACGGCCTCCGTCAGGCGCCTTGTTGCAGTCGCGACGCCCGAGAGGCGCTGCAGAAAGTTGAGAGCGATGCGTTCAGCCGAAAGGATCGGCGCCAGCGGGCCCTCGACGTGCGCGATCGTCATCCCAGGCTCAAGAAACGCGCCGTCCACAAGCGAGGCGCGCACTTCGATCGAACGGTCGAGGATCTCAAAGGCAGCGCTGACCAGCGGCAGTCCGGCCAGAACGCCGCCCTCTTTGGCCAGAAAGACGCCACGGCCCTGCTGCTCCGCCGGCACCGTCGTCAGCGTTGTGACGTCCTGGAAGGCGCCGTCTTCCTCCAGCGCCTGCCGCACAACGCGGCGGACCAGATCGGCGTTGAGGTAAGGCATCTAGCGCCCCTTCGAGTTAAACCCAGCGATGATCACGACGGCCTATGTGGCATCTTTGCGGAAGATGATGCTGTGCTGCCATGAGTCCAGCGTATCCGGGAAGTCGGTGCGATAGTGCGCTCCGCGGCTCTCCTGGCGCAGCAACGCTGCCTCTGTGACGATTCGCGCCGTCTGCAGCAGGTTCGCCAGCTCGTGCGACGGGCGGTCGGACGCGGGCGCGGCAGAGCGCTGCCACATCGTCAGCGTCAGAGCCGCCTCGGCAAGCCCTGGGCCGTCCCGGACGATACCCACCTTGTCCCACATCAACGCCTGCAGATTGGAAAGGCTGAGCGCCATCTCAGCGAACGGCAGTGCCCGCGCCGGCACACCGATACGCGTCGGGACGTCGCCCCCGGCGCGATACACGCCGGTCTTGTGCGCTTGCTCGCCGAGGCTCTCGGGTAGCCGCAGGGCGCCACCATAGGCCTCCATGGGCGCCCGGTCAGGGTCCAGCGTGCGCTCGACGACGCGCTTGGCGAACACCACGGTCTCCAGCAGCGAGTTGCTCGCCAGCCGATTCGCGCCGTGCACGCCGGTACAGGCAGCCTCCCCGGCCGCGTAGAGGTTGCGGACGTTGGTCTCGCCCCACGTGTTGGTGCGTACGCCGCCCATCGTGTAGTGCGCCGCGGGCGAGACCGGTATGCGCTCCTTTGTGATATCGAGTCCGTAGCGGGCGCAGTAGCGCATGATCTGAGGGAAGCGCACGGCAACGCGGTCCGGTGGTAGGTCCGTGACATCCAGGAAGACGCGGTCGCTTTCGGTCCGCGCCATCTCGCTGACGATGGCGCGAGCGACGATGTCGCGCGGCGCCAGCTCGGCACGGTCGTCGTAGCCGGGCATGAACCGCTCGCCGCTGACGTTGAAGAGCAGCGCGCCCTCGCCGCGCATCGCCTCCGAGATCAGGAAGACGGGCGCGCCCGCCAGACGCAGCGCCGTCGGGTGGAATTGGATGAACTCCATGTCGGCGATCTCGGCGCCGGCGCGATAGCCCAACGCCACGCCGTCCGCGGTCGCGACCGGCGGGTTAGTGCTGACGCGGTAGAGCTGGCCGCAACCGCCCGTGGCCAGCACGAGGTGGTCGCAGCTGAACGCCTCTGTCGTGTTGCTGCGCGCGTCGAGCGAAACGACGCCGGTCGCCACGCCATCCTCGACGACGATATCGAGCGCCTGGCTGTGCTCGAGGATCGTGATGTTGGAGTGCTGCGCGACCTCGCTTAGCGTCAGCTCGATGTGCGCGCCGGTGGAGTCCCCGCCGGCGTGCAGGATGCGGCGCCGGCTGTGCGCACCCTCGCGGCCCAGCTCGACCGCGCCGTCGACGCTGTCGAACGGGACGCCCAAGCGCGCGAGGTCGGCGATGCGGTCCGCTGCCGCGTCCGTCAGGATCGTGGCGGCATCGAGGTCGACGAGACCGGCGCCGGCGATCAGCGTGTCTTCGAGGTGCAGGGCTGGGCTGTCGTCAGACGCGACGGCCGCGGCGATCCCGCCCTGCGCGTACTTCGTGTTGGCCTCGTCGATGCTGCCCTTGGTCAACACGAGGACGTCGCCGTGCTCTTTCGCCATGAGCGCGGCGTAGAGCCCGGCGATGCCGGAACCAACGATGATGTAGTTGAAGTGTCGCGCCAATCGATGCCCCGTAAAGTAGTTAGTGTCACTGTGACACTAACTCTTGCCAAATCGTACTCCGACGCGCCGCGGCCTGTCAATCTGAGTCTGCGCCGCTTAGGATGAACGCATGGCCTGGTCGAAACCAGAAACGCCCCAGATTCGCGAAGCATTACGCGAATACGCGCCGCAGCTGGCGGACGCGCCCATCACGTTTCTCGGCGAAGGATGGGCGGTATGGGCGTTTCGCGCCGGCGATTACGTGCTGCGGTTCCCAAAACGGCCCGACACAGCCGCCGAGCT
>DASTLN010000119.1:0-2165 GCA_035714925.1 Dehalococcoidia bacterium | reverse complement strand
CGGGGTTAGCTGACGGGTTACGGCTGAAAGAGCTGCCGCTCCCGGTTTCCCGGGATGCACCCCAACGATTTGGGTCCCCCGTCCTCTTCTCAGAGGTTCGGCCTATGGAACCGTTTCCATGTAGAGGCTACCGGATCGCCTCCAGTGTGTCAAGGGCGGACTGCCTACTCAGCGACGCCTCTTTCGCGTATGCCGGAGTTTTCCGGAGCTTCCTCGGATAATGAGCTGAGGAGGGAACGTTTTGGGTAGTTCCTTCGCCGTTGAGAGACGCAGGCCCCTTAGAAGGAGGCCCGCCGCTGCTGCTCCCATCTCGATTGCCGGCAGGTGGACGGTGGTTAAGCCCACGTACCGGGCGAGCTCGACGTCGTGATATCCGGTTACGGAAACATCGTGGCCCACCCGTAGGCCCGCGTCGGCAACGGCCTCCATCGCCCCTATCGCCTGGAGGTCGCTGGCGCAAGCGATCGCTGTGGGCGGCCTTCTGCTCTTGAGCAGATGCATGGCAGCTTCGTAGCCTCCATCTCGACTGTACTCGGTGAGGACGACGTATGATTCTGGAACGCCCAGGCCCGCCTCCCTGCACGCTTTTCGGTAGCCCTCTCGCCGCGCTGGACAGATGGTGTCGGACACCGGGTCTTGCGGTCGGTCGATAAGCGCTACTCTCGTATGCCCGAGGCCTGTCAGATGGCTGACCGCCAGGTGCATCGCTGCTTCATGATCCACGGACACGGCAGCCGAGTTCTCGACGTCGCTATCGATATAGACGATCGGAAAGGGCAGGCTCCTGTGGTATACGCTGCCGATCAGGTTCCCACTCAGGGAGATAACGAGAAGGCCGTCCACCCGCCTGGTGCGCGCCAGAAAGCGCAGGTGGGCCAACACCTGCTGCCGCCGCTCGACGTTGTATATGATCAGCGACGCGTCGCTGGACGAAATGGTCTGCTCGATTCCTCTTAGGATCTCCAGAAAGTAATGTTTTGTGAAGAATGGGACGAGTACTCCGATCGCACCGGTGCGTCCCTTCGCCAAGCCCCTTGCGGCGAGGCTCGCTTGGAAGCGCAGTCGTCTTGCTGCGGCAAGCACCCGCCGGCGGGTCTCAGGGCGAACGTGCGTATCCTTGTTCAGAACGCGGGATGCCGTCCCGAGGCCAACGCCGGCGAGCTGCGCCACGTCACGAATGGTTGGGCGACCGCTCTTCCGGGACCTTGGCGTCCCGCCTGGAACCGATTCCATAGCCGTCAGCATAGCAGCGCGACGGGGGACGCTCCATACATGACGCTACGTGAGCGTCGCAGTGAAAGAACCAGGTCACGGCAAACGAGAACTACCTCGCCGGCACCGCCAGCAAGAAGAGCGTCATCAGCATTCCCGAGCCCGAGATCGTCGAAGCCAGCGGTATGCGTTCCCCTGTCCCTCTCTGCTTTAGCGCTTGGCGCCGGCATCCGACCGCTGATCGAGCATCGAGCTTCTTTCTCCCCACGCCGGAACCTACTCCACGTCCCGGGTGTATAACGAGTGGGACACGTCCGCGGAAAGGGGCCCCGTGCCGGATGAACGAGACGTCGCCCTGCAAGCGCAGCGGGGCGACATGGAGGCCTTCGAGGCGCTTGTGCGCGCGTACGAGGAGGCTGCGTTTCGCGCGGCGTACCTGATCGTGCGCAACGAAGCGGAGGCCCAGGACGTAGCTCAGGAGGCGTTTGTGCGCGCGTACCGCTCGCTCGGCCGGTTCGATCCGGAGAAGCCGTTCAGGCCCTGGCTGCTGCGCATCGTCACGAACCTGGCGCTCAACAGCATCCGCGGGGCGCGCCGCCGCGATGACGCGGGAAAGCGCCTCGAGCGCGCAGTCGATGTGCATGCGTCTATGCCTTCACCTGAGGCCGCGGCGCTGGCGGGCGAGCAGAGCCAGCGCCTCTGGCAGGCGCTGGGCGAACTGGACGAGCAGGACCAGGCGGTGCTCTATCTGCGCTACTTCTTGGACGTGTCCGAGCAGGAGGCGGCAGCCGCGATTCGACGGCCGGCCGGCACGGTGAAATCGCGCCTGCACCGCGCGCTCGGACGCCTGCGCGTGTTGATCGAGGAGCGCTACCCGGACCTGGCGCCGGTCGCGACGGGGGAGACGAGGACGAAGGCATGAGCGCCGAGCTGAGCCCGGAGCTGTTCGAGAT
>DASTLN010000118.1:0-11394 GCA_035714925.1 Dehalococcoidia bacterium | reverse complement strand
CAGCTCGACGGCAGCCTCGCCTACGTGATCATGGGCTGGCCGGTCATCGACCCCCTGGCGCGCTACAAGTTGGCGCAGGGCCGCAACAACGAAGACCTCATGGCCAACCACATCCGCTACTTCGGCAGCGAGGACGGCATGATCGAGGCCAGCCCGCCCCACATCCTGCAGCGCGGCGAAGCGGTCGAGACGCCTCCGGCGCTGCTCGTGCAGGGCGCCCTGGACGAGGGTCTCACGCGCATGATGGCGGAGGAGTTCGTCGAGGCGTACAGCCTCGCCGGCGGCGTCATCGAGCTCGGCAAATACCCCGGCGAGCCGCACGGCTTCCTGCGCCAGGGCGGCCCCCAGGTCGATCGCGCCATCGAGCACATCAAGTCGTTCATCGCGCGCCAGCTCTAACGGTTCGTCGGCTTGACACGCCCTGAGGCGCTCGCTTGCGAGTGCTAAGCTGGGCATGCCCCACGACACCACGCTGGAGGAGCGCACTGTGGCCACCAAAGAGGAGATAACGGCAGGCATTCGCGAAGTCGAGGAGCGCCTCAACCGCCTCCTGCCAGGCATCGTCGAGAACCTCGACCAGCTGCTGCCCGAAGGCAGCTGGACCGTACACGACGCGCTCTGCCACATGGCCGCGGACGCCCACTCCCTGCCGCGCTGGCAGCGCCAGATCGACGCCGCAACAAACGGCACGAGCGCCCGCCCGCCCGGCTTCAACCTCGACGCGCACAACCAGCAGGGCATCGACGCGCGCAAGGGCAAGCCGGTCGACGAAGTCGTGCAGGAGATCAGGGACGGCCTGCACGGCGACGCGGCGGCGCTTCCAGGCCTCGACGACGCCCTGCTGGCCCGCGAGGTGCCCAACTTCCGCGGCGAGCTGCAGTCGGCGTCCGACCGCCTCAGCTTCACCACCAGCCGCCACAACCACATGCACCTCGACGACATTGAGAACGCGATCAAGATGGCGACAGCTTGATCGACCCGAGGACGCCTTGACCCGCCACGAAGACGCCGGACCAAAGGAACGCGAGCCGCTACTGCTCTGGTGGATGCCCGTCCTCGCGCTCGTCGCGCCGATCATCGCCGCGGCCTGGCTCGGCGTCTCCGCCGATGACGGTGCGCTGGGCGAAGCTGCCTTCGGCCTGATCTGGCCCGGCGTGCCCGCCTACTTCGCCACGCTGGCCGTGTTCTGGCTCGGCTGGAAGGTCGAGCTCGAGTAATGCTCTACGTCTTCTACGGCGCCGATGAGTTCCGCCGCAGCGAAGAGTTGCGCGCCCTGCGCCGTGAGCTCGACCGCGACGGCAACCTGGCTCACAACACCGCAACCATCGAGCGTGCCGACGTGCGTAGCCTGACGCCTGGCGAGCTGCGCGCCGCCTGCCACACCGCATCGTTCTTCGCCGAGGACCGGCTCGTGGTCGTCGAGGGGCTCCTGGCCCGCCTCGGCGGCGGGCGCGGGCGTGGCCGGCGCGGTCGCAACGCCGCCGAAGCCGCACCCGCCTCCGGCGGCGACTCCGACGCCTTCATGGACGTGCTCGCGAACCTCCCCGAGACCACCACCGTCGTCTTGATCGAGGACGAAATCTCCGACACCGTCGCGAAATCCGCCCCGGGAGCCATCCTCAAGAAGTTCGACAATCTGCGCCGAGACACCCTGCGCACCTGGGCCACGCAGCGCGTCAAAGCCCAGGGCGCCGACTTCGCGCCCGGCGCGCTCGAACGCCTCGTCTCGCTGTTCGACGGCAAGCACCTCGGCGAGCTGGCAGGCGAGATCGATAAGCTCGCGACCTACGCGATAGGGCGTGCCATCAGCAGCGAGGACATCGACGAGCTGGTCAGCGGCGCGCTCGCCTACCAGTACTGGGACATGACCGACGCCGTGATCGAAGGTCGCGCCGACCGCGCCCTCGGCGTCCTGCGCAAGATGGACGCCAGGGACCAACCGCCGCAGCTCCTCACCTACATGCTCGTGCGGCAGTACCGTCAGATCCTCCTCGCGCAGTCGCTGCTCCGAGAGGGCATGAGTCAGGCGCAGATCGGCGCCCAGCTCGGTCTGCAGGGCTACCCGCTGCAAAAGGTCGTCGAGCAGGCGACGCGCTATCCCGCGCCTGCCCTCGAAGCGGCGTACCGGCGTCTCCTGCAGAACGACGTCGCGGTCAAGACCGGCGTTCTGGACGCGGATGCGGCGTTGGAGGTGCTGGTGGTCTCGCTGGCGGAGCTGGCTCACACGCCACGCCGCGCGGCAACAGCCCGCCGCTAGCGGCTAGGCGTCGTCATCGTCGTCGTCGCTGGGCTCCGCATGGTACATGGGGTTGTAGCACGCCACGTAATGGCCGCTTTCCAGCAGCTCCAGCGGCGGCGACGGCAACGTGCGGCACTCGTTTCGCACCTTGGGACAGCGCGGCACAAAGGCGCATTCATCCGGCAGCTTTGTCATATCCGGCGGCCGTCCTCGGACCTGCCGTAGCTTGCCCATGTCGAGGTGCAGCCGCGGCAGCGACGCCAGTAGCGCCCACGTGTAGGGGTGGCGCGGCTTTGCGAACAGCGCGTCCGCCTGCGCCGACTCCGCCAGGCGGCCGCCGTACATCACCTCAACTCGGTCCGCCATCTGAGCGATGACGCCCAGGTCATGCGTGATCAGCAGGATCGCGACGCCCTGGTCGCGCAGTTTACGCAGCTCCTCGAGGATCTGCGCCTGCACCGTCATGTCGAGCGCAGACGTCGGCTCATCGGCGATCAGGATCGCCGGCCGCAGCGCCATCGCCGTCGCGATCATGACGCGCTGCGCCATACCGCCCGAGAGCTGGAACGGGAAACGCGCCGCGACGCGCTCCGGGTCGGCCAACCCCATGCTGCCGAGCAGCTCAACCGCCATGCGGCGCGACTCACGTTTGTCGGCTCCACTGTGCGCTGTGATGATCTCCTGCACCTGGTCCCCAACCGAAAGCACCGGATTCAGACCCGCCACGGGGTCCTGGAAGATCATCGAGATGTCGCGGCCCCGGAGGTCGCGCAGCTCGCTGCCCTCCATCTTGAGCACGTTACGCCCCCGGAACAGGATCTCGCCCGATTCAACGGAGCCGGGGTGTGGGACCAGGTTGAGCAAGGAAAGCGCCAGCGTCGTCTTGCCGCAGCCGCTTTCGCCGACGATGCCGAGTATCTCCCCGGGGTAGAGGTCGAAGCTGACGCCGTCGACCGCCTTCAGCACAACCTTCTTGTCGAAGTACTGCGTGCGCAGATTACGCACCTGCAGTACGGGTTCATCGCGCGAAAACGAACTTGGAGGAAGCATCGCCCCCTGATTCTATCAGTCTAGAACGAGGATTTGACCTGGAGCGCGGCTAGTTGGTCGCCGTGCCGCTGATCCCGAGGAGGCCGCGAAGCGCCTCGATCATACCGAGATGGCGGTTGTCATGGGTGGCGTACGTGATCGTCACCTCAACCGCATCGGCGACTCCGGTGCCGGGGACGCGCATGGCGCCAGCCGCAAGACGCTCCGCCGTCTCATCGAGGCTGGCAAACGCAGCGCGCGCGTATTCGAGCAGCGCCGCCTTGCCCGGCAGCACCAGCATCTCCGAGGCGTCATCGCCCATGCCGGTGCCTGAATCGGCCTCACCGAGCACCCCGGGAAAGCCCCACGCGGCGGCAAGCGACTCCGAAACCCAGAGTTCGGGCGAGCCATCGAAGCGGTGGGCGTCGTGGTCGGCCCAACGAGCGAGGTGCCAGACGTGAAACCCGATCGACGGCGCGTGCGGCCCCGGGCGCCAGACCACCTGCTCATCCCTGAGCCCGTCGGTCAGGGTCAGGACTTGATTATGGGTCCAGCGGCGTCCTTCGCGGGCGCGCTCGAAGATAGCGGCGGCAAGCGCCGGCTCGTCGGCCACGGGAAGAGTCTAGAAGTTCGACCCCAGGCGATAGAGCACCCTGCCCTGCACCTCGACGTCCTGCGCGTCGACGTAGATCGGGTCCATCGCGGCGTTGGCCGGCTGCAGCCGCACCCGCCCGCCGTCGTGGTAGATCTTCTTGAGCGTCGTCTCTTCGCGGTCCTTCAGCCAGACGGCAACCATGTCGCCGTCGTCCCACGCGGTAGCGGGCTCCATCAGTACAAGGTCGCCGTCGTTGACCAGCGCGTCGATCATCGATGTCCCCTTGACGCGCAGCGCGAAGACGTTCTCCTTGCCCTTCGTCATCTGGTCCGTGACCTCGATCGCCTCTTCGAAGTCCTGCGCGCCCCAGGTGTCGGCACTCGGCACCGGGATCGGCTGACCGGCGGCGATCTGTCCCACGACAGGCACGCTGCGCATCCGTACCCGGCCCACCAGCTCAATGGCGCGCGAGACCTCACGGTCGCGGCGGATGTGACCCAGGCGCTCCAGCGCCTTGAGGTTGTAGTCGACAACCGACGTCGAGCTGATCTGACAGCCGTCCTGGATATCGCGGATGCTCGGTGGATAATCGTGTTTGGCGATGAACTCGCCGATGAAGCTGAGGATCGCCTGCTGCTTGGTCGAAAGAGACTTGCCGTTAGTCATAGGGACGGGACTCCTTGAAACGCCTGTTCTGACGCACAAGTGTACGAGTCCATTTTCGATATTGTCAACTAGTCATGGGAAAAAATGTTCTGGGCTACAGCGCGCAGAAGTGCGGCGTGGCATTGAGCAGCTGCAGCTGACGCCGCTCCCCGCGCGCCATGACCACCGTGATCGACGTCAGTCGCGGGTAAAAGAGGAAGTCGGCCGGGCTGCCCAGGACGTGCGCCACGTATGCCGCAATCGGCGGCGCGTGCGTCGCAACTACGATTCGCCCGCCGGGATGCGCCGCAAGCGCGCCCTCGATCGCCGCCGCCGTCCGCGACCTCAATGACGCGCTGGACTCGAGCAGCCCGCCGAACAGGTCGAGGCTCCATCCCGTGTTCCGCATCAGCTCGAAACGCCGCGTCGCCTCGTCTTCCCCCACCTTCAGCGCCAGCGCCTCGCGCACTGACTTGCCGTGAGGAAACCGGTTATCGATATCTCGCAGGTCATCGAGGACCGTGACCTCAAGGCCCTTGCGTCGCGCCAGAGGCTCAGCGGTCTCACGCGCCCGGTTCGATGGACTCGCGTACACCGCGTCGACTCGCGTTTCGCCGAGGTACTCGGCGAGCGCCTCTGCCTGCTCACGGCCGAGGCCGGTCAGCGATTCGTCGCCACCGGTTGCAGCCCCCGGCACATGGGCATGCCTCACGAGCAGGATCTCTGCGACATCCGGGCCCGGTTGCAGGAAGAACGGTTCGACAAGCTGTGCCCGCGGCTCTGGAGCTTCGGCTAGCTCCCGCAATCGCTCAGGGGTTGGCACAGTCCCTATTCGTCATCGTCGTCGTCATCTTCGGCGGCGGCTGCCTGGCCACGCGGCAGCGACACGACGGCCCGCTGCTCGTCACGCCGCGCCTTGCGCTGCGGCAACGACTTCACCGTCTCCTTGAGCTGGGCCAGTCCCGCGACGTCGATCATGACCCCGGCGACACCCGCTGCGCGCAGGCACTGCAGGTCGTCCGCCGAAGCGGTTGCTGCCGTCTCGCAGAGCATGGGGCGCCGCGACAGCGAACCGGCGCGGCTCAGCTCCAGCTCGCCTGCAATCGTCAGCGGCGACGGGATATTGTGCAGCAGTAGCGCCTCCAGCTGCAGCGGCTCCAGCGAGCGGAGGAATATCTCCTCGGGCTGCGAAGGCAGCGCCAGGACGTAGCCCAGGTCGTCGTCGAGCATCGAAGCCGCGGGCGAGTCCTCCGCGACGATCAGGAAGTCGAGGCCGCCCTCACGCAGCGCCTTCGCGGCGGCGGAGTCCTGCGCCGTCGTCCAGGCGCCGAGCGGTAGGTCACCGGCCGCCCCCCGTAACTTCGCCGCGTCTACGCTGCCGTTGCGCGCGTCGACCAGGACGAAGTCGGCGCCGGCCTCCCGCGCTTTGGCGACATCGCCCTCCGGGCCGAAGTAACCGACGAGCATCGTCGGCCGCCGCTCGGCGCTCCTCGCCCCGAACCCCATCGGCGCGGACTCGACCCTCTGGCTGCGGCGGATAGCATCTGCGAGCTTCGACATAGGCGCCTGGGACCTCCGGTCTGTCTTCGCGGATCAGCGTATCGTCTGTCCCCAAGCAGGCGCAACGCCGCCGCGTCGGGTGGCTTCACGTGGGACGTCAACCGGTCGATACCTCAAGTAGTCGCTGACGGGACGTATCAGGGAGCCTGCCCTGAGCAAGGGCGAAGGGTCTACGGTCTCGGCCGCATTTCGCAGGCGGGGAGCAGCGAGACGCATCACTACCTGAGCGATGGGCTGGGTTCAACCATGGCGCTGACCGACGAGGACGGCGACGTGGACACGACGTGGGACTACGACGTCTTCGGGGCCGTGCGCAACCTCACGGGCTCGCAGCCCAACGACTTCACCTTCGCCGGCGAGCAGGTCGACGGCAGCACCGGGCTGCAGTATCTGCGGGCGAGGTACTACGACCCCGAGGTGGGGCGGTTTATTAGCAAGGATCAGTGGCCTCCCTCCTCGCGAAACCCGCAATCCCTGAACCTATACGCATATGTTCAAAACAACCCGCCCAAGTACGTCGATCCTCTCGGGCTTGGCCCACGCGAGGAGGACACTTTTGCCATCGGCAAGGGGGCGGTCACGTCCGCGACCCTCGTTACCGCTGGCGTCGCAGCCGGAATCGTGGCGGTTGCCTACCTTCCGCCTCGAGAGCAATACCGCCTCTTGTGGCCCGAACTCATCGAGTTCGTTGAGCAGTACCTGGCGGAGGAGCGCACCGTGGAAGGTGGCTATGAAGGTGGTAACTGGCTACCCGTTAACAACGAAGTGGCACGGCGTCTCGGAGTATCAAGACAGGAACTTCGCGAGGCGGTTCACCGAGCGAAGGGGGCTGTTCGCCCGCCGGTTCCCCCGGATGAGGAGGTTGAAATAGATCCGACGAACGGCGATATTCGAATAAAGGACAGGCCCGAGGAAGGAGTGATTGGGAACGTCTATGAGGACAGGGGCAAACGATGAGCGCCACACGAAGGGGAATCTAGCGAGTGAGTGAGATCATCTCAGTCATTGTCTGCGAGCCTAGCGAGGATTTGTCTGGTGGCGCTAAGAAGCTCGAGTTGGAAGGCGGGATTCACGTCAAGGTAGTATCCGGTGGAAGAGACTCACCGTCTTTCGCACCCCACTTTGCAGCAATCTGGCAGAGACTGGGTTGGAGTGCCAGTGCAGACGCGCTGATTCTCCTGGGTCGGACGGAAGAGGGCTACGAGACCAGTTCTGTCTTCCTTCCACTCGAAGGGGAAATCGGAGCCGAGGTAGCCTACTATCAGTTCGCGAATGAGGCACGCAGGGACTTGGAGAGGATCCTTAGGCTCGCTATAGCTCTATCGAAGCACCTGCTGATTCTTGCTGAGTCAACCTATTCCCTTCCCGATAGTAGTCCCGAAGAGAAGTACGATTCGTTCGCGGTTGAAGAGCCCTTGACTCTTGAAGCATTTCTCCGCCTGCACGACAACAAGGAGCTGAGAGAAGCCGTGATCTATCAAGTCGTCAATTGAGTTGGTTCAAGAACGGCGCAGTTTCGGGGGCCCGCTACCATGGGCAAACTGGAAGTGATTGGGCTGGCCACCGGTGGTGTCGTGCACGGCGCCCACTACGTCGAAGTACCGGCCGTGTCCACGTCGGGCAGCGCCAACCTGGAACCAGTTCTCCCCTAGGTAGTAAGCGAACACGATGTCCTTCCATGAGAAGGCCCCCTCCGTCAAGGCCAACGTGGTGGCCCGCTCCTGTCCTAGTTGCCGCTGATTGCCCTGCTTCCATCCGCACTGTTGGTCGGCCGCGCCGGGACCGCGTGCATGCTGGGGTACGTTGAGCATGGGTGCTGCAATCTCATAGACGGACTTCGAGTCCTGGACATCGTTCGCAGTCACTCAAGTACGCGGCAAAGAAGGACTCAGTCGATAGCAGCTCCTTTTGCTGGGCGAAGCGGGACGTAGACCTCGCCGGTCACCCAGAGTCGATGGAGCAGAATCGCGAGTTTCCTGGCGACGGCGACGACGGCTCGTTTGCGCCCGCTCCTGCCGCCCACGCTTGCGTGCTGAAGGCCCCAGCGCCGCAGATCGGTGTCAGCGCCGCGGTAACCGAGTATGTACTGGGAGCCGTTCACCAGCA
Organism: Dehalococcoidia bacterium; assembly: GCA_035714925.1. Classification (GTDB taxonomy): domain Bacteria; phylum Chloroflexota; class Dehalococcoidia; order DSTF01; family WHTK01; genus WHTK01. Next base: position 3,220 of record DASTLN010000118.1, on the reverse strand, counting down.
GCTGCCGAAGGTATGCGTTGCCGGTCTTCGAGATCCCGAGCTGTGGCGAGCTGTCACCCGACTCACGCTGGCGGGGGACGAGTCCGAGGTAGGGGCCTACCTGTCTACTCTTGCTGAAGCGTGAGGGGTCGCCGATCGTGAGGACGAAGGTCAGGGAGATCAGGGGTCCAACGCCGGGCACCTGCTGCAGAAACTGAGCCTCGGGATAACGCTCACGGATCAGGGTAACGATGGTCTTGTCCATCGTGTCTATCTGTCTGGTGAGGTCGGCGATCATCGCCAGCACCGGCACCAAGGCGGGCGCGAGATCCGTCGGGATCGCAGCCGGAACCTTCCTGTGGAACATGTAGGCATCGCAGGCAGGGAGCCTTGAACCAGACGACTTCACCGCGCCGCGGCCATGATTGATCAAGGAGCTGCCGGCACCCACCAGGGCATGGCGCGACCGGATCACCGCGAGGTCAGCCAAGTGGGGGACGGTAGCACATGCCGTGGTAGCAATGCCGCCGCATAGACCACGACCGGGCAGGGCCTTAGACTACTGGGACGTGCAAGTTTCACCACCCCAATCCGAGACCATCTACAGCAAGCGTCAGTTCGCCAACGGCCTGCGCCTGATCACGGCTCCGATGCCGCATACGCGCTCGGTCGCGATCAGCATTTACGTCGGCGCCGGCTCACGCTACGAGACGCCAGACGAGGCCGGCGTGTCGCACTTCCTCGAACACCTGACGTTCAAGGGCACCGCCAAGCGCCCCGAAGCGCAGATGATCTCAGAAGCCATCGACGGCGTCGGCGGCATCATCAACGCCGCCACGGACCGCGAGTACACCGTCTTCTACGCCAAGGTCGCGCAACCCCATCTCGAGCTCGCGCTCGACGTGCTCTGCGACCTCGTCAAGGCGCCGCTCCTGGAACAGGCCGAGCTCGATAAGGAACGCAAGGTCGTGCTGGAAGAGTTGTCCTCAGTAGCTGACTCCCCCGGCCAGCAGGTTGACCTGCTACTCGACGAGCTGCTCTGGCCCGATCAACCCCTCGGCATCGATGTCGCCGGCACCAAGGAGTCCGTCACCGGCCTGACGCGTGACATGGTCGTCGACTATGTGCGTCACCAGTACGTGCCGAACAACATGGTCGTCGCCATCGCGGGCGCCGTCGAGGAGGACGAGGTCGTCGCTCTCCTCGAACCCACGCTCGGTTCGATGGCGCCCGGCGAACCGGTCGGCTGGTTCCCCGCCATCGATGTGCAGGCCGGGCCGAGGTGCTCGCTGATCTACAAACGCACCGAGCAGACGCACGTGCAGCTCGGTCTGCACGCGTTGCCGCTGGGCCACCCGGACCGTCACGCGCTCGACCTCGTCAGCGTGCTATTCGGCGAAAGCATGAGCAGCCGTCTCTTCGTCGAGCTGCGCGAGCGTCAAGGCCTCTGCTACGACGTCAGCAGCTACGTAACCCACTTCAAGGACTCCGGCTCCTTCAGCGTCTACGCCGCCGTCGACCCCAGCAACGGACCGCGCGCCGTCGATGCCCTGGTGAGCGAGATGCGCCGCCTCGCCGATGACGGCGTGCCTGAGGAAGAGCTGCACAAGGCGCGTGAGCTGTCCAAGGGCCGCCTCCTGCTGCGCATGGAGGACACCCGCGCCGTCTCCGGCTGGCTCGGCGGCCAGGAGATCCTCACCGGCGAGATCAAGACACCCGAGGATGTCGTCGCGCGGCTGGACTCGATCACCGCCGACGACATGACGCGCGTCGTGCGCGACGTGCTGCGCGGCGACAAGCTAAGCCTCGCCGTCGTCGGCCCCCACCGCTCCGACCGCCGCTTCGCCTCCTTGCTCACCCTGTAGCAAACATGCAACCTGCAATCTCCCTGTTGCCTGTTCCCTGTTGCTGGTTGCCTGTTCCCTGTTCCTTGTTCCCTGTTCCCTGTTCCTTGTTCCCGGGCGGCCATGCCCGCTAAGAAACGCCAGCCGCTCGTCATCCTCTACACCGGCAACGGCAAGGGCAAGACAACGGCGGCGTTGGGCCTGCTACTGCGCGCCTGGGGCCGCGGCATGAAAGTCTGCATGCTCTCCTTCATCAAGGAAACCACCGCCAACTTCGGCGAGGAACGCGCCGCGCGCAGGCTCGATATCGAGCTGATACCACTGGGCGGCGGCTTCACCTGGCTCTCGAAGGACCTCGAGCAGGACAAGGCCCTTGCGCGCCAGTGCTGGGACCTCTGCAAAGAGAAGATTGCCTCCGGCGCATATGACGTCGTAGTCCTGGACGAGATCACCTACCCTATCACTTACGGCTGGCTCGACGTCGATGAGGTCATCGTCACGCTGCGCGACCGCCCGCCCAACCTCCACATCGTCATCACCGGCCGTGACGCCCACAAGAAGCTGATCGACTTCGCCGACCTCGTCACGGAGATGCGGGAGGTCAAGCACCCCTTCACCTCCGGCATCAAGGCGCAACCCGGCGTCGACTTCTGATCCCAGACGTTAGGATGTAACGCGTGATCCCCGTAGGCGACTTCGTTCGTCGCTCCACAACCCCCTACGTCAACTGGACGCTGATCGCGATCAACGCGCTCGTCTTCCTCTACACGATCACCCTCAGCACCACGCCCGATCAGCTCCTCGGCTCCTTCGCAATCAGCGAAGTAGACCTCTTCTTCTACGATTGGGGCTTCATGCCCCCCTGCTTCGCCGCCTACCTCGGCATCGCCACCGGCGCCAGCCCCCGGGAAATCGCCCTCTTCTGCCCCACCGACGGCCGCGAGCCCCTGACCGTCTTCTCATCCATGTTCATGCACGCGGGCTGGGGCCACATCCTGTTCAACATGCTGTTCCTCTGGATCTTCGGCGACAACGTGGAGGACCGCCTCGGCCACCGCCGCTACCTGCTCTTCTACCTCTTCTGCGGCATCGTCGCGTCCGTGGTGCAGGCGTATTTCGCGCTCGATACCGTCATACCCAACGTCGGCGCGTCGGGCGCCATCGCCGGGATCATGGGCGCCTACCTCGTTCTCTACCCCCGCGCCCGCGTGCAGGTGATCATCCTGCCGCTCTTCTTCTTCCCGTTCATCGTCCCTGCCGTCGCGCTGATGCTCGTCTGGTTCCTGACGCAGCTGTTCTCGGGCCTCGCGGAGATCGGTCAGACCACGGCGGGTTCAGGCGTGGCGTGGTGGGCACATGTCGGCGGCTTCGCGGCAGGCGCGCTCGTCATACTGCTG
>DASTLN010000117.1:0-36440 GCA_035714925.1 Dehalococcoidia bacterium | reverse complement strand
GTCCTCCATGAGATCGAGGCAGTCTCTGAGTGTCGCCCGGATCGCCTCACCGCTTTGCCTTAGTTCGCGATCGAGGCCGATCAGCCTGTCGAGGTAACGCTTGGTCTCCGTCATGGCGAGGACTCCTGATCGGGGCAGTACCTTGACCGCGGGTTCGACGACAGTGGGCGCTTCGCGGAGCCGTTCTCGCTCTACGGCGCGTGTTACTGCTGCCAGCCTGTCGGGGGGTAGGAGGCCGACGGGCGGCCGGAACAGGCGAGTCTTCAGCATCTTATAGGCCAGACGGGTGGTAGAGGCCAGGGCAAGCTGACCTGCAAGTACGGCCGCAATCGACCAGGTCGGGCTGCCGGTCTCGACAGCTGCGTGGACTGAAGAGGGTATGAGCCAGACCAGGAGGACACCAGGGATGAGCAAGATGAAAGGGAGCCAGATGGCCAGCGCGATGGTGAGGAGGACGACACCTACGATCAACAGACGGTCGTCCTCAGGGTGAAGCGCCACGAGCGATAGCGCCACGAGCCACGACCCCGCGATCAGCAGGTAGAGGCCAGCAACTTCAAGCCGGGCGGACGGTGCCGGAACAGGGCGCGGAGACACCCCGTCTGGCTCAAACCTGACGAGCATCGGCGGCACCCCGGGCGGCGATGAGGACGACGGCGAGACCGATGAGGAGGATACCGAGGACGGCGATGCCTTCGCGGTGCTGGGCGAGCAGGCCACCATCGCCGGCGTTGGGGATCTGGGTTATGCCCAGCTCCTGGGCAACGAGCGTCGGAGTTGCGGTGGGTGGGGATGTGGTGAGGGTCAGGGTTGGGTCAGGGGTTGGCGTATCCGGCGGAGGAGGCGGCTCCTCAGTGCTGGTGGGAGTGGGCTCAGCCGTGTTGGTTGGGGAAGGTGAAGGCGTCTCGGTCTGGTCAGGGGTTGACGTGTCCTGCGGCGTGGCCGTGTCCTGAGGTGTGGGGCTGTGCTTCGGGGTGGCGCTGTGTTTTGGCGTTGGGCTGTGCTTTGGGTGGTCGCCATCTGCCTGCGCGGTGGTGACGAACGAGGGCGGGCCGACCGTGACGGCGACCGCGAGGAGAACGACACCGGCTGCCAAGAGCGCGCCTGCGGTCCAGTAGATTCGGGTTGATTTCACTTTTTTTGTCCTGGTTTACTGCGAGTGCGGGATGGCGGTGGATGTGGCGAGGGCAGTCAAGGCACAGGCGTCTCCCTAGGTCCGGTGGTAGGAGGAGCCGAGAGGTGGGCGGATGCGGGGCGCAGGGGATGCCGGCGCGCGGAGGCAAGCGTCCTGTGAGGGAGACGCCGCGGGGCGTTAACAGGGAGTCAGTCGCTACGAGGGGGAGGCGGAATGGGGGTTGAGGCGGCCAGGGGTTGGCCGTATGCGCTGCGTGAAGGAGTCCCCGCCGTATCCATTCGATGACTGACAGTCACAGCAAATCGCCCGAGACGCGACCCTGGTCCTATCGGCCTTCCTTCCAGTGCGGTCCCAGCCCTCCTCCAAGCCGAGCCCGCTCTACGTCGTTTCTAGCCTCGAAACGAGTCACATGTGCATCACGAAAGCGTCACAAAGTGGTCCGTGGCCATACTAGGACGCGGCATTCGGGGTGTCAAAACGAATCGGAAACTGGGCGGGATCGGGACAGAAACGCGACGGAGGCGCGACGGAAAGTCGACAGGAAGCGGACCCCGGTGCGGCGCTGTGGCGGGGCGATAGGGGTTGGGACGGGGCGATTCAGGGCGGGGGCGGGGCGGTGGGAGGGGGATCTTCGGTGGCGGTGGGTTCGGCCGTGGGCTGGGTGGTGGGGGTGGGCTCAGGGGTATCGGTGGGCTGCGGCGTGGCGGTGGGGATGGGTGAGGGCGTGCGGGTGGGCGCGGGCGTGCCGGTGGACGTGGAGGTTGGGAAGGGCGTCGACGTGGGGACGGGCGTTTGGGTTGGGACGGGCGTCTCAGTCGGCGTCTCAGTCAGCGTGGGCGTGGGCGAGAGGGTGGGGGTGGCGGGCTCGACGAAGGCGGCGGCCTGGTTGGAGGGCTCGCTCTCGAGGCCTTCGATGATGTTGGCGGTGATGACGTAGTAGTAGACGACGTCTTCTTCGACGCCGACGTCGCTGAAGCTGGTGCCGGAGGTCTGGCCGACGTCTTCGTAGGGACCGCCGGGGGTGGTGGAGCGCGAGACGGTGTAGAAGATGGACTCCTCCGCGGCGGTCCACTTGATTTCGATGGTCGGGATGGAGTGGTGCCCTTTGGCGTGGGCGTGGTGGGGGCCGCCGGGGTGCTCGCAGTTCTCGATGGTGTCGTTGCCGCTGCCGCCGTCGCAGTAGTCGTTGCCGTCGCCGCCGTCGAGGTAGTCGCTGCCGTGGCCGCCGTAGAGCTTGTCGTTGTCATCGCCACCGTCGAGGTAGTCAGAGCCGTTGCCGCCGTAGAGGCGGTCGGCGCCGGGGCCGCCGTAGAGGTAGTCGCCGGCGTTGTGGGCGTAGAGCTTGTCGTTGCCTTCGCCGCCGACGAGGACGTCGACGCCGTTTTCGCCCTTGAGTTTGTCGTCGCCGGGGCCGCCGACGATGCAGTCTTCGCCGTTGCCGCCGTGGACGGTGTCGTTGCCGCCGAGGGCGAAGATCAGGTCGCGGCCGCTGGTGCCGTCGATCTGATCTGCATCCTCGGTGCCAAGGATGAGGTTGTCGAATTCGAGGCCTTCGCACTCTACCGGGATGGGGTAAGGAGGAGGGATTTCCGCCTCGTAGGAAAATGTCTCCAGCGTACCGCCGCTAACACTGATCGTCGCAGCGGAAGCCATCACAGCGACGGTGGCCAGCAACGGAACGATGACGATTAGAAGGCGCTGCATGCTACCTGAACCTGCCCGATGGGAGGACTGGTAGAAAGACGGTCCCTTGCGAATGCCTTTTCGCACGTGAGGAGGGATGAGGTGGTTTCAGGACCTCTCCGAGGATGAGAAACAGGGCCAGCCCGCCAATCAGCAAGGAGAAGGTAAATGGTTGGCGCAGGGAGAGGACGAAGTCTCCAGCACCAGCGGCATAAAGCCACTGGCTCCCCACGATTTCGCTTTGCGTCGGGGTCCAAGGGTCAATGGTCTCTTTGTTATCGCCCTGCAGGATGAAACCGTCCCGACCGTTGCCACCTACGATGCGGTGGATCACTATGCCTTCGTCGGTGCGATAGGCGACAACCTCACCGATTTGGTAAGTATCCCTTTGACGTGTGACCACGAGGTCACCCGTATACAGGTTAGGTTCCATGCTATGCCCGGCGACGATAAGATAGCCTGCCGGTCCTCCGAGGAAGCCTGGACGGAGCGTGAACGCCCAAGGCACGAGTATTAGCAAACCTGCAATGAGCGTTAGAAATCGAAGCATTCTTACCCCGCTGAGCTGGGGAGGGTGATTCGGCACCCTCCCCAGAGGACCTCAGCTGTCCGGTCCCGTGAGCGTTATGGTGACAGACAAGAGGTCGTCCACCGGAACGTCCACGATGTTGAACGTGCGAGAACTGGCCGTGACGGGGAAGAACGTGACCACGGAGCCGTCGTTCGCATTCACCGCCATTTGCAGACCTTGACAAGCGGGGTAATCGATTTCGGAGATATGAATATGCGTGACCATATCCCCACTTATTACGTACTCGATCTCCACCCCGTCTGGATCGCAGATCAAGCTATCGCTGGCGGCCTGGGGTATGCCACCGCTCACGGGGAATCCGAATGCAGCATAAGCAATCCCGACTACCAGCAGGCTCGACGCGAATGCCTGGATGACAACCTTCCTAAGCATGGAAGGTCTCCTCTCGAGCCCACTTACTGGATAACGAGGTCAACCGAGATAAGCGCGGCCACTGTCACTGCAGCGTCGAGCGCACCCGTGCACTCTGAGAGGGCACCCGTATCTGTGAAGCTGACGTCGTTGTCTACGATCAGCTCAGTACAGGAGTCCGTCGAGTCCGGCGTGTTGTCGCCCTCGGGCGTCCCATCGTAGTTGGCGGTGATGGTGAGGGAAGCACCACTGCAATCGTCGTCGAGACCCGTGATGTCAATCGATTGGAGGTTATCACCGTCGAACGTATACCCCACGTTGACCGGCGCGATGTCGTTATGACAAATGGCACTTACCGTGTTCGCCTGAAGTGTCCCACCACTCGCGGGCAAAACCGCGGCGGCACCATACGCGGCACCGGCGAAAGCGAGAACGAGCATGAAGCTCAGAGCAACCTTAAACAATTTCGAATCCCTTTCGAATTCCGGCCGGGCGTGTGCTCAGCCGGTCCGATTCCGTTCGAGATTTGTGTGTTTCGTTAGCGTGGTGTGTCCCAGCGTCACCTCCTCAGAAGTGGCAACGACCGGGCCGGCGGCTGCACTCTCGATAACGGGCCGCCGGCGGCGCTCATGCGCTGTAACGCCGGCAGGCGCAGCTTACTTAAGGAGAGTGCAACACGGCCCACAGCCGGTTGCCTCCGGCGCGTCGCTCCCTCCTTCTAAGTCGGGCGGCGCGCCATGCTTTATGCCTTACGTTCGACGAAAGCCTCCGGCGCCGCGGTGAGGCGGGCACGAGGAAGCGAGCGTCCGTGCTGGTTTCGGGACACGTGCTGAGCGGGATTACCGAGGAGTCGGTCTCGTTGAGGAGTGCGGATTCAGCGGCAATTCAGGACGCAACCTGCAGGCGGGTAGCCGTTGCCCAGAGAATTTCCACCCCTTAGTGAGAAGGACAGTCGCAGCAATCGCCCGGGACGCGACCTGGTCGAGAAGCCTCCTTCTTTCCAGCGCGGACCCAGCCCTCCTCCTGCCGGGTGCCACCCTACTACGCCGTCTCTTAGCCGCGAGACGGGTCTCAGGAGCGTTGCGGGACCGTCACAGGGCCCCGCTGGCGACATACTATGCGTCGGTTGCGAAACGTGTCAAAGGCTGAAGGGCCGTTTGCAAGACTTATTGCGAAATATTAATAACGCGGCCAGATCGGATCGGATGCTTGAAGATGGGACGGCGGGTTACCTCACCCCCGCTGCCGCGCGCCCCTCTCCTTGCGAGGAGAGGGGCTGTGGAAGACGTGGCGTGATGGGCGGTTGTTGGGGTGGCTGTCTTTGGGTGTGGCGCAGGACGCTCACCTTGCTTTTGAAGATGGGGCTCGGCGGCTTGTCGATGTCACGGGACGAGACGCGATCCGCTGCGGCGGTGAGGCCGGATCAGGTGTGCGGGCGTTAGCCCTCCCAGACCCAGGGGCGGTCGACGGTGACGGGCGGCGGCGGGGCGGGCAGGATATGGGGTGGGGCGCCCCCTCACCCTAACCCTCTCCCTCAAGGAGAGGGGATGGTCTGGTCGCCAGGACGGACGTGGTCAGGGAGAGGGGAGCGTCTGGTCGGTAGGACGAAACGCGGTCAGGGGAGGGGTGTCGGATGGGATGGGGCCGGGCGCCCGCGCGGCGGTTGGCTCCGGTGTTGAGGTTGGCTCGGGTGTGCCGGCGTCAGCCCTCCCAGACCCAGGGGCGGTCGACGGTTATGGGCGGCGGCGGGCCGGCGGGCAGGATATGGGATGGGGCGCCCCCATGACTTTGAAGATGGGGGGCTCCCCCATTCCCCCTGACTGAAGGGCCAGTCCGTCGCGTTGAAGGCGGTGGTTGGGACGACTTTGAAGATGGGGGGCTCCCCCATTCCCCCTGACTGAAGGGCCAGCCCGTCGCGTTGAAGGCGGTGGTTGAGACGACTTTGAAGATGGGGGGCTCCCCCATACCCCCTGACTGAAGGGCCAGCCCGTCGCGTTGAAGGCGGTGGTTGAGACCGGCAAAGGTGTGCCCGGCGTTAGCCCTCCCAGGCCCAGGGGCGGTCGACGGTTATGGGCGGCGGCGGGCCGGCGGGCAGGATATGGGATAGGGCGCCCCCTCACCCTAACCCTCTCCCTCAGGGAGAGGGGATCGCCTGGTCGGTAGGACGGACGAGGTCAGGGAGAGGGGAGCGTCTGGTCGGTAGGACGAAACGCGGTCAGGGGAGGGGTGTCGGATGGGATGGGGCGCCCGGCATGGGTGGTTGGCTCCGGCGTTGAGGTTGGCTCGGGTGTGCCGGCGTTAGCCCTCCCAGACCCAGGGGCGGTCGGCGGTGACGGGCGGCGGCGGGCCGGCGGGCAGGAAGCCGCTGTGGAGGAGGAGGTCGCGCACGGCGGCGGCGTGCGGGCCGCCGGTGAACTCGAGCGTCAGGACCTCGCCGCCGGGCAGGGCGCCGCGCGCGGCCGCGACCTGCTCGACGGCCCAGGGGACGATGAGGTCGGCGGCGATCTGGGCGTCGTCGAGGCGGTGGCCGCTGCGTTCGAGCTCGGCGCGCAGCTGGGCGAGGCTCTCCCAGGGGACTGCGACGATGAGCTCGCGGGCGTGGCCGTCGATGGCGTAGAGCAGGCGCAGGTAGTCGGCCTGACGGTTCTGGGGACGATAGGTGCGTTCGACGCCGAGCACGTGGACGTCGACGAGCGGGCCGGCGTCTACGGCGGGCCGGTCAGATTCGAGGTCAGCTTCCGGCTCGACGACGGCTGTTGACTCGGTCTCGGTGTGTGTATGGCGTTTGGCCCATCGCAGCATTTCGAGAGACCTCCTTGTCGCTCTATCTAAGAAAACGATGCGGGCTGCCGGATGTGTCACCTGCGGCCGGGCGGGCGCGTGTTTGACACCCCGGCGCGCGAAGGGTTTACTAGGCTTAAACGTATAGCCGGTTAATCCATTAGGACCCGCAGCCGATGGAATTCTTCAGGCGCATGGAACCCTCGACGCGCTCATTCCTGGTGGACGTGAGCTTCATCCTGGGGACGCTGGTGGTGGCGCTGGGGGCGTACTACGGGTTCCGGGCGGCCTCGGGCCCGGAACCTGCGCCACGGTCGGACATAGCGGGGGTGATCGCGACGGCGACGGCGACTGCATCGCCGAGCGTCACGGCGACGGCAGTCGCCAGCCCGGCGGCTGCGCCGACATCGGCGGCGACGACGGGAACGGCGCCGCCGGCTTCGCTGCTGACGCCGCCGTTGGGGATCGACGCGGCGCTGGGGCGGCAGGAGACGTACGTCTGCGCGGCGGGGTCGACTTCGACAACAGACGCCAGCCTGCGGCGCGCGGTGCGAAGCTGGAACCAGATGACGGCGATCTGGAATCGGGTCGTGGAGTCGGAGGGGGCGCTGAACGCGGCGATACCTTCGCCATTCACGCTGGAGAACGCGGCGGCGTCGGCGACGTTCCTGTCGGAGGCGCGGCGGCACGAGGGGGTGGTGCTGGCGGCGATCGACGAGCTGGTGGCGCTGCGGGCGGCGGGCATCCACACGCGGACGCGGGAGATGTCGTTGCGACAGGGCGACTTCTACGACCTGGAGCGCCTGACGGTCCAGCAGACCATCGCGGGCGTGACGAACCTGGACGCGGCGAAGTGGAACGGCGCGGCTTCGCTAGAGGCGCAGCGCAGCAGCTACCTGGAGACGGCGCGAGCGGAGATGCGGGCGGCCTGCGCCTACCTGAACGAGCCGTAAGTCGCGCGCAGAAATTCCCACGACCGGGCCGTAATGCCGGCGGGTGCAGGGTCGTTTATTAGGCGTCCGGGCCTCGAGCGTCGAGGCGCCGAGTCTGCCTTCCGTTTGTAGGCCCGGACGCCAACGAGCACACGCAGTCGCAGTCGCGTCACGGGAGAGCAGGCATGAGGCAGCTCAAGGCAGATCGAGGCATCAGCGAGGAGAGGGATCCACCGCTGCGGATCTGGCGGAAGGGGCTGCATCTGTCTCCGCCCCAACTGAGATATGCGGCAAAAAAGGGACCAAACCGGGCAAGTCCCGCACAGTGGCTCTCACATCTCGCACGCCGGCTGCGTGTTCTCTGAAGCAGCAGGGGGCTCGTAGCGTGCAGCCACGTGGAGCCATCTGACCTTATCAGGACGCCTCGAGCGATTGTCGGCAGCTCGTGTCACAGACGTGCCGAGAAAGGCTCCGTCCGAAGCCACCTAACGCGAAGATGCAGGGTATTCCCTAATGGCAGGGCCTACAGGGAAAGACTACTTTGACGCCTGGCTCCATGCCCGCAAGGAGGCCAGACGCAGCTTGGACTCACAGACTATCCTCGTCGCAATCGGTAGTTACCTACTGGTCAGCTTCCTCTTTGTGCTCGCCTTCGGGCGTTTCCTGCGAAAGGTTAGCGACGCTGCAGCAGCGAACCTGAAGGAAAACGTGAAGGGCAAGCGTAGACACCTGTTCCGGATCCACCCGCGAAGGTCGCACTGAAGACCGCCTCAGTCCCGAGGTTCGAGGTTGACGAGCAGCGCTTCGATGACGCGCTTGGTCTCGTCGTGGTCTCTGACCTGGATGCAATCGACGCCGGCTTCACGGGCCGGATAGTCGTTGCCACCGGGGAAGAGGGCGTCGCCGATGAAGACCATGTCTTCGATCGCGATACCGAGCAGGTCGCGTAGCTTGGCGATGCCGTAAGCCTTGTCGATGCCGGGCTTTGTGACATCGATTGACGTGGCGCCACCCATGCGGATGGTCAAGCCGGGCAGCAGGCCTTCGAGGACCTGCTTGATGCGACGGCGCTTGGCGAAGTCCGGGTCCCAGGTCTTCTTAATGTCGACGGGCGCCCTCTGCCCGAGGGCCGAGAAGGTGATCTGGCTGCCTCGATCCTCGATGAGGTCGCCCCAGACCTGTTCGGGGCGGAAGTCAGAGGTCACCAGCGACTGTTCGAACGCGGCGACGATCGCCGAGCGCTCCGTCTGCGAGAAGTCCTCGGAGTAGAGCTTGCTCCAGCCCTCCGAATCGTGACGGAAGAACTTTGTGCCACAGGTCGGCAGGAGGGAGAGGGCTGAGAGGTCGACCTCCGGCGGGAGGTTCGAGAGCAGCTGAAGCTCGAACTGGGGCCAGTCACCTCCAGAGATAACGGCGACTCTGGTGAGCGCGACGAGGCGGCCGAGAAGCGCGGCCATCTCAGGATCGAGGGCTGACTTGCTCTCAGCGAGCGTTCCGTCCAGGTCAAAGATTACGAGCTGCTTCATCAAGCCGGCCTCCAACACCGTCGAAACCGATAAGCCAGATCCCTCTCAAGGATAGTCGGTGAGGGGAGACCGCGTTCGCAGACGGGTCTTTTTTCGGGGTGAAGACTCGTTCTCGTGGATTGGATAGAAAGGTGTCGCAAGACAGATTGAAATGCCGCCGAAATGCGGAGGTGGCGTTTTGGTATGCCATGAGCCGGACTGACATGGCACTATGAGCCCGGCGGAGAAGGAAGTTGGAAATCATGCTATTGGTCACAGTTCTTGTCACTCTTTACGTTGCGTTGACTGTTGCCGTTACGCTTGGCTTTGCGCTGGTCGTGTCCCTTAGCAATGACAGCGCAGCCGCGGTCTTTAGCGCCGAGTAGTTGCACCTTCCCGGGCCTCCCGCCGTACGGCTGCAGTCACAGTCGACCACCATTGCAGTCCGAACGAGACCTGTTTGCAGCCCACGGCGATGCCCAGACTGACCTCGACGATCAGCAACCAGGGAATAAGCTGAGCGAGCTTCGAGTTCCTCCGTCGCGGATGCCGCGATGGCCGAGATACACCGAACCCTCTTCCGAGGCCAATAACAGGCGCAGTCGGGCCGGAGCCAGGCACCGACGCCGCATCGGCCGTTCAATAGTCAACAGGTCTGCGACCGCGCTACGGCTCCAGCCAAGGTCATTCCGCGTGGGAAGGAGCAGGACACCAAACACCCATCCGCTTGCCCCGCTCGCGTTGAAGTGCGCCAAAGAGGCAGTGAAGACAGTCCACTGACCGCGGTACAGCAAATTGCCTCCAACATTTCAGCAACAGCCCGCGGATGCATGGTGGAACGTCGAGCCAGGCAGGCTCAAGATCCTACAATTGCAATCCCTGTGCACATCTCTCCGCGGCCAGAAAAGGCGGTCTGGATGACAAACGTCACGCCGCGTTAAGGCCTACGAGGTTCTCGGTGGGAGCGCGAAGGCGGCGAGGCCCGCGAGCGCGAGGATGAAGATCACCACGCCGGGTCCCCACCAGACCAGAGCTGTGGAAACGCCGGACTGCAGCATCAGAGCGACACCGACGCAGAGTTGCGAACCGAGAAGGCCGATGGAGAATCGATGGTGCTGCCAGGAGGTGAACAGTTGCTTGGAGCGTTGTCGAAAGCCAAGAAGTAGGGGGCCCAGGCCGGCTAAAACTAAAAGGAGCGCGACGATGTTAGACACGGTGAAGCCGTGGCCGCCCTCCTGGTCCAGCGTCAGCACGTCTGCGCCTTCGAGCTCCTCCGGGACGCCTGTGAGCGCCAGGCCGACGGTCAGGATGCCGATGGGAAGCCAGGGCCATGCAAACAACTGGCGTACCAATCCAAGAAAGCGTTCCACCGTCCTAATGATAGCCCGGGCCTTGGTCCGACCTATTGAATACCACCGTTGGCCTCGTGACCGAGGGCCTGGAACGCGCTGAACGACAGGTTGTCGTGCGGGTAGAAATCGATCTCTACGCCGCGGGTGTAGAAGTTGCCGTCGAAGGAGATTGTGCTGGCGATGGCCTGACAGGTGGCGGCGGGGACGTCCTGTGGTCCGGCGTCGCAGGTAAAGCCCGAGTCGCCCTCGACGCGGTTGTCGCGGAGGCTGACGCGGTAGGCGAAGTGGCTGCCGCGGTCCTGCTGGACAACGACCATGCCGCCGCAGTCGCCGCAGGTCTGCGAGACGACGTTGCCTTCGACGAGGACGTCGTTGGAGGCTGCAACGATGATCTGGGAGCGCCAGAACGCGCCACGGGGGTCACCAAAGCCGTTGTTGGTCAGCGTGTTGTTGCGGATAACGGCGCCGGCGCTGATCTCGTAGAAGATGCCGACCCAGGTGTTCTCGTAGACGTTGTTGTTCTCGATGATCGCGTTGATGACGTTCTCGTCGGACCAGATGCCGGGGCCGAAGTTGTGGTGGTAGGTGTTGTTGCGGATGATGAGGCCGTTCGCCTCCGTCACCTTGCCGCCGCCGCCCTCGAAACCGGCGTCGAAGTTTGCAGTGTTGTTGTATGAGACTTCGTTGCCTTCGATGAGGAGGTTGGCGCCATCGCCACCAGCGATGCCGTACATGCCGTTGTGGTGGACGTGATTGTTGCGGATGACGGTGTTGTTGCCGCCGCCATCGATGCCACCGTGGCTGTTGTCGTGGATGTCGTTGTTCTGAATCAGCCAGCCTTCGCCAAGGGAGCGTATGGCGCCCTCCTGGAAGCCGGAGTTGTAGCCCCTTATCTCGCAGTTCTGGATGGTGACGTTGGAGGCCGTGCCGGTGAAGGCGAACTTGGCGCCGCGGCCGTCGAGGACGACGCCGGGGCCGCACTCATAGGTGGTGTTTGCCTGGGGGTTGGTGTTGCTGTAACCGGCGCCGTTGGTGATGGTGACGACGTTGCCGCTGGAAGCCGTAGGGGTGGGGGTTGCTGCCGGTGGAGCCGTGACTTCGGGCGCCGCGACGGGGGCCGTGGCGGCTGCCGGTGCCGGAGTCTGCGAAGGCGTTACCGGAGACGAAGCCAGCGTCGGAGAGGGTTGGGAAGTCGCGCGAGGGGTCGATGCGGGGCGAGTTGTGGGACTGGGGGTGAGAGGTTGGGTTAGCCCGGCCTGACAGCCGGCCGTCGCGTCGCATTCAGGCGAGTCGCCGGAGAACAGGACATACCCGCCCGCCAGGAGGACAACGACGATGGCCAGGACGACAAGTTGCGGCACCTCGGATCAACTATAGACGGGAGAAATCCAGGCGTGTATAGCTTTCGCGGCGGTGCCACGAAAGCGCCTCTGGTTAGCGGCACCAGGCATCGTCGTGACCCAGGAGCCGGGCGGACGAGGCACGTACCAGCCGCTTAGCGACCCGTGCGGCAACGGAGGCCAGGCGGGACTTGTGAGGCGGGTACCGGAGCTGAGGTGGGGAGAGATACAGGCCCCTCCGACAGATCCTGAGGACGGGTTCGATATCTTCGGGAGGTCCGAGATGCTGATTCGCCTGCATCAGGCTGTCTCCTCCCTCAGAGTACGGATGCGGTGTCTGGCCAAGAGCACGGGGGTTGTACTGGTCAACGCGCCCCCGGGGCCCTCGTTGCGTAATTAGAACGACCCCAGGGTCGAGAGCATTACGAGGTTAAGGCTCAACGCAGGTGTCTTTGCCCTGAAAAGAATGAAGAGGAACGGCGTCGGGCCGTTCCTCTTCAAAGCGGTCTCGCAGGTGACTGCTACTCACTCGCCCCACCAGACTTGCGATATACCTCACCCAGCTCCATAGCGTTGGGAGACGCCTCCGTCTTGTAAAGCGTGAAGTGCGGTTGTTCCATCTCGGCGTCGTCGCGGTGGGCGGTGTAGTAGTAGAGGTTGAGGACCTTGCGGTAGACGCCGGGGGGGCACTCGTTGGGCTCACGCTGACCGTGGTTGGAGTGCTCGCTGGTGGAGAAGACGACGAGGCGGTTGAAGAGCGGCAGGGCGGCGTCTTCGACGTGTGTCATCTCTTTGTTCCAGAACTCCAGCGCGCCTTTCCATTCCGGGCGCCAGTCGTCGCTGAGGTAGAAGAGTGCATTGACACGGCGATAGGCTTGCAACTTGTGGTGCCAGTTGAAGTCGGCGTGCACTTTGAGGAAGTCGCCGGTACCACTGAGGTGGACGCCTCCGCCGATGAAATAGGGGTCCGGGAGTAGGTTGCCGATGCCTGTCAGCGTCTCGAGGAAGAGGATGAACTGGCGGCTGTTGAGCTCGCGGAGTATCTCGCGGAGCGTCTCCGGCATCTTCGTCTCGTCTGGCTGGAAACGACGGCGGTTGTTTTCATTGTCGCGCTCTACCCATGAGTCATCTGGTTGAGGGAATGACGCGGAGAGATGTCGTGCCAGTGCGTCAGGGAGAAAGTCGTCAAAAACAATGTGAGGAAACGGCGCGGCCGCTCCATACGCTTCGGCTTTCTCCACCGCGATTCTGGCGTAAGAGGGATCATCGAAGACGCCGAGAGAGCTGACTTTTGTGTCCTGGTTCGAAATGACCATGACGAAGGAACCTCCATGCTCGCAGGTGAAGTTCGACGTAGCTTACATGCAGGACATGCACGCATTCGCCTTCACACAGAAAAACCCACCTTCGCGGCAAACGTTACTAGGGCGCAGTGGAGCCGAGGGCGTTGGAGATTTTAAAGCAGTGGAGCCGAGGGCGTTGAAGATTCTAAATAGGGAGGTGGAGCTTCGCGCTGAGCCGGCAGAGACGCTGGATTTCGCCGAGGCGGGTGAGGCAGCAGTCGAGCTCAGCCAGGAGACCGGCTTCTCTGTTGTGCGCCACGAATATCGCGGCGAATTCTGGGTACGCGGCGAATCGAAGACCGACAGACTCGATCCAGAGAGCAAGCTGGCGTTCGATCTGCTTTTCTGAGTGAGCCTGCAGGTCAGACGGTGCCTGGTGGAGAATCTCAAGGTAGCGTTTTCGCAAGTCCTGAGCTTCGGTTTCAACGTTGTTCAAGAAAGCGATCCGGCGTTGTTCTCGAGTCGCGATTGGCGCGTCACGTTCGCGTGGGACAAGGATTACCGCAGTCGCGAACATTGGCAGAGCAAACGCGACACCCCATGGTTCATAGAAGAATCCCAGGACCGCTCCGGTGAGCAAGAGAAGGACGAGTTCCACACGACGGACGCCATCAAGAATGTGGCCTCGTGTCTCGTACGGCAGCGTTAGAATTCGAGTCATGCTTTTCTCCACTTGCTAAACCCTTAGCAATTGGGAAATGTTACACCGGTTCAAGGTCGCCGCGGCGCTGGACGATCAGTCTCAGTGCACGCAGTGCCCGGTGTTGAATCACCCGGACCGTACCGGGGCGCTTGCCGATGGACTCACCGATTTCGTCATAGGTCAGTTGCTCAAGGAATCGCTTGGAGAGGACCTTGCGCTGCAGATCGGGTAGTTCGACCATTGCGCTTCGCAAGCTGGCGGCGACAGAGCGCCGTTCGGCAAGCTCTTCCGGTGTCTCTCCCTTGTGAGCCTCGGACTCGATCTGGTCGAGTGTGAGGTTCCAGCGGTGCTTGGTCAGGTAGGTAATCGCGAGACGCTGGCCGATGGTGCCGAGCCAGGCGATGATCGGTAGTCCGCGGTCTTCGTAGCGTTCAATGGTGTTCCAGGCGCGGAGAAAGACTTCGCTTGTGATGTCGTAGGCTTCTTGCTGGTTGCCGATGACGCGGCGAACACGGCGCAACACCGCGTCGTGGTACTTGACGTAGAGTTCGGCAAACGCCTCAGGGTCACGCTGTATTGCCCGCTCGATCAGGGTCTGTTCGTCAGTGGACGGGTTCATACATCTCATCCTTGAGAGAACCACACCACCCAGAGCGTCAACTTCGGGGCGGTGAACCGTAGCGGGGTAGGCCGGTGCCTAACGCCACCTTCGTGGCTGCGGGGCCACCGAGCCAGCAGTCACTTGTCATCCTGACGCGTGGCTACGGGGTCATTGTAGTACTTCGTGAAGGTTTTAGGGGCACGTCGCAACGAAATCGTAATGGTTTACAACATATTCCGGAATTGAGTTCCAGGATTGAGCCGGAGGAGCCTATGGGAGGGCTATTGGCGACTGGTGGTGTTTCGATTCAGGCGCTGTGCTCCCGGCAGGGCAGAGGTCTGGGCGGGCCGGAAACTTTCCCGTATGGTCGCCACGGCCTCGGCGCTGGCGCGCCGTTTCTGTGACCAGAGCTCGAGGGTCATATAAATACGTCGTCGATTCATGGCAGGGGTTCCTCTCATGGCACTGTCCGGATAGTGCTTCAGGAGTACGGCGGCTTCTATAGAGGAAAACCCTGATCTCTGCGGTGCGGGGTTGCTAATGCTCGGGCGGTACCGGGAAGAAGAATCCGTATGCGTAGGCCACAACCCAGGCAAAGAGCATCGCCATTAAGCCGTGGATCGCCCCGACAAGGAAGTAGAAGCCGGAGTATTCCAGGTTGAAGTTGAAGTTGATCAGGAAGCCGAGCACCGTTCCGACCAGAACGACGAAGCCAATGCCGGCGGGCGTAATTCTCACATAGGTGTTATCGGCAAGATAAGAAGTGCTTAGAGGCTCAAGTCAGGTTACTCCTCCAGGAAGTAGGAGGCGCAGGCACGGTCCACCCACTGTCGCGTAAACGCAGGCTTCTGACGCGTGTAACGGCACATGTCCTCTATCAGGTTGAAGATGTCGCGAGGATGGACGCCGCGAAACGGCCGACCTGTAGCTTCGTAGTAGGTCTTGACCAGGTAGTTCGCCGTTCCCGGGCTAAAGGCCAGACCCATGCTGGCGGAAACGCGCCTGAGGATTTCGATGAACTCCTCGCGCGTTGGGTCTGAGATACGAACCTTGTGACGGATGCGGCGGAAAAACGCCTCGTCACCGAGCTCGCTCGGTTTGAGGTTGGTCGCGAATAGCAAGAGCACATCGAAGGGGACCACGACAGTCTCGCCGGTCTGGAAGGCAAGGTGATCAATGTTGCGGTCCATCGGGATCATCCAGCGGTTGAGCATCTCCTCGGGACGGATCAGCTGGCGTCCAAAGTCGTCAATGATCAACACGCCGTTGCTTGCTTTCATCTGGGCCGGCGCGACGTAGAACTTGCCCACCTCCGAGTAACGCAACTCAAGGTCGGCTCGTGTAACTTCCCCTCCTCCGACGATCAGCGGTCTCCGGCAGATCGCCCAGCGACGATCCCGGTCGTCACGGCGCTGGGAAATCTCTGCCTCGTCTTCGGACTCGGTAGTGTCCTGGGGATGCTCCGAACTGTGATGGACGAGGGGGTCATGAACCCGGATCACCTGACCAAAGACTTCAAATGCGTAGGGAATCAGGATGTCGTCTGAAAGTAGCGAGACGAGGCACTCTGCGATCGTGCTCTTGCCGTTGCCAGGTGGACCGTAGATGAAGAGGGAGCGGCCGGCCCCGACGGCGGTCCCGATCTGCTGGATCGTTTCGGGATGAAGGACGAGGGAATCGAGCGCGTTCGCGACAGCTTCGGGATTGGCCTGAAGCTGTGACACCGACTGACGAGCGATGACATCCGTATAGAGGGCAAATGGCACCGGCGCCGGACCGACGTATTGGCTGTGCTCAGTGATGGTCTGCAACTTAGAAACGCCACGTGCCGTCAGCATGTACTGGTAGTCCTGCTCGGTTACGCCTATGGAGCCGACGATATCGAGGTATTCCTGGCGTCGCAGGAACTCCAGGACCTCTTCCATGAGCTTAAACGGCAGGCAGATGAGGTCGCAGATCTGGCGGGCAGAGGGGCGTCCGGCGTTGTTGATGGTCTTCATCGTGAGATCGAGGACGAAGCCATAATCCAGCCCGGTCTCAGCGACAGTGCCCGGCTCGGCCAGGTGGAGTGTACCGCTGCGGTTCTCCTTTTCGACTGCTGAGGCCATGAGCTAACCCCTCCTAAGTCAGCGGAACTGATCGTTGCCCAGCAGGTCGACGATAGTTATCGCGGCCGGGCCGAGGAGTACGACGAAGAGAGAGGGGAAGATAAAGAGCACAAGCGGGATCACCATCATGACGGGGACGCGCTGCGCCTGCGCCTCAGCGGCCTGCCGTCGTTTGATGCGTACTTGTTCCGCCTGCACGCGCAGGACGTGACCAATCGGAGTGCCCGTGATCTCGGCTTGATGCACGGCCTGGACAAAGGTGCTGACCTCTGAGACCCCGAGGCGCTCATCGAGCTCGTCGAGCGCTTCCCTTCGCGACTTGCCGAGCGTGACATTCTGCATCGCTCGGATCAGCTCATCCTGAAACGGGCCGCGCTGAAACTCCGCTACGCGAACCAGAGCAGAATCCAGCGAAAGGCCTGCTTCTACGGAAGTCGTCATGAGGTC
Source organism: Dehalococcoidia bacterium (assembly GCA_035714925.1). Lineage (GTDB taxonomy): Bacteria > Chloroflexota > Dehalococcoidia > DSTF01 > WHTK01 > WHTK01. Next base: position 19,627 of record DASTLN010000117.1, on the reverse strand, counting down.
AAGAGCATCCGGCAGGCCTTTTCGTGTCAGGAAGGCGCGCTGAGACACACGGGCCCGCAACCATAGCCTCGGCAGGTAGACACCAGCGGCGAGGCCGAGGAAGAAGCCGACAGGGATTCCAACTGGTCCGGCGGAGTTGCCGAACAATGCCCCAATGAGGGCAAAGCCAAACGCAATTAGGGACCAGAGCAGGATGTAGCCGGGCAGGGTGATGGGATTGCCGGCTCTCTCCAGACGCTCATCGGCTTCTCGAATCCAGGTCTGCGGTAGGAACCGGGCTATGAACTGAACGATGGCGCCCGTTACCGGGCCCGCCGCACGCTGGACGAAGGGTTGGGCCAGGGCGGGGTTTCGCGCCCGCATATTAGCGTGGACAGCGCGCAGGCGCTCTTCCACCGGGTCGAAGGTGTGACCTCGGAGGCCGATGACAACTAGAAACACCGACGCGAAAACCATCATTACCGTGATCGCTTCCAACATCAGAAGTCAACCCTGGTGAGACGGTGCATCAAGACAAAGCCGGAGATATCCAAAACAATGCCGGCCGTTAGCATGATGTTGCCAGCCAGCGTGGTGTAGAGCGGCGCCATGAAGTGCCAGCTGGTCAGGCTCAGGAAGATGCCAAGGACGAAAGGTACCGATGCGACGAAGTAAGCGCTAACACGCTGCTGGGCGGTGAGCGCAAAGAGATGACCTCGTAGCTCGCGACGTTCTCGGATGGTATTGGCGACGCTGCTAAGGATCTCGGCAAGGCTACCGCCGACCTGACGCTGGACGAGCACCGCATTGACCGCGATGTCCACCTCGTAGCTTGAAATGCGCTCCGCGAGGCCCTTCAGGGCATCCTCCATGGAGGCTCCTACGTTAACGTCCTCCAGCATCTCCTCGAATTCAGCCTTGAGCGGACCATCTAATTGCGGCACCACCATCTGGCATGCCTGAAGGAAGCTGAAGCCGGCACGCAGCGAACCGGCGAGGTGGGCGAGCGCTTCGTCTAGTCGATCGTCGATACCGCGCTGACGAGCGCCGATTCGGCGTCCGACGAAGGCGCCTACCTGCCACCAGAGGAGTCCCGCAACCACGACACCGAGAAACAGGAAAATTGCCTGGGAACTCGACAACGCGGCGAATGTGAAAAGCACGAAGGGAATGAAGGCAGCGAGGGCCCGGATGACGAGGTACTCGGAGACGTAGAGATTGATTTCGGCCCGACGCAAGAGAATGCTGATGCTGTCTGCCCAGTCATAACGTATGAGGGCCCTATCGATGGGTGTAAAGATGGCGCTGGACCGGCCTTGAACACGAACATCGACGAAGGGCTCCGTCCGGGTGCGAACCCCAATGCCTGTACGGCTGACGCGCCACGCCACCTGCTCACGCTCTGCGGTTGCGATAGTCCAGACGCCGTAGCTGACCAACGCGACTGCCGTGGCGCCGACGATGGCCGTCAGGAGGACGAGTGCGTCCACTATCCAGGCCTCAGGAACATCTCTACACCGAGATCGATACCCGCCGCGGCAAAGACATGCTGGAAATGGGGACGCAGTCCGGTTGGAATCAAAGAACCCTGGATTCGACCGTCATCATCCACACCCCAACGCTCGAAAACGAAGAGGTCCTGCAGGCTAATCATGTTGCCTTCATGGCCAGCGACTTCACTGATACTAAGGATGCGGCGTGTACCGTCTGAGAGTCGCGCGATCTGAATTACGAGGTGGACGGCCGAGGCAATCTGCTCTCGAATGGATGTAAGCGGCAGGTCGTAGCCGGCCATCATCACCATGTTTTCGATTCGCGCCAAGGCGTCTCGCGGCGAGTTGGCGTGGACGGTGGTGAGGGAGCCTTCGTGGCCGGTGTTCATCGCCTGGAGCATGTCGAAAGCTTCACCGCCGCGAACCTCACCGACGATGATGCGGTCTGGGCGCATACGTAACGAGTTTCGGACCAGATCACGCTGGGTGACCTCGTTGCGGCCTTCGATGTTCGGCGGACGCACCTCAAGGCCGATGACGTGCTCCTGCTGCAACCGCAGCTCAGCCGGGTCTTCGATCGTGACTATCCGTTCTCGGTCACCGATGTAAGCGGAGAGGGCGTTAAGCAACGTGGTCTTACCGCTACCTGTACCACCGGAGATCACGATGTTGAGCCGTGCCTCGATAGCCAGTGAAAGGAAGTCAGCAACGGCGTCCGTGAGGGTATGGACCTTGACCAAGTCGTCAACCGTGTACTTGTCGCCGAGGAACTTGCGGATGGTGATGACCGGACCCTCGAAGGCGACCGGAGGGATGATGACGTTGACACGGGAGCCGTCCGGCAATCGAGCGTCAACGTAGGGAGATGACTCGTCCACACGACGTCCTAGCGGGGCAACGATGCGCTGGATGATGCGCATGATGTGGTCATCGTCCCGGAAGTGAATGCGGGACTTGTAGAGCAGGCCGCCCTCTTCATAGAAGACCCTATCCGGCGCGTTGACCATGACTTCGGAGATTGCAGGGTCTCGGACCAGCTTTTCGATGGGGCCGAGGCCGAGTACTTCGTCAGCCACAGCGGCGAGGACCAAGTCGCGAGACTCCCCGACCACGTGAGGTGCCGTTTCAGCCAAGGTCCGGCGCGTCGCGGTGATGACTGCTTGATACGCCTCTTCATGCGAGAGCTTGCTGAGTTTCTGAGGGTCGATCTCGGCGATTAGTTTCTGGTGGATGATGTGAACCAGATCGCGATCTGTCTCAACGTCAGTACGCTCCTCGGTGAGCAACGCATCAAGGAACCGGTCCGGCATCACGGGAACGTGGGGGCCGAAGGGGTTTGTATCCTCTTGCCATTCCCAACGAGTCATTCACTGCCTCCTTGCACCGCGGGAACCAGGGACTCGCGATCGCCGACGACGACGTCTCCGACACGGCCAAACCGCTTGCGCTCACGTTTACCGCCGCTAATGGCGAGAGCTAGATCGATCATGCTACGCGCACCACGGCTATTCGGCTTGGACAGCACGATGGGAGTACCGGCCTGGCTACCACTGACGATTGCTTTGTCGAAGGGGACATTCCAGAAGACCTCGCAGTTCGTGACTTCGCTCACCTGCTTGAGGTCGACGCGCTGGATGCTGGACGGGTGGTTGATCACGAGTTTCACGCGATCCATCGGGTAGTCGGAGTTGCTTAGCATGTCAACTGCCATGGCACAGTCCTTGATGCTGGAGACGTCGAGTGTCGTGACAAGCAGGACGAGATCTGACATATCGAGGGCTACACCAACGAGTTCTGTGAAGAAGCCGGGCGTGTCCAGAACCACAAAGTCATGGGTCTGGGAAAGTGCCTTGATCAGGCGAGCAACGTGACCGGGCTGCACCTGGCGCCATTCAGACGGGCGCGTCGGCGCAGTCAGCACGCCAACACCGCTTTGGTGCGGGGTCAGGTAGGACCGGATGTTGAATCGGTCAACTTCGTCGATGTTGCGGATGACGTCGGTGATATTGCGCGTTGGCTCCAGATCGAGCACAAGCGCCACATCGCCGAAGCGCGTGTCGATATCCATAAGCGCCACTGATTCCTGGCGGAAGCGGGTGAGCGCTACCGCCAGGTTGGTCGCCAGGGTTGTCTTGCCGATGCCGCCCTTGGCACCGAAGAGCGATATGACGACACCTTCGCTAACGGGAGCCTGTGCGCCGAGCTCGCCGATGCGACGGCGCTCAATCTGCGCGAACGCCTTGGTCAACGCGTCATTGAATTCCTTGGCAGTGACCGGCTTGGTGAGATAGTCGTGGGCACCAGCCTGAATGGCCCGCCGTGCCGACGCGAGATCGCTCAGGGCAGAGTAAACGAGTAATGGAGCCGTGGGCAGACTCTGCGCAATTGATTCGAGGGTCTGCTCAGGCCGGGCAGAGGGATCCTGCCAAGCCACAGCGATCGCGTCGGGCTTTTCGCTTTCAATCAGACTCAGCGCGTCAGCACCATAATCGGCTTCACCAACCACTGTGACTCCCGAACGCTGCAGCTCCCGCTTGAAGTCGGTGCGAAAGTTTACGTCCGGGTCCACGATTAACAGCCTGATGTTTGCCAAGATTCTCTCCGCCGAGTCTACCTGTCTGCCGGCACGATGATCGGGTTAACAGGTGCTTTATTGGTGTCGCCAAAGGGCCTTAGTGATAGCCGCAGATCGCCCTGCTGGTCCGCAAGGGCGAGTATCTGGGCCTGCTGCGGGGTGACTTCCAACGTAATTGTGGTGGCACGCGCGTTCGTGGACCTGGGGGCGATGCCGGAAACGCTGCCAGAATTGCCTGAGCTGTCGGCAGCTTCGCCGGACAAAGTCTGCGCCACAGCGAGAACGCGGATGTCCTGCAGCAAAGTGAATGTAAGGACGGAATCCTCGGTCACGTTGAGGGTGCCAAAGGGTTCGCCGGTGAGCTGTGCGATCAGGGGGCCGGCGTCGCTGGAAGACGCTACGCTGAAGACGCCCACTATGTCGACGTGGTTGCCCGGCGAAACGTTACCGCCGGCGCTGGAGACTTCCGAGGCGCTGATGGAAATGCCACGCATGCCAGCTCCGACGGCGAAGCTGAGGCCTTCGCCGGCCGTGGCGCTAACCTGGACCGGCAGTATTGGTTGACCCGCCGTGATCGCGACTGCGGCGACCCGGTTCACCAGCTGACTGGCGCTGGTGAAAGCCTCGGCGCTGACGCTGGCGGCTTCGTAGTTGCGCACTTCGAGCATGTCACGTGTGATGCGGGTGCGGGCGGGGATGTCCTGAACTGCGACGACAGCGACGCGACCGCTACCGCCAACGCCACCTGAGTCATTGCCGCGGCTAAGGACGATGGCGATCAGGATCGCGGCGACGAGGCCGAGCACCAGACCGGCCAGCAGAACGCCTCGGCTGCCGCCTTCTCCGCGGCGCCTGGTGACTACATCCTCAATCGTCATCGGTCCAACTTCCCTCGTCTTCCCGTCCTACGTTGTTAGCAACGCGTCTCCAACATAAACACTACGTGATCGAGCAATAAGACGGCGAGCCCCGCCGTGCTAATTCCTCGTCAACTATTCGATAAGTCCGCCGCCTCCACCGCCAATGATGATGTCGCCGCCGACAACAAGATCCGCACCGCCATCACAAAACTCGTTAGCTACGATATCTTGCGTAACGGTCACATCGCCATTGCCCGCGCCGAGAGCGACGCTCCTGGCCACAATAGAGCCCGATATGTTCTTGGCCCCCGTCCCGTCCAGGTACACGGTACCGGACCTCGCATAGATGCTGCTATCGACCAGCAAGGCCGCGTTATCTGTCATGACGAAGTTAGCATCCTCCGGAGCCAGGCAGGAGGCGGAGCTCACCGAGGAACGATCGACCCAGAAGACCGGCTCCGGTCCCAAGAGTCGCACCTCCGCATTCAAACTTGCCGAGAACGTGCCGGCCGAAGCGCCGTTGCAAGGTGTCGGGTTACATGTGAGAAAGACGAAGACGTTATTGGAAAAGAGCTGCCCACCCTCCAGGGAAACGTCACCCATGAAGGCGATGTCACTGTCGACAAAATCGAGGTCGGCATCATCACTGGAAACGTCACCCATGAATAAGAAGAATCCTGCGCCGAAATCGATGTCGGCGTTGTCGAACGAGACATCACCCTGGAATACGTAGGTCCCTGGTGGGAGTACGAGATCCTCGTCAAACGTGACGGAGCAGTACGTCCCCGGTTCAGGATTGTCAAAATCGAAGTCTGGGTCGCAGTCCTCGTCTGAAGAGCAGATATCTGTCTCCGTACAGGGGTCTGGCAGGTCAGCCCACGGGTTGATCAAGTCGCCCGCGTGAGCCGCAGCGACGGCGCCGGTGGTGACGCTGGTTAGTCCGAAGATTGAGCTGAAGAAGACCTGGCTCGGACGCCTAATGCACACGCGAACCGTGTCGACGTCTCCGTCGCCATTCATATCCGCGAACCCAACGCCTTGAGGAAACGAGTACCCGGCAGGAAGGTCGGGATCTGAGTACTCGGGCGGGGAATTCGAGGCATTGCAGAAGGACTCTCCAAATGTGACGGGAGGGTCTTCGTTGTCATTGGCTGCGATGTACTGCAACGCCGCATCCACGATCTTCTGAGGGACGTCAGGGTCATCCAGTTGACTGGCGTTGTTCGCTAGCACCCCGACTGCGGCCAGGGCAGCCGCGTCAGCTTCGTTCTGAGCAAAGCGGTGGTCGTAGTACCAAATGCCAACGTCGACGGCCAGAGCGACGAAACCAAAGAGCACGATGAGGATGCCAACAGCGAAGGCGAGAATTTGCCCGCTTTCGGAAGCACACCGGCCTTGGAGACTTCGAATCAAGGTGCGCATGAGGCGGCGCCTGAAGCTCCTTCAGGTGTTTGTTCCAACCGCATCACGTTGCGGGCATTCAGCTCGATCGAGTCAGAGAGCCCACTCGCTCCGCCGGTGATTACACTTAGAAAGGGCACAACGGGTGAGATGAACTCGTTCTGGGAAGCGATGGAAACTACGACGTAGTCACCTTGTCCGCCCTCGATTCCGGCCGGTGTGTCAGGAAGGTCGAAATACTCTACGGTGACAAGGGTGTTATCCAGAACGTTGCTACCGATACCTCCCCGTATTTGCTCGCAGGCAAATTCCTGCGGCGTCGTTTCCGCGTCGTCTACGTAGCAGCGGGCAACAGCGGCACAGCGCGTGGTTTCGCGGGCGGCGCTGGTCACGACAATCCAGTTCTTGAAGAGCCAGCCGAAGTCAACGATGAGGAAGAAAATCAGGAACAGAAAAGGGACCACGACGACAAACTCCGCCGCCGACTGGCCCCGTTCTCTGTTCCAGAGCATCGAACTGATGTCCTTGCCCCATCGTTTCAACATGGATACCAAGGGCCAAGGCTTTCTTCGAAGGCGAAACGAGCGATACCCTCAGCGCCTTCGGCCCCGCCGCCAGGATTCGGCCCTGCCCCTTCCTTTCAGTCCTTAGGCTCGTTCACTACTCGCTAGGACCCGCGGGGTCCGGCGGATCTCCAGGGGCGGCATCGCTGATCCAGCCTGCAATGTTATCGATAGCAGTGTTGAGCGACCCGCCGAGGACGGTAAAGATAACGCCGACTGCCAAGGCAACGGCCACTGCGGTCACCGCAACGTATTCAGCGGTAGTCTGACCACGTTCAGACTTCCAGAGCCTGACCCTAGAGTAAGCCTCCAAGACCGTGAATCCAAGGTACTCGAAAAACGAGAGCACCATGTTTGTCCTCCTTGACATGGGGCCGCCCTCCTCCAGGCGGCGTGGGTTCCGTACATTTGTTAGATTACATCCGCACCTTCTGCGGCGTAAGTGCTATAGCCTGGTTATCGTGTTTGCTAGATCCACTCTGGGCTCCGTCCCCTTTCCGGCTCGGGCCTAGTCTCGGGGGCCGTTCCTTACATATTTGCAGCCAGAAACGCCCCGCGATTGGCACCGTTCTTTCATCTAGTTAAACACCGCAAAACCGTTTCGTTACAGAATCATTACTTCGAATTGGGAGTTAGTAGCGTTGTGCGGGGGCAGAACCCTCGCTGAGAAACCTCAACGTGACGCCACAAACCTCAATCTCGTCGCCGTCACTGAGGAAGCACCAGCCGACCGTTTTGCCATTGACTCTGATGCGGCTCCGCGGCGAAATGTCGTGTATGAGATAGCGCTGATCGGTGAACCAGACGCGGACTTCGCCATGACCGAACGCCGTAGGGCTGACAGGGATCCGCAGGCTACAGGTCGAGTCGACGCCGAGCGTAGCGAGGCCAGAGAACCGAAAGTCCTTCCCCGAATCGTCCTGCAAGATGGCCCAAGGACTCTCTCTGGAGACGAGTGGAGCGCCATCATGAGAGGGCGGCTCAGCCGGTGGTCGTGGTGTCGGGCCGTAGGTAGGCTCCCGACGGTCATACCACTGTTTTGCGTAGGCTCCCGCACCCGCGGAGAGAACAACAACGAGCAACGCCACAAGAACCCAAATCAGCAGGCTGTTATCACCTGCCTCTCTTGTCTCCGGCACAGCAAGCGGGGCCGGGACGTTTTGCACTGGCGTTCGCTGGACCTGAACTTGAACCACGGGTAGCTGTAGCGTAATTGGCGTTTGACCAGACCCCGCCGTGATGCGTACTTCCAAGGAGGCCTCGGTCTCTCCATGGAGCCCGCTTTCATGCAGGTCAACCGTTACGAGGTACTCACTGCGCAGGACTTCGGCCACCCGACTGAAGATCGAAGCAAGCTGACCACTAGATGGCGCCAGATACATTTCGCCTTGAGTCACTTCGGAGAGTTCGTCGAGAAACTGCTGGTCGAGCGACGGACCAATGCCAATGACGTAGAACGGAACAGCGCTCGCCTTCGCCGCCGCCAACGCTTGAGCTCGGGTGGTAGTGCTGGGGCCAAAGTTCTCGCCGTCGGAGAGCAGGATGACCACGCTGCGCCCACTCCCTCTTTGAGATATCGATTCGGAGGCAACCACCACGGCTTCGAACAGTGAGGTGTTGCCAACTGCCGAAAGGGCTTGCAAGGTGTCCTGCACTCCACCCAGGTCCTTGCTGTAGTCCGAGACGACTTGCACGTCGTTGGAGAACGCAATGACGCCTACCGAATCAATCGGATCCTGGATACCGATGTATTGACTCGCCGCCTGCCGGGCGTCTTCCAATGGGGAGCCTTGCATGCTGCCACTGGTGTCAATGACGAGGAGGGAAGAGATGGCGATCTGGGCATCCACGACGGATTGAACGGTGCGGGCGGCAAATTCACGGTCAGCAGCCTTGACGAAGAAGCTGCCAGCGGCGAGACCGGGGACGGGCCGTCCGTCCTGGTCCAGAACCTTCGCGAGGAGCTGAACCTGGTTGGCGGCATCGACGCTTACGTTTCGAGCACTAACTTGAAGCTCCCCCTCGGCGGTCACAGATAGGGGAACGTATCCTTGCTCAGCCATGCCCGAGAGAGCAATGAGCGCCGCGATGACAAACCGCCACTTGCTCAAGTTTTGCCCCAAGATGTCGAAATGCGCGCCTTCCCCTAAGCAGGGCCGGCTGATCCGAGAATAATGCAGCAGAATTGCCGTGGCTAGGAGAGAGCTGCACTGCCCACGGACTACGTTATGTAGAACCGCGGGCCCGTTCAATCGTTGCATAGGATAAGCAGCAGCCCGGCAGCGACCGAGCGTAACGTAGTATCCTAGGGAGAGTTTTTGAACAGGAAGGGAGTCCAGCCTCCCAAACCTGAGGAGCTTTCTATAGTGGAGCACGGAGCTCACGACCCGCTTGAAGAGGACGACCGCGACTCCACGAAGCCGGTAGAAAAGCCCAGTCTCGGCGAACGCCTCCTAGGCGTCAGAACGCTGGACGAAAAAGAAACGCCCTATTCCTCCACATCGGCAGGCAGCCTCATCGAGCGGTTGACCGCGTCCGACCAGCGGCTCGCGAGTCATGATGAGCGGCCTGCAGCACCCAAACGATCCCTAGGCAGCCTGAGAAAGAAGAAGGGGCTCGCCGCCCGCCTGAGGATAGAAATCCCCCCTGCCTTGCGTGCTCGAGAGCCCCGGCCCTGGGAAGATGGGGCACCAGCTCTACGGGAGCCCGTAGAGTCCAAGCCCGCGGTGCCACAGAATCGGCTGCACACCGCTGACGAGAAGGTGGAACGTTTTCCGCGAGCACTCGAGGATGACAAGCCGCCGGCTGACAAGATGACTTCGGTGCCTGAGTCGGATACCGAAGTCATCGACGAACTGGCGGCTGAAGTGGACACTGGTCCGATTGCGTTGGAATCTCAGACGCAGCCTGAGACCACGGGAGCCCCTGAACCTGTTCTGGCGAAAAGTGTCACAGAAACTCCTGTGAGCGAGGCCGAGCCGCAACCATCCCACGCCCTGAGCGCACCCGAAACCGAACCGAGACCAGCGCCGACTCCGACCGCAGCTGAACCTTCAGCGAAAGAGTCTGCGATGGCAGCGGCTGCTTTGCCGCAAACGCCGCTGGGTGGCGGACGGGGGCCTCTGGAGCACTCCATGGACGCCGCGGCGAGATTCGTACAGCTTCGCTACAACGCACTGGTGATGTCCCTCTTGGGAGTGTCTGGTCTCGCGGCGCTAGCGGCGGTAGCGTTAATCCTCGCTGTAGTCGCGGACGCAGAGTGGCAGATTGTGGCAATTGTCGGCGGGCTAGAAGCGGTCGCCATGGTGGCACTGGTTGCACTAGTGTTGCTTCTACAGCACGAGCCCGCGCTTCGAGCAGCGCCGACGTCGACTGAGATGGCGCAGCTTGAGACCGCGCGCACTTACTTAGACAAGTCATTCGAGTTCTGGGAGAAGTACCTTACGGAACGTGAGGACGGACGGCCTCTCACCGCCGAAGACGTTGCAACGGCGGTCTCGTCGCTGACTGCTGCTTCGCATAATCTACTGGACCTGGAGACTGGGCTCGCGAAGCTGTCCGCCAAGCCAACGGAGACGACGACTCGCGCCCCTCAGTCAAACGGCCCAACTTCACCGACCAGGGCCGCGCCAGTGAGGTCGCGTCCCAGTCGATACTAGATCAGGCCTGAACCTCCGCGCCTTGCTGCGACTAACACAGAACGAACCCGACACGCCCGAGGAGACGTCCTTGACCAGCGAGAGAATGATGCCGGTTTTTGATAAGAGTCAGTTCGAGCAGCGGCCCTACAGCCGACGGGTAGAGAAGCCCTGGGGTTGGGAGTTGCACTGGACACCCGCCGAGGCACCGTACATGGGCAAGATTCTGCACATAAATGAAGGCGCCCGCCTATCGCTGCAGCTGCATGATGAGAAACGCGAGAGCTGGACATTGTTGGACGGCCGCGCTGCAGTCATCTGGGAAGACAAGGAAGGCTCGCTGGTACAAACGGAGCTGGAGATGGGCCAGGGATACACCTGCGCCCTGGGCCAACGACACCGACTGGTAGGACTGACGGAGTGTGACGTCATCGAAGTGTCTACTCCGGAGCTCGGGACCACCTGGCGGTTGGAGGATGACTTTCAGCGCCCGCATGAAACGCCAGAGCAGCGGGAGATCGAACGACGCTAGCTCGGAGTCCTCGCCGCCCAGGTCTGAAACCGGCGCAAGCGCCTTGGGCCTGCTTCGAGAATCCTGGTGTAACGCCTCCTACAACCTGCCGTTATCACATCGTACAGGCCTTTGACTCCACCTTCAGTACTAGGATGCTTGGACTGAAAGGACGGCGCATAGTGGTCACTTGTTCTCTCGTGGCCTGTCGGGTCGAACGTCGACTGCTTGTCCGCGAAAGCTTAGATGACGAAGGCACCTGTGGCATCCAGACGTAGCCAAGTCGGTATAAAGCAAAACCGCGAGTGCAGAGCGTGTGGAAGCACAGAGATGGAGTTGGTCCTGGACCTGGGCCTGACGCCTCTCGCGAACAGTTTCCTGCCTGTATCCGAACGCGGATCCGACGAACCTCGATTCCCTCTACGGGTCTACTTCTGCAAGGAAGACGGCCACGTTCAGCTTGTCGATGTGGTTCCCGCAGAGGATCTGTTTCGCGACTACATCTACGTAACGAGCACCTCCGCGATGCTGCGCCAGCACTTCGCCGACATGGCGACGGACATCGTTGAGCGCCAGAACTTGAAAACTGGCGACCTCGTGGTTGAGATCGCAAGCAACGATGGTTGCCTCCAGAAGGAGTTCGTCAAGCGCGGCATCCGGTCACTTGGTGTTGAGCCGGCGGACAATGTCGCGACGATGGCGCTGGATGACGGCCTTGAGGTCGTTGGTGAGTTCTTCAACCTCGAGCTCGCGCGGTACCTGCGCGCGGAGTACGGTCCCTGTCGCGCCATCATGGGAAGCAATGTGATGGGCCACGTCGACGAACTGGTCGATTTCGTCAAGGGCCTGGAATACATGCTCGAGGATGAAGGTCTCGTCTGCTTCGAGGTACCGCACCTGCTCGAGCTGGTGCGTGGCGGCGAGTTCGACACGATCTATCACGAGCACCTGTCCTATTTCTCCTTGCGGGTGATTCAACGTCTGTTCGCGTCGGCCGGGCTGACGCTCTTCGACGTGCGGCAGATGCCCGTACATGGCGGCACGATTCGGGTCTATGCGAAACGCCCCGCGGCCCAACCGCAGATTTCGCCGGCGCTGACGCACCTCCTCCAGGAGGAAGACAATGCGCAGCTGGGCTCGATTGAGACTCTGAAACGCTTCGCCGCGAACGTAGAGAACACCAAGCGTGATCTGCTCAACCTGCTACATGAGATCAAGGCCCGAGGCCAGAGAATCGCCTCGTACGGCGCCGCAGCCAAGGGCAACACGCTACTGAACTACTTCGGCATCGACACCGAGCTTATCGACTACATCGTCGACCGTGCGCCGCTGAAGCAAGGCAAGCTGACGCCTGGCGCGCAGCTTCAGGTCTTCCCGGTCGAGAAGCTCCTGACGGACCAGCCGGAATACGTTCTGATACTGGCCTGGAATTTCGCAGATGAAATCGTCAACCAGCAACAGGAGTACTTCCGCCGTGGCGGGCGATTCATCATTCCTCTGCCTCGCCTTCGCGTGTTGGAGGGACCAAGTGAAGGAGCCCCGCCCTGATTGACGGCGTGCAGATCACTCCCTTGCTCAGGATTCCCGACGAGCGCGGCTACGTAATGCATATGCTGCGCGCCGACTCACCGGTCTACCGGGGTTTCGGCGAAGTGTACTTCTCTGTCGTGTACCCCGGAGTCGTGAAGGGGTGGCACCGGCATAGGGATTGCACGCTGAACTACACGGCGGTCAGCGGCATGGTGAAGGTGGTCCTCTACGACGAACGACAGGCCTCAGCCACAAAGGGCGAGGTGATGGAGATCTTCATTGGTGACCAGAACTACCAGCTGGTGACAGTGCCAAGGGGTATCTGGAACGGTATCAAGGGCACCGGAACGAAGGAAGCTACGATGGCGGTGTTCATGGATGCGCCCTACGACCAAGCGGAGTTCGAGCGGTTGGATCCGTTCGAGAATCACATCCCATACGATTGGTCGTTGCGTAACGAGTAAAATAGGCCGAACAGCGGAAAGGATTCCCGCCCATGCGAATCATTGTCACGGGCCACGGCGGCTTCATCGGAACTCATGCGGTAGAGCAGCTTATTGAGGCCGGCCACTTTGTCAAAGGCATCGACCTCAACCTGTACGCCGGGTGTGACTTCTACTCGATGTGCCAACCTCCGATTAGCCAGCATCGGGATGTCTTTGACCTGACGCCCGAGGACTTCGAGGGCTTCGACGCGGTGTTTCACCTCGCCGGCCTCTCCAACGACCCGCTGTGTGAGCTGGACGAGTCCTTGACCTGGCGGATAAACCACGAAGGGACGCTCCACGCAGCACGCTGCGCCAAGGAGGCTGGCGTGCCGCGTTTCCTGCTGGCAAGCTCCTGCAGCATCTACGGCAAGTCCGGCGACAAGATCTTGGGCGAAACCGATGAGCTCTCACCGATCACGGTTTACGCCGACTCCAAAATTGCGTCGGAAGTAGCGCTTGCTGAGATGGCAGACAACAACTTCTCGCCGGTGTTCCTGAGAAACGCCACCGCATACGGGACGTCGCCGCGGCTCCGACTGGACCTCGTGGTGAACAACCTGACGGCGTGGGCCTTCTCAACGGGCGAGATCATGATCATGAGCGACGGTACACCGTGGCGACCGTTGGTGCACTGCCGCGATATCGCGCGCGCCTTCATCCACCTCGCTGAGGCGCCTCGGGAGTTGATCCACAACCAGGCCTACAACATTGGACGGACCGAAGAGAATTACCGGGTGAGGGACGTAGCAGCCATCGTGGCGGAGGAGATGCCAAGTTGCACCATTCGCTACGCTGTCAACGCCTCACCTGACTCCCGAGACTACCGCGTCGACTTCAGCAAGTTCGCCAAGGCGTTCCCTGAGTTCACCTTTACGAGCACGGTGCGCGATGGTGTACGCGAGTTGCTGGGTGACTATCAGCGCTTCGGCATGACGCTCGAACGCATGGAAGGTCACGAGTTCAACCGCCTTCGTGCCCTCCAGAAGAACTCAATGCACCTGGTCACCACGCCTCTGCGCTAAAAGGTGCGAGCATCCCGCAACGCCAAAGGGGCCCCCGTCGAACGGGCGAGCCCCCTTCTTGCTGATTCAACCTACCAGCGCCGTCTTGTTGGCCTGAAAGAGCGCGAGCACCATCACCACAGCGCTCCCGGCGGAGGCTACATCTCGCCCACCATGCCAGGGTGTACTAACCGGACCCGAAGTTAACACGGCGCCCAAAGAACCGCAGGTCGGTTGAACAGGGTGCGCCCCGGACTCACCGGTGGGTCGCACAAAGGGAAGCTGCTCCGGAGGACGGACCCGAGCTGGTCGGGCCCATCACGTCCCTTGGCGCATCGCCGCTCTGGCGCTGGATTCGGTGAGGCGGCGGTGTCGGGTCACGCAACCAGCCGCCAGAGCCACGGCGTGCATCTAGTGACACGCACCGGCGGCCGGACGGTCCAGCCTCACCAGAGCAACGCTCGAACGCCATCCGTCATGCTAACGTACGGACCGAGTCACCCGTGGGGATGAAGGTCGCCTGTCCGCCACCCGGAGTCGAGCGCTCCGCCAGCGCGGTGTTTTTGCTGGCGTGGGCTAATTTCTTGATGCCGGGCAGGACGAAAAACGCCCTCCGGCGAGGGCGTTTCGAATCCTGTCTTGAGCCTTCGGCTACATTGCGCCCCGGCCGGACGCAACCGCGGGGATGGTCCGGAGCACCAGCATGACGTCGCCGGCGATGCTGCGGTTCTGCACATATTCCGCGTCCAGTTCCATCCAGCGCTCAAAGCCGATGGTACTGCGGCCGGAGACCTGCCAGGTGCAGGTAAGCCCGGGCTTCACGCTGAGGCGGACTTCCTGGCCCGGTGCGTAAACGTTCTGAGCCACAGGCAGTGAACGCGGCCCCACCAGCGACATCTCGCCGCAGAGAATATTCCAGACTTGGGGCAGCTCATCCAGGCTCCAGCGTCGCAGGGTTCTGCCCAGCGGAGTGATGCGAGGATCCGCGGGGTGCTTGAAGGTGGGACCTTCGGTGACGTTAAGATGCTGCACCTCAGCCTGGCGCTTCTCGGCGTCGGCAACCATGGTGCGGAACTTGAGGCAGTAGAAGACGTGGCCGCCTAGACCGAGCCGACGCTGCTTGAAGAAGACCGGGCCTGGCGACGTAAGCTTGATCGCGACGGCTATGGCGAGCATCGGGACAAGGACGAAGAAGAGGAGAGTTAAGGCTCCGGCGATGTCCATGACACGCTTGAGGAAGTTGTAGGCGAAGTGGGGCTTAGCTGCTACATCGACCTTGATCGGTGGGTCCATGAGCGCACTACGGATGTTTGCGGGAGCCTCATAGGTGCCGGCGGCCTTAGGAGCTTGTACCAGCTGCGTCATCACGCGTCCTTGCGACTTCATCCGAGGCATCCTTATCTCAGTTAGTGCCCAAGCGGTTCTCGACCACATCAGCCGTTGCCGCTGGTGAATTCCGTTCAGTACCTAGAACCCAATCCCAGCAAATCCGTTACACAAATACGCCCGGCAGCGTTAGATAGGTGAAGCGGATAGAAAATTCATCGATCAGCCGGAAGAGGGAACCAGTTTCGTGAAGTCAGAGGAGGCCCTCCTGGAAAGCACTCGCCGCGTTAGCCTGCCCCAGAAGACAGACATTCTCGGCATCGGTGTGAGCATGCTTACAAAAGCGAAAATGCTCGCGATCGTTGCTGACGCTGTCCGATCAGGGTCGAAGACCCGCGTGGCGTTCTGCACCGTGGACACGATCTCCCAGTCGCAGGGCAACAAGACGCTATTCAACGCCGTGAACGATTACGAGGTCGTTTCGCCGGATGGCATGCCGCTGGTCTGGTTTGGCAAGATCCAGGGCGTCCAGGAGATGGAGCGAGTCGACGGTCCCAACGCGATGCTGGCGATTTGCGAGCAGGGCGTACCGCTGGGATTTAAGCACTACTTCTACGGCAGCACCGAGCCGATGCTCGAAGCGCTGGAGAAGAACATGCGCGCCCGCTTTCCGGGAATCGACATCGTTGGCTCCTACTCGCCGCCCTTCCGTCCACTCTCGGAAGAGGAGCGTCTGGAGGCCGCGGCCAGAATCAACGCTGCCAGGCCAGACCTTGTCTGGATCGGCCTTGGAATGCCCAAGCAGGAGCTCTGGGTCGCAGAGAATTACACGGACGTCGAGGCGCCGGTGATCCTTGCCGTCGGCGCAGCGTTCGGTTTCCATGCCGGGATGGTCCGTCGTGCACCGAAGTGGATGCAAGACCGGGGGCTGGAATGGCTATTCCGGCTGTCACAAGAACCACGGCGGCTCTGGAAGCGTTATCTAGTTGGGAACACCATTTTCTTGTGCCTGTCGGCTAGACAATTGCTGTTCAGGCGACGCAGTAACAAAACCCCATAGCGCGTGTTTCGAAAGGTAGACCAATCACTCCCTAAAGGAGCGACGGGAACGGCTCAAACCACCTGGGGGATGTATTGAAGGTTGCGATTCTAGCCGGAGGCGAAGGCCGACGGGTTGCCGAAGAGACTGAGGTACGACCGAAGCCTCTTATCGAGATCGGAACACGCCCAATCCTCTGGCATATCATGAAGCACTTCGCCCACCACGGGTTTGAAGACTTCGTGATCGCGCTCGGCTATCGGGGCAATCAGGTCAAGCGCTATTTCGCTGACTACTCGATCACCCACGGCAGCATCACGGTGGACTTCCGCTCGCGAGAGGTCCGGCCGCTTGCAGCCGAAGCCCAGGAGGTGAACTGGGTGGTGGACCTGGTGGACACGGGAGACCGGACGGGCTCCGGCGGCCGCATGAGCCGCCTGGCGCCGTTTCTCCCTAACGAGACCTTCATGATGACCTACTGCGACGGCGTGTCGGATGTGGACCTCGGCGCCCTTCTGGCGTTCCACAGGGCGCACGGACGCTTGGCGACACTCACGGCCGTACAGCCACGGGGTCGGTACGGCCGCCTGGGGCTAAGCGGAGACAGCGTGATCGATTTTTCAGAGAAGCCCCAGTCGGAGGCGGAGTGGATCAACGGCGGATTCTTCGTACTCGAGCCCGGCGTCCTAGACTACATAGAGAACGATGAAAGCGACTGGGCAGGAGACGTCCTGCCGCGCCTGGCGGAGGCGGGTCAGTTGATGGCCTACCGTCATGACTCCTTCTGGCAGTGCATGGATACGGTGCACGAGCGAAGTTTGCTGCAAAGGCTATGGAGCGAAGGCACCGCGCCCTGGAAGACGTGGGCGCAGTAAGCAATAGAATTCTGGCTCGGCGAGGGATCGAGCGCGGGTATGTTTGGATTCTTAGGAAATAAGGTGGTCCCCGGGCATGAACAAACATCAAGTTGCAGTCGTTGGCTGCGGTCACGTTGGTACGGTCATGGCCGCGTGCCTTGCCGAACTGGGGCACTGCGTAACGGGCGTCGACGTCGATCCGACGCTGATTAGCCGATTGCAGGCCCACGACGTCCCGTTCATCGAACCGGGGCTGGACGAGCTCGTCGACAAAAACCTGACGGAGGGCCGGCTGAACTTCACGACCTCCTACGCGGAGGCGCTGGAGGGCGCCGGATACGTCTTCCTCTGCGTGAACACGCCGGCGACCACGACGGGCGCCGCCGACCTGCGCTACGTGCGGCGCGCCGTGGCGCAGATCGCCGAGGCAGTGGTCGACCAGCCGAACCCGCCGTTGATCGTGAACAAGAGCACGTCGCCCATCGGCACGGGTGAGACGATTGAGGCGATCCTCAACTCCACCTTCCCGGCGGGACGCAAGACGCCCTCGATCATTGCCAACCCTGAGTTTCTGCAGGAAGGCCGCGGCGTGCAGGACTTCTTCCACCCGGACCGCATCGTCATCGGCTCGGACAACCGCGCGGACGCGGAACGCGTTGCTGAGCTGTACGAGGGGCTGAACGCATCGGTGATCTACACCGACCTGCGCAGCGCGGAGATGATCAAATATGTCTCCAACGCCTTCCTGGCCACCAAGGTGTCGTTCGTCAACGAGATCGCGAAGCTCTGCGAGGGCCTCGGCGTTGACGTGGACTCGGTGCTGGGCGGCGTGTCGATGGACCCGCGCATCGGCAACCTGTTCATGCGACCCGGCGTGGGTTACGGCGGCAGCTGTCTGCCCAAGGACGTGGCGGCGCTTTGCCACACGGGCGACACTGTGGGCCTGACGATGCGCGTGCTTTCCGCGGTGCAGGACGTGAACATAGGCCAGCGCAAGCACGTGGTGAACAGCATCCGGCGCGCTGTGGGCCGCCTGGAGGGCGCGACGATCGCTGCCTGGGGGGTCACGTTCAAGGCGGGTAGCGAGGACCTGCGGGAATCGCCCGCCATCGACATCATCAACCTGCTGCGCAACGAGGGGGCGCGCGTCCGGGTCTACGACCCGTCGCTGGAGCTGGAGCAGGCGAAGGGCTTTGCCGACCAAATCTGCACCAGCGCCCTGGAAGCCGCCACGGGCGCCGACTGCGTCGCGATCCTGACGGACTGGCCGGAGTTCGCGGAGATGGACTACACGCAGCTGTATGGGGTGATGAACCGCAAGGTGATCTACGACGGCCGGATTCAGCTGCAGCGCGAAGCGGTTGAGTCCGCCCACTTCGAGTACCACGGCATCGGCCGGCCGGTGCACCTGCAGCCCGCGGCACTCGGTGCCAAGTGAGGGTCCTCGTTGCCGGGGGAGCCGGCTTCATCGGTAGTCACGTCTGCAGGACGCTGCTGGACCAGGGCCACGAGGTGACCTGCCTCGATAACTTCGTCACGGGGCGTTCGACCAACGTCGACATGCTGGAGGACTACCCGTCGTTCCAGCTGATCGAGGCGGACGTCTCGCAGGAGCTGCCGAAGCTGGAGCCGGAGCTGATCCTGCACCTCGCCTCGCCGGCGAGCCCGATCCACTACAAGGAGCACTCCATCGAGACGATGCTGTCGAACTCGATCGGGACGATGCACCTGCTGCAGCTGGCGACGGAAGTGGGCGCGCGCTTCCTGTTCGCCTCGACCTCGGAGGTCTACGGCGACCCGCTGGAGCACCCGCAGACGGAGAAATACTGGGGCAACGTCAATCCCATCGGTCCTCGCGCCTGTTACGACGAGTCGAAGCGCTTCGGCGAGGCGATCACGTTCGAGTTCCGGCGCAAGCACCAGACCAACGCGTCCTTAGTGCGCATCTTCAACACGTACGGCGAAAGGATGAACCTGGCGGATGGCCGGGTGGTGCCGGCGTTCGTGGCGGCCGCGCTGAACAACGAGCCGCTACCGGTTCATGGCGCGGGCACCCAGACGCGCTCCTTCTGCTACGTCTCCGACCTCGTCCAGGCGATGCTGCTGGTTGCCTTCGACCGCGATGCAGACGGCGAAGTCTTCAATATCGGCAACCCGCACGAGATCACGATGCTGGAACTGGCCGAAGAGGTCGTGAAGGCGACCGGCGCCAGCGCCGGAATCGAGTTCGTCAGCCGCGGCACCGACGACCCTGAGCGTCGCAAGCCGGACATTTCCAAGGTGAAGGCTCGTTACGGCTGGGAGCCCGTTGTGGGCCTAAGCGAGGGCATCGGCCGCACGGTCGAGTACTTCAAAGGCACACTCGC